>NZ_SCTW01000035.1 GCF_004322395.1 Methylobacter sp.
CGCAGTGGATCATCACCGTCGACATGTCGAAGAATCCAAACGATACTACGAAAAGAAACGAGCTGAAGGCAAAAAGCATAATCAAGCGGTTCGCGCATTAGGAAGACAACTGTGTCGCGTGATATTCAAAATGCTGCGAGATGAAAAAGCCTACGAAAATAAATGATGTTATTTAAATATCGGTTGAAAATATAAGCGGGATGTTCAGGTTACTTTTTGTTCGTAATGTAACCTGCCCCCCTTTTTTCACTTCACATCTATGCATGACCACGTCTATGCACTTAGCAAAGAAATGCCAAGCTTAGCTTGCCGCGGGGAGCTCGACTCATTTTCTCCTGCTTTTTTCCTAAGGAATGGGTTTTGTCTACCGAATTCTTTCACAGCAGCTTCTCTTTCTTTCTGGGGAATTCCGCCTAGCCGCTCAGATTGAGGATCAAGGTAAAACGCCATGGCAATTGCCCGCTTACGTTCTGCCTTATTATTAGAAAGCTTTGCTTCCATTGCGTAAGCCCACGCAAACCAAGGCTGAAATTTTTGATTCTTCTTTGCCCAATCCAACGCTATCTCTTTATATGCTGAATTTCCGGTGGCTTCATATAACAACTCACAAATTTCCGCATATTGATATTCCGTTTGTAGTGGACGTTCTTCGGTAAAAGGCCGTTTATAAAGCGCGCTCTTAAGAAACTTTACCGACTCTTCCGTTTTTCCGGCAATGCCGGAAATGATGGCTTTTGCCAGGAAATAATCGAAACTCTTCTCCCAAACGGTAAAATCTGCCATATATTTTTCAACCGCAGGAGCATCCCCCATTTTTGCCGCAGCAAATGCGTAATAGGGGAGCAAGTAGCTATGTTGCTCCATAGACAGCTTGTAAAGATTTGAAGCCTCCTGCAGTAACGCGTGTGCTGAAGAAAAATCGTTGGTACGGATTGCCCGGTACGCATCAGCGAAATAAGAAAGATGGGACTTTACCTGAGTTTTTTTTGTGTTCTTATACATGTCGAGGGGGAGAGTTCCGCTCTCATGGCTTTGTGGGCCAAGAATTATCAATTGTTTCCCATCATTAATTAACTGAACAATAAGCCCGTCAAAATAGTCGTTCCCAGGTTTGTTTCCATAATCAAGTTTCCATACGGGTTCTGCAATTTCTGTTAAAAAAGTTGCGAATTCCTTGCTGGGAATACGATCTGTCACACCTGCCCGCAATAGGTACTTACCCGCGTGGTTGGAGTCTTTGCTTTGTTTTACCCAAGCAATAATTTCACCCTCGGATTTTCCCTCTTTACGATGTCCTACCAGCGCCGTTTCCCAAATGTGCTGGTTATTAAATTGATCCCCCAATACATTAAACGCATCCCATGCTTCCTTCGATGCACCCATAGCGTGAAGCATTCCGAGAAAGTCTCGGTATGCATAAGAATCATTGTAACGTTGAGCACGCTCTAGGCTACCTAATAACGCACCACGATAATCACCATTGATCAACTTTAGACGGAGACGGCTAGTCAGGTCAGCTGCTGAGCCGGTTTCTTGCCTAGACGCCAACTCATAAAGTGGTGTTGCTAGAGCAAACTCACCTATCCAATACAACCTCGAACCTGCCTGATATGCATCATTGGAAATACGTACTGGATTAGCATTGGTGTCTTTTTGAAAGGCGGGGTAATTCATAAAGAGCTTGGATGCCTGCTCTAATTGGCCTTGTTCGATAAGAAGGTTGCCTAATTCTATATAAGCATCCCACGACAAGGGGGCTGCCTTGATGCTATCTCGGTAATATTTCTCAGCCGCCTGAATGTCTCCGTTGTTGGAGCTGTTCTGAGCCAATAGTAGCGACAGAGCTGGGTTCCCTTGGAAGCGCCCCTCAACCGATTTAAGCAAGGCATTAAATTTGTCATCTTGCTTGGGCGGCCTTGTATATTCATAATAAAGATAACTAAATGGCTTAAAATCGGAAGTCGAGTTTTTCAAAGCAGACTTAGCATTGCTCTCACTAGCACCAACACCGCTAAGTTCGGTATATTCATAGTAAGCGCGGAACGGATAGTCCGACACATACAAATTATTATAACCATAGTCATTGTGGTCTGTGTGTGTGCTCATGCTAATGGCAGTTGCAGATGTTACAGATTGCCCCTGTTCCCAATAAAATGCGTTAACAAAATTTTCATATGCCGATTTCAGTAGTCCTTCTTTTTCTGTACTATCCACTGTACCAGCTTTAGCCATTTGCGCTTGCGCTCGTGCCAGTACAAATTGCGGATGACTTTTGTATACGTATTCAATCCGATCTAGAAATTCAATAGCCTGCTCAGGTACACCTTGGACTGTTGTCAGAAAATATGCACGCCGCACCAGATTATTTTCGCCAAGGGCCTCGATGAGATTCAAATAATCCAGTGCAGCAAGGCGATCTGGCGTTGATTGACAGCACCATTTGGCCGTATCCACCTCCAGCAGTTTGCGTACATGGTTAATTACAGAAAGATCCGCCAAGACTTTTAATTTATCACTATCTCCAAGAGAGGCTGTACCGCGAACCAATCCTTCAGCCGTGTAATCTTTAATTGGAAACTCGTTGTCAAGCAGTTGCTTGAGATGAATGTTATTAAACTGTGCCCAATAATCACGATCGGAAAAAGCACGCACAGCCAAAAACTGCCACATTTCTCCCTGTAATTTCAGTGAGTTTGCCGCTGCAATTGATTTATTTTTATTAACCCCGCCATAATCACTATCGATATTATTGGCATCAAGTTTTGCGATCAGTTTTTTTATACTCGGCTTAATTTGAGAACTGAATAACTCGACATCGGGTAGGTTTCCATTGAGCGCAGCAACCAGCCCTTTCTCTTCTATAGTCTTGGGTTCGCCGAGCACTTGAAGTGCAGCGGGTCGCAAGCCAAGCAACATAAATGCTCTAGCCTTTAGTACCCGGTAATCTGGAGAATCAGGCGACATGCTGAGAATCGCTAATAATGACTTTTCGGCAAAACGCTCTTGAGTTCTTTCAGCATCATGAGGCGTTAAAGCCGCCAATAATTGAAAATATAAAGCATCACGTGCCGGCTCTTGCTTTTCATTCACCATAGCCAAGGGAGATGGTGGCAATTCAGCAACATCAAATCGACTTTCTGACTTGGGCGCTGTCAGTGCCGAATTATCAACTCCAAGTGCGGTTAATATTTCCGGCAACATTGATTGGTATATCTCGATCGGAGGCTGCTCATCCGAAAAACTAATGTGTTCAAATTTCTTTAAGGAGGATGTTGCCTGTGCGTTGAAAATACCGTTCGAATTTCTCTCTTCTACCTTAACACTTAGCGACATCTGGTTTGCCCGGTTATGACCTACATATCCCCAAATAATCTTTTTAATGCCTATTTTGTCAGCAAAACTATAAACCTCGCGTGGATCGAGAACTCGATCCCCATCACCCAAAGCACGAGCAACGAGATAAGAGTCCGGCACATGCGTCTTTTGCGCCGCTGATATTGCCAGGGCAAGCTCGGCAGTCATAAGGGAACGAGTCGGACGGTCTAACGCGTACTCTTGTACTTGGAATGGAACAATAAGTACATCAAACTTGCCACCGGATAAAAGTTTTTGATAAATCGATTTCTCGGTAGCTTTCCAGTCTGACACAGGTCTAGGATAAAACTTATCTACCTCATTTCTTGAAAATTGTTGCGCTTTAATTTGCGCAATTTGTTGCTTGTTAAGTAAGTCAAGCCGAAGAGCTTCCGCTCTCCGTTCTTCCTCCTCATGCTGCTGCTTTTGAAAGTAGTAATACCCCACAGACCCAACACAAACAATAATTACGAGCAGTGCTGCCATTATTCGTACAATAGATATTTTCATAATATTCTTCACGTTAGCTTTTTTTAAAAAATGGATACTTAGAAAGCAAAGTTAATTTGCTATCTATTCGCTGCTTTCACGCTTCTTGCCGATGCTCTTTCTGACTTTTTAATTATTCGATTTGTTCCAAACTATTTCAGCCCCATCTTTAGGCATGTTGTATACAATACTAATTTCATTTAGCCATTTATCTTCAAGATGCCCTATAAGATGGAGCCGAAGTCTAACCCAATATTCTGCATATTCTTCGCCCTACTGATTTTCCAGTGAAACCAAACCAAAGCCGTACACTCCCATTTTCCTTCTCAGAAGCAACGCCGAATGTATATAGCGCGAACTCGCAGGATGTCATACAAAAAATCCAGCTTGATTGAGAAACTTAAGCTGCATCGGGATTGTGGCTTAAAAAATTACCGATGTATGCAAGCCAAAGCTGATCTTTTTGTAAGTTTATAACTGCAAACACTTCAAACTGGGTGTCGAGCTTTTATTTAGCTGAATTCTGGGAGGGATCGAGGTGCAACCCGTTCCGAGAAGCAATGGGGTCAGCAATGGGTAGAGTAAAGAGCAGGCTCTCGCCTGCCCTTCCTCATCAAACCGTGCATGCAGTTTTCCCGCACCCGGCTTTCCGATGTTCTTCACACCAAGGCATGCACTGCGCGCCAACCCGCTGCTGTCGGAACTTTATACAACCCATAGCGCCGGTACAGTTCAACATTCGGAAAACGGCCTTCGCCGATTCCCCGGTCTTTCACATTGTGACGCTTCATCAAGTGCTTGCGCAGCCGTTGTTCCGTATGTGTTTTGACCTTTTCCATGACCTGATTCGAATTGCGGTAATGGATCAAATATGTGATTTGCTCATATAATATCGGGTATGACCTGTTATCAAGAAATTACCTGCCCGGATTGTGGCAGCAACCAAATTATGAAGTCCGGCCGTAGCGCATCGGGTACACAGCGTTACCGTTGTCAAAATCCGGATTGTGAAACTAAAACGTTCATGTTGGCTTACCGCTATAAGGCTTGTAGAC
>NZ_SCTW01000036.1 GCF_004322395.1 Methylobacter sp.
CTACAGAGCATGATTTTCCCCAGATCACTTTGCATCGCGGTGCAAAAAAGAAAAAAGGTAAATATTTCGGCCCTTATCCGGGCATCGGCGCAGTCAAGGAAAGCCTTAAACTGCTGCAAAGAATTTTCCAGATCAGGCAATGCGACGATTCAATTTATAACAACCGTTCCAGGCCCTGTTTGCAGCACCAGATAGAGCGTTGTACTGCGCCATGCGTCGGTTTAATCGATAAAGCCGCTTATGCGCAGGATGTCGACAATACGGTGTTGTTTCTGGAAGGCAAGGGCGGTCTGTTGATCGATCAATTGATTGTCAATATGGAGAAGGCTGCGGCTAATCTTGAATATGAGCAGGCCGCCGGTTTTAGGGATCAGATTGCAAGATTGCGGTCGGTGCTGGAAAAGCATTTCGTGCATGGCGAACGTGGCGACGTCGATATTATCGCTTGTGCGACTAAAGCCGGTGTGGCTTGTGTTCAGGTGTTTTTTATCCGTAACGGACAGCACTTAGGTAATAAGGTGTTTTTCCCCAAGATAACCGATGAGCATGATCCGGCCGCTATCGTTCAGGCGTTTATTCCTCAATATTATCTGGATAAACAAGCGCCTCATGAATTGATTGTCAGCCATCAACCGGAAGAAGCCGAGTTGTTGATGGAAGTATTGGCGAATCAGGCAAAACATGTGGTGGCTATTTCTCACAACGTCAGAGGCGAGCGCCTAAAATGGCTGCAAATGGCCTGCACCAATGCCGAAAATTCGCTGCTGAGCAAGTTATCCGATAAACAAGGGCTTTATGCCCGGTTCCTCAGTTTGCAGGAAGAATTGGGCTGCAAGGAACTGCCAAAGCGTTTGGAGTGTTTCGATATTAGCCATACTCAAGGTGATCAAACGGTTGCATCCTGCGTGGTTTTTGATCGGGAAGGGCCGGTAAAATCAGCTTATCGCCGGTTTAATATTGAAGGTATAACCGGCGGCGACGATTATGCAGCCATACATCAGGCGGTTTTCAGGCGTTTTAAGCGACTAAAACAGGGCGAACATGCTGCGCCGGATATATTGCTGATAGACGGAGGCAAAGGTCAGGTGCATGAGGCGCAAAAGGCATTGGCGGAATTAGACATAAACAATGTTATGATAGTCGGCGTTTCAAAAGGGCCGGATAGAAAACCCGGCATGGAAAAGCTGATATTGGTGGATCAGGATCAGCCGATAGATATAAAACCGGGAGCCAGCGGACTGTTGTTGATTCAGCATATTCGCGATGAAGCGCATCGGTTTGCGATAACAGGACACAGACAACGCCGAGGTAAAGCTAAAAAACAATCGGCGATGGAAGCCATTCCAGGATTGGGGCCTAAACGGCGGCAGATTTTATTGAAACAATTTGGGGGGCTGCAAGGTATTTCACAGGCTGGCGTGGATGCACTTTGCAGTGTGGATGGCATAAGCCGTCAATTGGCACAACGGATTTACGAACTATTTCATCATCACGATGACAATTGAATTTAATTTACCGACAAATTTGACGCTGCTAAGAATTGCGTTAATTCCGTTAATAACAGTGGTTTTTTATCTGCCCTGGGAATATTCAAATTTTGCTTCTACGCTGATTTTTATACTTGCAGGAGTTACCGATTGGCTGGATGGATATCTTGCCAGGAAAATGCAGTTGGAAACTCCGTTTGGAGCTTTTTTAGATCCGGTGGCGGATAAGCTAATGGTGGCTATGGTTCTGGTGCTAATCGTTCAGCAGCAGGCCAGTCCTTATTTGGCTATACCTGCCGCAGTTATTATCGGTAGGGAAATCACCATTGCCTCGCTTAGGGAATGGATGGCAGAAATCGGCCAGCGGGCGCACGTTAAAGTTTCCCAATTAGGTAAATGGAAAACCACGGCGCAAATGCTGGCGATAGGCATGTTGTTATATCGTAACGATATATGGGGCATACCGATAAATTATTGCGGTTACGGTTTGTTGTATATTGCAGCAACATTGACATTATGGTCGATGATTAATTACTTAAGGGCGGCACTGGCAGTGTTGTCTGTAAAATAAAAAAAGACCATTTGGGTTTTCACTAAAACATAATACAGCGCATTGAATCAGCTGTGAAAGAAGAACATGGATCAGGAAATAAAAGATATTCAGACAAAATCTGAAGTGCAGGATGAGATATTGCTAGCGGCCTTAACACTGTTTGCCGAAAAAGGTTATTTCAATACATCGTTGATCGATATTAAAGAAACCGCCGGGATTAAAGCTATCGGCACCATCTATCAGTATTTCAAAACCAAACAAGTGATTGCAGCAC
>NZ_SCTW01000155.1 GCF_004322395.1 Methylobacter sp.
AAATAGAGTGACGGACACCGTCACGAAAGTACGGTACAGCCATGCCAGCGGAGTGTAACAAAGCAGCCAAAGCCGTTCCGATTCGGTCTCATGAGAAGGGGCTATATCATACGCGCCAAAGACATGCCGATCCCACAAGTAGGTCAGGTACTTTTGCCCGCGCTGGGCAAGATTAGGAATCTCAACCAGATCGGTGAAAATATAATAGCCGTCATAGCGCAGCAATGGATTGCCGTTTACCACCAGTGAAGAAACTCCCGCAATCACCATCACATTAAACGCCATCGCACGAACAATGCCCGGCTCAATCAGCAACCAAACATACAGCGCCAGCGCAGCTAGGAAGAGTTCAACCAACATGCCGGCAGCGGCCACCATGGCGCGCCTGTATTTTGAAGGAAACGCCGCTGACGATGACGCATCCACATACGGTACCGGGGCAAAGACCAGAAACATCACGCCCATTTCATGCACTGCACCGCCCCATACTTTAGTTGCAAAGCCATGCCCCAATTCATGCAGCAATTTAACGACCGGAAAAACCAGAACCATGACCATCAGGTTGCTTGACGACAGCACATTATCCGATAAGTTATTAGTTAACTCGGACCAATGCTGAGCTGCCAGAAACAGTGCGGGAAACACCACTGCCAGCCATAGCAAAGCGCCCGTCGTGCTAAAAAGCCAAGCCAAGCTTGGCGCCCAGCGCGACAGAAAATTATTGGGATCGACCAATGGCAGCTTAAGGCTCATCGGGTTAAGGAACCATTGCTTCAAGACGGCAATGCGTTTTTTGTTATATCGTTGAAACAGCGCTACCGGATCCGGCGCAGAATCAACTTGCAATAGGTCTGCCGCATGCATTTGCACTAATAAATCGACAACCTCGTTTTGGGTACAGGCATCCTCTTCACCCGCAGTGTTGGCAAGCTCCCACAACGTTTGGACGGATTTCGCGCCATCCATTCTCTTTACCAGCGCATAAGCTCCCGGAGAAAGCCTGTGATATCGCCCGCCGGTCTGGTCCTGCACCACATACCAAACCTGGCTGCGATAGACATGGCGATGCACGCGCGCTTGCGGAACCAAACGCGGTTTTAACTCGGCAACGCTATGCCATGAGGAACTAAAGATGCTGCGGGTCATGGATAGTACGTCATCTGGAAAAACGGCTCTTTGTCCACGAAAAACACGAAAGACACAAAAATACTCATAGAGATTCCAGACTGTAGACCATCACTCTTTGGGAAATGACTAAATAAACACAACACATCGATTTATTTATTAATGTTCGTGCTTTTCGTGGACAAAATAATTTCATGGCATCCAAGTCCACAACGTCAGCGTTAACCAATCGGTAAAACTATGAATCAGCACCCACCACAATGAATGCCGATCAGTAACAACTTTCCCTACGCCTTCCATGCCTGGACGCAGCCGTGTAGACGCATCGGAAAGGCTCGCTTCGACTCTGAAGAAATTTTTCCCATCTTCCGCCGTTGCAACGGGGGTCACTTTTTGTATTGTCAGCGGCATTGCGTCCCCGGCAATGCCTGTAATGACCAGCATTCCCGTCTGCCCTATCTTGATATGGCGAATGTCCCGTTCGTCTATTTGCAAAATCACCCGGTAACTCTGCAACGGCGCAATCTCAAATAACTTCTTGCCAACCTCGACCGGCGCTCCAACTTGCTGGCTTAAATCACCGGATACAACCAATCCATCAAAAGGAGCGATCAAATGCGCATACTCAATCTTTTTAGTCACCAGATTTAGTTCAGCCTCAGCTTGGTTTAACTGGGCTCCCAGTACCTGCACCTCCGCCAAATCATGGGTCGCCATAGCCTCGCGCAGACGGTTATCGTACTGATCGCGCTCACTTGACCAACGCGCCTTCTCGATCATCAGATCATGATCATCTAACGTGGCCAGCAGTTGCCCTTGCTTTACCGTATCGCCTGCACGGACATAAGTTGAACCAACAAACCCGTCGAATGGAGCCGATACGACGCGTTGTATCTCGCCTTCAATGACAGTTTTTGCAGTCACTCGATAATCGATATGCACTAACAATAAAATCGCCAACAATATAACCAATGATGCCGTTGCCGCTTTCCATATCAAATAACGCGGCCCAAACAGCTTTGCCAGTATTGATTTAGCTCCATCCGCCAAACGTACCCAGCCATTTTGTTCCGCCTTTTTGCGCTGCGAAATAATCGGGGCGGCCATCGCAACAAAAGCATCCAGCCAGACCAATTTCGCATCGTCAAAAGCTTTACCGGACGACTCTAAAATAAGGATGCCCATACTGCGCCCGCCCTCAAAAAGCGGACAGGAAATAACAGACCTGGAGCCGGATATTTGCATCAGCTCGCGATGCATTGGGAAATGACTAGTCTCGGAACTCATGTTGAGCAGTTCCATCTTGCCGTGATCGTAAGCCTCTTCCA
Source organism: Methylobacter sp. (assembly GCF_004322395.1). Classification (GTDB taxonomy): domain Bacteria; phylum Pseudomonadota; class Gammaproteobacteria; order Methylococcales; family Methylomonadaceae; genus Methylobacter_A. The sequence continues at coordinate 2,454 of NZ_SCTW01000155.1, forward strand.
TGGCGTGTAGGTAAGCTTTGGCAAGCGACGTGTTTTTCTCAAAGGCCGCAGCTTCCGATAGCGCAGTCAACTTGACGTTGTCGTTGTTTACCAGCCCTATCGCAACCCTTGCGCAATCAAGACGCTGCCGCAGTTCGTTGACCGTTTCGAATAAGACCTGCTGCAATTTTCCATGGCGCAAAACGACAGCAATGACTTCCAATACCGAGCCGACATGAGACTTGGCATTTATTGCATCTTCCAGTTCCCGCCCGGTAAGCAAGCCCGACAGCCAGGCGCTGGCCCAATGAATGTCGCGAAATATCTTGTTGACATCATCAACATCACAATCGGCTTCGACAGCAACAACCGCACTCACTCGCTGCTCTAAAATAATCGGATAAGCAATCTGGGTTAAATGAGCCAAATCAGGCTGATCCGGTCCATCTTCAGCTTGCTGCGCTAAAGCGGCCGATTGAACGACACCGCGCCGGTCCCGCAAGCAAATCTCCACTATTTTTGCCAGCCTGCCCATGCTTGGACTTGCTTTTGGCCAAACGGCCATCGGCACATAAATTTGCATTTCCTGATTTTCAACCAATACCGCTGCCGCGCTTGCGCCTGGAATCTGTTCGCATATCAAAGCAAGCCAAGCCTGGCACAATTCATTCGATGTATTGGCATTAACAAAAGCATCCCAAGGCGATGCCCCTTGATCTGCCAGAGTTAAACCGTCATCTTGCGCGTATTGATTCACTCGACAAGCTCCGTCAGGACTTTATCCGTTTCCGACACGCTAACACCTGCCGGCATCTCCACAAAAAGGGAATCTAAAGCCGCAATGTCCTCATTTAGCAAAATACCCATAACGGATTTTAATTTCACAAAATTAACAACCTGATCATAGCGGCTTTTACTGTAGTCGCGTTGCGCTTCAGATAGCTTCTGCTGCGCTTCCAGGACGGCTGTTTCAAACTTCAAACCATTACGGCTCGCAACTGCCGCCGCAAGCAATGCTGAATTTGCGGCCTTGATCGCCTGTCCGGCGGCACGGGCTTTTGAGTAAGCGGAATACCAGCCATACCACGCCTGCTTGGCAGATAAAATCGATAAGTTTCTTGCCGCATCAATATCGAAACGGGCTTTTTCTTTTTGCGCAACGGCCTCATCTACCTTAGCCGTCTGAGTACCGCCGGAATAAATAGGCATATTGAGCTGTAAGCCAACGGTTCCCAGCATAATGTCATAGCCCGCCTGTCCGGGAAAACCGCCGACCGGCTGGCTATTTTTTCCATAGCTGGCGACCAAATCCAGAGTAGGCTGGTGTCCTGCCTGCTGCTTGCGAACCTCATGTGAAGCCGCTTCATGAGCTTGTATGGCTGCCAATATATTGTGATTTCCGGATTCTACATTTTCTAACACAGCGTTGAGTTTTTCACTGCTCAAGTCGGCAAGCTCGGCATCTGCTCGCATGAATGTTGGGGTGATTTGATCGACATTACCGACAATTTGCTCTAATGCCGCACGTTTAAGATTTAAATCCGTCTCGGCAGACACCTCTTCAGCCATGGCCTGATCTTGCTTTGACCCAGCCTCCTCAAGCTCCGGCCTGCCTATGTAATTAAGCTCAAAGCCGCGTTTCGCCTCTTCCCATCGGTGTTGGGCAACTGCAATCTGCCGTTGAGTAAACAGTACCTGATCCCGGGCAGCCAACAAATCAAGCCACACAGAAACGACCTTTGCCAAAAGCTCCTGCTCGGTATTCGCTAATTGCTGCTCTGCCTGAAAGGCTGCAGTTTCAGCTTGCTGCAGGCCAATATAACTTGGACGTTTCCAGATCGGCTGCGTAAGGCTTATTTGTTCAGAGTCGCTATCATACTTATCCTGCGCAGGCGGAACTTCTGTGCTACGAGTAATATAATTCCGCTTGTTGAAATTCACACTGGCAGTCACATTGATTTGCGGCAGCAAGCCGCCCAATGCCTGATCCGTTCGCGCCCTGGCAGCCTGTACGGCGGCCTTGGCGCTCAGATACGCGGGTTCATTGATTCGCGCCATGTCTAACAAGGAAGATAACGTCTCCGCATGCGCTGTGCTACATAAAAACGGGCTAATCACCAGCATCATTCGCCAATGGCGAATCTTATTAAAAGAAGTGGCTGGTTTTATTATCAAAATTATTTTTTGAAGACTTAATACTCTGCTGATGTACATGCAAAAACTCTTGATTAGATTTGTAGCTAGCGGCGCCGCTACCCGTCTTGGCGACCCACTCGTTCGGGTTATGGTGGGCGGGAAGTCTTCGCTGAGGTACTGGGTGTAGTCGATGTACCAGCCGTAGTGCGGCGTCGGTGTCAAGGGTGATGGTGGAGGTAGCGCCTTCACCTTTGGTTTCGCCAACTGCGGAGCCTGTGAGGTTATCAAAAGTCACAGCAGGGCTGACGTAGTCGTAACCAGCCAAACCCGCTGGCAAGTTTAGGGTGTAAGTAAGTTGGGCTGGAGAGGTACTGGAAGGTTGAGATATTTTCCAATAGGGCTTTGCACAGCGCTCGACATCGTCAATTCTTTCACCGTTTTCGCCAATTGCGTAGGTTGGCTCACCGGAGAGTCCAACCGACATGGTGTAGTAAATCTGTACGGTAATATCGCCCGTTTTGGCTTCCATCACAAAATAGTCGTAATCGCCGTAATCGACATCCGGGATATATTGGTAATGATTCCGTGTGTAATCAATGGCTTCAGAGTATTTCTGAACTAGGCGACCATGTTTGGGTTGCTCAATAATTCGAACACTAATATCGGTTCGTTCGCTACTGTCTGGATTAATATTAAGATCTTGATTCAAATATTGAAAACTATACGTTCCTGCATCCAAAGTTGGATAAATATTAGCTGGCCCGTTGATTGCGCTACATACGCCCAATTTATGAAGTACAACTTCCCTCCCCATTTGGACTGTCTGGGTATTGGCCGCCAGATAAATCGCTGGTTGTTCAATGGGATGCGTTGATAGATCAGGAATCCACATGGTAAATTCTCCTTCTTTGAAATTAAGCGCTTTTTGAGCCTGCACTAATAAGGTTGACGTGCTATTAGAGTCTCGCCGGGATGACGGTAATGGTTTGCCCGGTAATCGTTGCACCTACGGCGAATTTTCCGCCGCTGATAATAAGGCGGCGCTAAGGTCAAGTATCCATAATCCGATTGGTCGCCGCCACCAATGCTTGCGCTATCGGTAGAATCGCCGAAATAAAGGCCCGGATCAAGCAATAAAGTGAGCGGGCCTTTGAGGTCGTCGGTACCGATGTTGGTCAGGCTAACATCGTAGCTGACTTCGCCTGTCGCCCGGTTGGCGCGGGTGTGATTTTTCAAAAGTTCGACTTTTTTCGTTGTTCATCGACAAAAAGCCGTAGCAGGCAGCAATAAACGATCTGACCTACCTGATAATTCGATAAATCCAAAATGACGATAGAATTCCGCAGCCGAATCATCTTTTGCATCAACAATGATACCAACCACAGCCAAAGTGTCTCTTGCTTGTTTTACTTTTTGACATGCATCTGCCAATAAGATTGAGCCAAGTCCTTTGCCTTGAAAGGCTTGATTGACCGCTAAACGGCCTATTAACGCCACTGGCACAGGGTAACAAGGCAGTTTACGAGCCAATTTCTCAGGTAAGGCTGAACAATTGATGCTGCCAGCACTCAACGTGAAAAAACCCGCCAAGCAATTCAAATCATCTGCTGGCGAAGCAATAAAAACTCTAGCAAGATCACGTCTGATATCCTGTAAGGCATAGCGACGGATATAGTCATTAAGGGCAGACTGACCGCAATTAAATCTTTTCGCATCCATTGTTCCATCGTGAGCACGGATAATATAGCCCGTCAACGGTTAACCTGTTCACTATGGCGATTGAATGCACGGCTTAAAGCTGCATTGGGTTCAGCAGGTTCATCAAGAGCAGCAAGAAAAGCTTGAAAGTCTTCGGGCTTTAAAGTGATCGACTCATGCTCTTGAATCACATGTTCTGCAGAAGCTAAAGCATGAGAGAGTACAAATTCAGAAATGCTCACATGCGCGTAGGCGGCTGCCTTATTAAGCATCTGCCGGGCATGATTATCACAGCGTATGTTAAGACGGTTTTCCTTGATGGTTACTGTGTTCATAAAAAATCTCCAAACTAATAATTAAATTATGCACCGTTTGTACAGACACTGCAAGTATAGCTTCATACAAATGCTGGTCAAACCAATCTATTTTAAAAGACGCGTTTTTTCTCAGCCTTTGGTCATATTTCATGATCACACAATCCAAGATCGTCATTCCGGCATGGATTCGCTACGCGCTCTATCGGGTCACTTCAGGCTATCCAGCCTGATGCCCTTCATAAATCTGTTCCAGACAGATTTGTGCCGGAATCCAGGCAGGTATGACGAGCTTGCGTATAATCTGACAAAGTAGAATTAAGACCCCAAGCTCTCACATAATTATCGGAGCCATCACCCCATTGTCCGCCCTGTCCGGTCGGTAAAGCAGGCGGTAGCGACCTCATCTTTGTCACTTGATTTTCACTACCAAGCCCGTCAACTCTGCTAGGCTTTGCTCCTTGGGCTGGTCGGTCAATAACTCCGCAACCCAATCGTCTTTTTTCAGCTTACCTAGGTTCGGTACTTGGCCTGTCCAATCGATTTGGTCGGTCGTCAAGCTGCTGTGCCGGTTAATGGGGATCGTACCTTGCCGGTCGTCATGCTGTTGACTGTCATCGTTATGGGCAGACTGCACGATGATCGTAGCGCCCCGGTGCTCGTCGTAGCCTTGGTAGCCTTTGTGCTCACTATGTTCGAAACCATGATGCCAACCGTGATCATGATGGTCTTCGTCGTGGTCTTTTTTAGGCAGTACGGTCAAGGTGATGCTGGCGGTAGTACTGAGCTGGCCGTCGGAAACCGTGTAAGTGAAGGTCTCGGTGCCCGAGAATTCGCGCTTCGGCGTGTAAGTGTAAGTGCCGTCGGCGTTTTTGCTCAGTTTGCCGTGCTTGGGTTGGGTGAAACTCAAGCTCAGTACGTCGCCATCGACATCGCCGATCAGACCGGCGAAGTCGATGATGACGCTGCCGCCTTCGTTCAGCGTGTAGCTGGCGCTGTTGGCGACCGGAGCATCATTGACCGGCAACACAGTGACCTGGAGGGAAGCTTCGACGGTCGCCTGGGACCGGTTGGCTTGCTCGGTGGCGGTGGCGATGACTCTCAGGGCGAATTGGCCGTTAAAATCTTGGGGCGGCAGGATCGCGAGCCTACCCCAATTCCAGCCGGTCACATCGGTCATGTCGCTACCCAGGCTGGCGGTGAAACGGTTGACGCCGTCGGTCAAGGTGGCACCGACCGGAATCGCGCCGATGGCCAAGGTCAAGGTTTCGGAACCGTCGGTGTCCTGTAACAGGGCGCCGATCGCGGACAATGGTATCGCGCCGTCCTCGAAGCCGGTGTTGGCCTGAAGGGTTTCGTTCAAGGCGATGTTGTCGATCATCATGCCGCCGTGGGCTTGGCCGGAATCGGCTTCGCTGACGATGCGGATGGTCTGCGGGCCGCCGCTGCCGATGAAGCTAAAGCTGCGAGTTTGCCAGTTCAGCGCGCTGCTTGGGCTGATGCTGTCGTCCATGCCGATCTTGACGCCGTCGACATAAATGCCGATCCGGGTCGTGTCGGCGCTGTAGCCCGGATGGCCGGCCAGGTCGAGGCTCAGGGTGTAGATCGCGCCGGCGATCGTGTCGATGCGACGTTCGATGCCCCGTGTTTCATGGCCTTCGCCGTTGGTGTTGCCAAGTTCCAGCCAGTTACCGCTGCCGCTGGCCGCGTAAACGGTCCGGCGTTGACCTTGGGCATCCTTGAGGCTGTCGCCGTGGCTCCACACGATGAAGCGGCTGTTGCCGTTGTCGTGCCGGTCGTGTCCGTCCTGTTCGTGACAGTCATCATGATCTTTATGATGATCGTGCTCTGGCCGGGCGACTACTGTCCAACCTTCCAGTTCGCGTTGTTCGATATGAGCCGCCTCGTGGCTACGGTTCCTGATGCTGTCCCAATCGGTGCGGAAGCGTTCTAGGCTGGCGCCGGGTACGTCGCTCAGCACTAAGGTAGGCGCGTCGGCGACGGCGTTGACGATCAGACGGACGGTGGCGATGCCGGAGTCGAGGCCTGTCCTGAGCGGAGTCGAAGGATCGCCGTCGTTCAGTTGGTAGCTGAAGCTATCTTCGCCGCTCCAGTTTGCCAGCGGCGTATAGCTGACGGTGTTGTCAGCGTTGACTACCAACAGGCCGTGCAACGGTTGGCTGACGATCACCAGGTTCAGCGCGGTGCTGTCGATGTCGACATCGTTGGCCATAATGGCGAGCTGAATGCTGCGGTCTTCATCCAGCGTCGCGCTGTCGTCCAAGGCGACCGGGGCGTCGTTGACGGCAGTGAGGGTCAGGCGCACGATGGCCGGGCCGGAATCCAGCCGGCCGTCGCTGACTGAATAGCTGAAGCTATCCTCGCCGTTGTAGTCGTCTACCGGCAGGTAGGTATAACTGCCGTCGTCGTTCTTGATCAATTGACCGTGTTGAGGCTCGCCTACCGTCACGGTTAGCGGGTCACCGTCAACATCGCTGGCGCTACCTTGCAAGTTCAACGTGATGCGGCCGTCTTCGAGCAGGGTCGCGGCAATCGGGCTAACTACAGGGGCGTCGTTGACCGGCACGATGGTCAACAGCACAGTAGCGACGGCGGAATCCAGTCCTGTCCTGAGCGGAGTCGAAGGGTCGCCGTCGTTGACTTTATAGGTAAAGCTGTCGGTGCCGTTGTAGTTGGCGTCCGGGATATAGGTGAAACTGCCATCGGCGGCGACGCTGACTTGGCCGTGCTGGGGACCAGCGACTACGCTGGCCTGTAACGCGGTACTGTCGATGTCGGCGGCCGCGGCCAGCAAGCTGCCGGTCAGCGCAGTGTCTTCATCGGTGCTCAGGCTTTGGTCGCCTGCGGTCGGCGCATCGTTAACCGGCGTAACGGTCAAGGTCACGGTAGCCAGGTTGGAATCGACCCGGCCGTCGCTCAGTTTGTAGGTGAAAGTATCCTCGCCGTACCAATCGGATGCCGGGGTGAAGCTGAAGCTGCCATCGGCGTTGACGGAGACCTGGCCGTGGGCCGGGCCGTCGACGATGACCGGCACAAAACCCGGTTGGAGAGAGTTGAGGTCGTTGCCCAGCGCGTCGATGACGGTTGGGGTGTCTTCGGCAAGCGTGACGTTGTCATCGGCAGTTTGCGGCACGCCCAGACGCAGGTCGCGCACGGTGATGCGGCTGTTGCTCGCCTCGCTGCCCTGGCCGAAGCCGATCAGGTCGAAAGACAGGTTGACCGCAGTGCCGGCGGCAATGCCGCCAAGATCAGCAAGATAAGTCCGGCTGCCGTCGGCGTTGTCGATCCGGGTGATGCCGGAGGCTTTGTGTTCCTCGCCGTTGGTCTGAAGGTTCAGGAAGGCGTCGTTGCGACTCAAGCCGGTCGCGCCGAACAGCGACACGCCGGTGTTGGCGTCGAGCAAGGCCACCTCAAACGCGTCGTCGGGGCCGTCGGCCTGGTCGCCCAGTGCAGCAGAGATCGTGAACGACAGGAAGCGGTCGTGTTCGCCGAGCATAAAGGCTTGGTTCAGGCGGGTTTGGCTGCCAGAAACTTCGCTGAATACCGCCTCGCCTCCCGTCTGTCCTGAGCCTATCAAAGGATTGACAACGACGTTGCCGGTGGTTTCCCAGCCATCGGCGCTTTCCAGTTTGCCGTTGACCAGGGCCGGATTGGCGGCGATGTCGTATTGCACTGGCGCGTTGGCGGATAGGCGGCTGCCCCTATTAGTATTCCGGCGCGTCAGGCCAAGGAAGGAGATGCCGAAACCGGCACCCAGCGGCAAGGTCGGGATCGGCGATGGCGCGGTGCCGTTGTCGGCCAGCGCCGCGCTATCCGATCCGGCCAAGTTTTGCTTGGCTTCGGCCACCAGTTGCGCCATCAGCGCCAACTCGTCGGACGACGGCAACCGCCGCATACCGGGAGTTAACGTGGTGCCCATGAAGTCATGGGCATCGGCACTGTGCGCCAAGCCTAAGGCATGACCGTATTCGTGCAACAGCACCGACAGCATGTCCATTTTGCCAGCCGCCGCGCTACCCTCCTTGGCGACCCATTCGTTAGGGTTACTGGTCGGCAGGAAGTCTTCGTTCAGGTACGGGGTGTAGTCGATGTACCAGCCGTGACCGGCGGCGTCGGTGTCGAGGGTTATAGTGGCGGCTGCGCCCTCGCCTTTTGCTTCGCCGACGGCGGCGCCAGTAAGATTGGCGAAAGTTACCGCAGGAGTGAGATAATCATAAACTGTAAAAGCGGTGGGTAGACTGAGAGAATAGGTACCATCAGTGATGTTGGCTATTGGGCTGTCTAGGGTAGTTATATTCGGCATTCCGTCGGAGAAATTGGATATTTGCCATATCGTCTTTGGACAATATTTTTTGTAACCATTTTTAATATCACTCCTAGTTAATTCAGTCGTTACTACTTTTAGGTAATAAACTACCTTTACTTTGTAATCACCCATTTTTACTAAAAACACTACTTTGTCGGGACCTACATAGCCGCTATCAGGCTTATAACCATAAACATCATCGGAAATAAATCGATCCAAAACTGGTTCTAAATCAAAGTTACCCGTGTCCCTATTCTGTAGCTTTATAGTGCCATGCTTGGGTAGTTCTAATAGCTGAATTTCAGCCGTTTCTACTACTTTAGCCCAAGCATCATAATCAGTTTCCATGGCTAGCGGAGAATGCTTATAACTAAATGCGGCACCTGCTTCAGTAATAGTTGAAAGATAATAAAACCCATAATGCGTTAGGTTATTTCTATCCAATCCTAAACTATTTTTCCCATCAAATTGGTTATGTATATTGCTAGAAGCCGGCAAACAAACACCTACTGTGCCGTACAACTGGTCTGGGTTGTTTTTTGCATTTGAGGTCGCTACCAGCACTGTAGCTGCTTGTGTAGGTAATGTATCCACATAGTTGGTATCTACTAGCAACATGTCAATCTCTCCTGTTTGAATATCAAAATCACTCAGCAAATCGTTTAAACTCTGATTTGTGGAGAGTTCATTCTCCGTCATATTAGTTTCAGCCGCCAATAAATGACGCGGTTCTATTGGCTGTAGTATGCGGCTGTTTAATGCGATGCCGAATTTTGTGTTGTATCCATCTTTATTCGTAGCCTGAACTCCTACTATTTTAAGTAGGTCGCCCATGTTGCCATAGGCGTTTTGATCCTTTATAGACATAAGTATGTTGTTCCAATCGTTAGTCCTCTCCCTTTTTTCTTGATTGTATTCTGAATTAGGATCATTCTGCTGCGCAGGCTTCCCAGCCCCTCTGATCGTTATGTATGTCTTTTGAAAATCTGCATCGACAGGGTTATTTACATCCATCCTGTTATTTAAATGATGACTGTTCCAGTACAAAGCGCTAGTTCTAGCCGCCACGTTTTTGTCATTTGAAACATCTAAATAATTTGTTTCAAGATCATAGGTACCTGCACCATAGGCAGCATTTAGGTTAACAGTCGCTGTGCGGTAATTATCTCTCCAAGTAAGCTGTATAAGCCCTCTACCCTTATAGTTTGCGCCATCTTGGATGCTTGTATTTCCATTAGTTGAAATGCCTTTATTTATCCTGTCAGTATAATAATCAAACCCAGCTTGAGCATCACTTAAGTATTCAGTAGTTGACCTTAGCCCAAATGACTCTGCATTTATATTCGCCATAAAAGCAGCAATACGGTTTGTCGTATTAAGGCCAAACTTTTTCATGGCATCATTAAGTGGCTGCACCCAATCGGATACAAAACCTCTTGAATAACCTATTATTGCCGCTAAAGAGTCCGCTGTTAATTGTGAACCTAAGCTACCCTGTTTAGAACCTAACCCTCCTAACAGTAAGTTTTCATTATCAATTAATCCACCAGTTTGACCATTCCCAAAAAGTGCTTGTTGAATCTTTGCTGCATTGGCATTTACAATCATGGCAAGCTGATTATTTTCATCAAGCGAACCATTATTCGAAACACTATCATTCATCGTTGCTGCATAAACTGCTAAAAAGTCTTTTAGGGCTTGGTCTTGCAGATTTGATTCAGCATTACCAGATGAAGATGCTCCTGAAGCTGGTGCTCGGTTGGTGTATTGCAATAGATCAGCCAATTGCTGCGCAACACCAGAATCCCACTTACCATTGCTTAGGCTTGAAAGTATCCCTTTTTGTTCTAGCACATATTTAAGCTTTTGCAACGGCGTAGCACCTGTGGCATTGCTTGCCGTAACACTTAGCAAATCCACACTATTAATATCAGATAAGCCCAATAGCCACTCGTTACCATCTATCCCGCTTTGATTGCCAGTTTCTCCGCCAGAAATATAGTTTGGATTGATGCCAAGCTCTAGCATCACCCCTAACTTACCGCTACCAGCGAATTGCAACGGTTGTGTCCTGCCTTGTGTTTGAGCAGTTTTAGCCGACAAAGCCATTAGGTCAAACACCCAACTCGTGCCAAACACATGCCCGTTAGTAGAAAGATCGCCAGTTTGTTGATTGATCCAGGCGGTCACTCCTAATTTAGCATTTGTTGCTGCATAAGTGCTGCCTGTATTTGCAAAAAACTGTATCCAATGTGGTGCGTTGTAAGCGTTAAGCCAATTTTGCGTAAGTGCAGTTTGCGTTCTTGCAGCAATATCGCTACCACTATCCAGATGTTCAATAATGCCATCTATGCCGTAGTTATCCGTTTCACTACTTAGGCCTGCCGCTAGCCATGCCTGTTGTTTAGCTTTTCCAATTGCAATATCTAACCCATTAGTTGCTGCCATCTTGATAACTTTAGCCCTGAAATCATCCAGTTGTTGTACTGATCCCCCTGTTCTAGTTCCCGTCTCAGTTATCACAGGCGACAACGCTTCAAAACTACCAGGCACCTCTTCAAAAACAGGTATACCACTACTTGATAATGTAATTCTGTACTGAACCTTAACCTGTATTGAACTAACATTAATAGTAATTCCATACTTAGTAGCTGAAGCTGAACCCGTAGCTGTTCCTTCGCCAATTTTTGAAGTGTAGCGCACCACTGTCTCAAACAGATTGAGCGCCTGTTGCTCATTATTATCAAACTTACCATCAACCTTTATCTCTTGAACAGGCTTGCCAGTGGTAGCATCAACGGAAGCATACCCTAGATATTTAAGCCTTTGCTCAACGCGAGCTACGTCGAGTAAATCCGCGCTTGCCGTATCAATTCCCCCTTTCAGCAAAAATTGCGAATAACCAGGATTGTCCAACGGCCTGTCACCAACAAAGGCATTGGCGGTAGAGGCATAATCTTTAGCGGTGACAAATACGATACCCTTACTGTCTTGCGGCTGGGTTGATACAGCAGAATTTGGATTGGATTCATCTTTGAAGTGAAAAATAAGTTGGGCAAACTTATCGGCCAGGGTTTGCCCCGCGCGTAGTTTTTCTATATCAGAAGGTATCCCCGAGTTTTTCTCATCTGTGATATTAGGTATAAAAAATAATATGCCTGTCTCTTTAAAGTTGGCATCTATGGTACTTTGAACATTGCTCGCATCTGCCGATTGGCGAGAAATAATAGTTGAACTGGCTGATGAAGAATTTCCATTTGTAACCAGCAATTTTAGTGCAGGACTTTCTCCAGGAGCTTTTCCTGCAAAGTATTCCAACTGTTGTGGATCTAAGGAAAAGTCTGACAGTTCCAGCATTCTAGCAGTAAGGAATCCTTTATCCAGTAAACTCAGCTTAGCCAAAGGCGTTTTAACGACAGTTTCACTAAATATTCCTTCACTCAATAACAATTGTCTGGCGGCCTGTTCTTTCAAATCGATACCGATCACATCGCCCATATTGCCTTCCGCGTTAGCAAATATCCATTCAGGATTAAACGCGGTGCCTAGCGTTCCTTTAAATTCACTGCCGGGGCTGGCGATGCTTTGTTCGGCGTTGGGGGTGGCGCTCAGGCTGATGTGTTTACGCAGACGATCCTGGGCCGGCTGGGCCAAGGCGGCGGTTATCAGGGCTTTGACGTCCCAGGCGTGGCTTTGGCTGGGCTTTTGCGTTAACGATTCGGCGCTGAGAATATTGCCGCTGTAGCTGCCTTTCAGTTGTCCGATCAGCACGGCGCCGTCTTCGGACAGGCTGAGGTTGACGATGCCGTAACCGTCCAACGGCAAGGTGGCGCCCAGGTATTCGGGGCTGCCTTGTTTGCCGAACGGGTCTTTGACGATGCCGAGTTTGCCGCCGACGGCGACTTTTTTCGCGGAGGCCGAGCCTCCTACGGCCAGCGGCGGGCCGGACGGGGTGAAGATAAAGGTAGGCGCTTCATACATGGCTTTCCAGTACGGGTCGAAGAAGTGATAGTTGTCGTCGGAAACTATCGCGTACTCGACGCCGTCTTGTTCGACCAGTACGGCGCTTTGCGCGCGCTGGATGTCGAGGCGGTCGATGAAAATTTTGTCGCTCGGTTGCGACAGGGGGATGGCTTCCAGTTTGGCGCCGGTTATTATACCGTCGGCGTCGCGGCTTAGGGTTAGTGTGGACAGGCCGCGGTTGTAATCGGACACGTTGGCGACCAGGTAGCGGTTTTCGTCGCGGGTGGCGGTGATCACTTGCGGCGTTTTTCCGCTACGGCTGTCATTGGGCGGATCGACCTTGATGATGGTTTTGATGACGCCGGTGTTGAAGTTGAAGGTGTTGAAATCCAGCACCAGGATATCGCCCGGTTCGGCGTTAGGATTGATGCTGAAGCTGTTAGCCGCTTTCGGCACGGCAACGACCAGGGTTTGGCCGTCGGGACCTACGGTCATGCCTGCGACGCCGAGTTTGCTCTGCTCTATGCCGGTGCCTTGGATCGATCTAAAGGTGTTGTAGGTTGAGCTGCCGGGATTGGTGTCCATGGCATAGAGCTGGTTGTTGCCGGAGCCGTTGCCGTAGCTTTGGCCTTCGCCGACGATCAACAGGCTGCCCACGGAGGCGAGGCTGACGATGTTTTTGCCGCCGGGTATGGCGAGGGTGTCGATCAGCTTGAAGGTTAACAGGTCGATTTCGTAAACGACACCTTTGCCGGCGACGTAGGCGCGGCTGAGGTCGGTCGAGAACGCGATAGGCTGGACTTTGTTGCCGGCAAGATAAGCGCCGTCAAAGCCTAGCGGTTGTCCGGTGCCGATTTTATTGACCAGGTTGACTTGGCCTACGGTTTTGTTCTGCCGGTAGAATTCGACGCCGGTGCGGGTCAAGGTCGCCGCCATGTCAGCTTTAGGCGTCAGGCGCAGGGTGTTGCCGGCAAATTCGATCGGGGCATCGCCGGTCACGTAGCCCGGGATGACGCGCACCAGTTGCCAGCCGACGCTGCCGACGGCGAAGGCTTTGCCGTCTTGGTCTTTTAGGTTGGCGGTGTCGACTGTGATTGTGCCGACGGTTCCGTTATCCAAGGTCTGCACGTCGCGATAAGAGCCGTCGGCAAACAAGGCGCGCAGTTTGAGCGTGCCGGTTAGTTGACCGGGGTCGGCGTTGGCGACGGTCAGGGTGAAGACGCCGGCATCGCTGACATTAGCGCCGGAGAGATTGGGCACGACGATGGTGCCCCATGGCGTAACCGCCGGCGGCAGTTGGGCGCTGGTGTTAATGACCGGCGGCTGATTTGCCGTTGGGATGTCGATGTCGGCGAACTGGGGCACGCCAAAATGGTAGCTGCCTGCTGAACAGTTCGATGACATGGTGGCAACGATGCCAATCATTTCAGCGGTGGTTATAAATCCTCGCAAGCCACCGTTAAAGCTTATGCTGAGACCAAGAGGCCCACCAAAGGTAATAAAATCGCCTACGCCCGTGATGAGTTCGAACGGGTTAGCGATGACGCCGGGCAGTTTTTTATAAACCCTGTATTCACCGGATTCGACCGCGCCGGGATACGGCGGGCTGGCGGTTTTGGCGACGGCATTGCCATTCGCGTCAATGCCGATAAAGCCGTTGTCGACGACCCACCAAGTATCTTGGTAGATAAGGTTATCGGCGGTGCTGCCTGGAGCAATGACTTGGCCTTTACGCAGGAACCAGACTTCATCGCCCGCTTGCACATCCACGCTGTTTTGCAGCGGAATCGACAATTGCAGCGGATAGGCGCTGGCTGTGTTGCCGATGTCCAGCGTGAACGCCCCGACCGCTTCGAGCCCGCCGGCTTGGGCGGCAAAAGGGGCGGTCGCAGGATCGACGGCAGCCAAGTCGATACGACTGATCGAGACCGGGGTGTCCTGTTTCAGCGCATCTTTTCCGATCAATACGGTCTCCCCGGTTTCGGCGCTAATGGCAGCTCCTTGTTGGGCGTTGACGGTGATGCTTTGCGGGGTGGCGCTGGCCGGGTCGTTATCGGTCAGCTGCGCGACTTGCACGGACAGTTGGATGTCGCTTTGGCCGATAACCTGTTCGCTGACGGTGCCATAGGCATCAACTACGCTGCCTAAATGAACAATGGAAACAGTGACGTTGCCGGCGCGTAAGGCGGTGATGAGTCCGTTATCGCTGACGGTGGCGATGCTGTCATCGGAAACGATATAGCGGGTGCCGCTGAACACGGCGGGAACGGCGGCATAGACGTAGGTGGTGATTTCACCGGTATCCGGATCTTCATAGGTTTCTGTGGTTTCCGGAGTACCGGCAAAAGCGGTTTGACTCGCCTCGTGTACGTCGGTATTGAGCCCGGTGTTGGGATCTATGACGTGGACTTTCAGTTGGCGGGTCGTTCCGGGCACCAAGGTGAGTGAGTTGGGGTACACGTCGGGCGTTAGCGTCAACGGTACAGTGGCATCGATGGATTTGCCGGTTTGCGGATCAAGCTGCGCCGGCTGCGCGACGTTAATAGCCGCGACGGTACGGATCGTATAAGTTTGCAGTTGCTCATCCGTTGCGGTGCGGCTTAGGCCGATCAGGCTTGCACCTGCGGCTTTGGCGCTAACCAGGTCGCGGGCATCGTCGACAGTGATCGCAATCGCCCCGACTTTGCCCAGTGGGCTAAGATCCAGGGTATTAAGAGTTAGGTAGTCGCCGGAACCGGTGGTTAAATCAACGTTTTGTTCGTCGGCAAAATCACCGACAACATGTATGCGCACGCTTTGGCCGGTTTGCATGGCGATCAGCTCGGCCAGGTTGGTGATGCGGATTGCGGTCAGTGCCGCACCGCTGACGTTCATGTTCAACTCAATCGGCTCGCCTGCGGCATAGCCGTCATCGGCTTGCAGGGTAATCGTGGCCTGGCCTGCGTAACCCGCTTCCGGGGTAAAGATCAGGCTGTTGCCGTCCTGGCTGAGTTTTGCGCTGCCGTGGGTGGTGTTGAGCACGCG
This sequence comes from Methylobacter sp., assembly GCF_004322395.1. Taxonomy (GTDB): domain Bacteria; phylum Pseudomonadota; class Gammaproteobacteria; order Methylococcales; family Methylomonadaceae; genus Methylobacter_A. The sequence continues at coordinate 17,895 of NZ_SCTW01000155.1, forward strand.
CAGGAACAGGCTGTCGCCCTCGTTATCTTGGGCAATGGCGCTAACGCTGATTTTTGTGGCAAGGTCGGTGTGGGTTTTACCTTGCGCTACGTCGGCAACGGCGGTCGGAGCCAGGTTGGCTTTAAAGCCGATGTTGGCGTACAGCAGTTGGCGGTCGACGGCGTTGACTTGACCATCGCTGTTGAGATCGCCTGCGGGGTTGTTGTTTTGTGCTTGTTGCCAAGCGGCGCTATCTGCACCATCGACTAAACCGTCGCGGTTCAGGTCGCCCGCGACACTGATGCGCACGTTGGCTGCGTCCGTGCCGGTCAAGCGGATCAATTTGGCGCCCGCTTCGGTCACGCGCACCAGCAGGGTGTTCTTACCATTGATGGTGGCATTGCCGATCAGCGTGGCGCCGGTGACTTCGACGGTTGCGCCTTCCGGCAATTCGGTTTCCAGCGCATAAATGATGGCGCCTTGACCGCCGGGCGTGTGCACGGTGGAAGCCAGTTCGGATGCGCGGACATTGAACGCCAATGTGGTGTTACCGGCTAGTTCGCCGGTCCACTGATTGGCGCTGCTGTCGCCCAGCCAGTTAACCGCTGCGCCAAGCTTGGCGGTGATGGTATCGGTCAGCAGATTGCCTTGCTCGTCGTAGGCAATCGGCGTGCCCAAATCGTTACCGTTGAGGTTGCGTACCAGTTCCAAACGGCCTTGGGCATCGTAACGATAGACGGTGCTGATAATTTCGCCTTGGGCATCGGGGCCGGTAACGCGGCTGATGCGGCCTTGGCTGTCGCGCTGGATGTCCACGCGCTGGCTGCTGTCGCCGTTGACGGCGGCGATACCGGCATCGGACACCAGCCATTGCGCGCCGTCGCTGAAGGTGACTTGGGCGATTTTGCCCTGTGCATCCAGTTCGTAGCGGCTACCGTCGGGCGCAATCAGGGTGTATGAGCTCGGCACCCACGGCAAACCTGTTGTTTGGTCGTAGAGATGGCTGCCTTGGCGCATCAGATTTTCTGCGGCATTGGCGACCCCGCTGGTATGCGCTTGCAGTTGCCAGCCTTGGGAGTCGGTAAACTCGGGATGAAAGACTTGCGGCGCACCGGGGTCTTGTCCCAGCCGTTCGCTACGGGTGTTCAGCGTAAAGCTCAGGCTGAGCATATTGACATCGGCATCCGACAGGTTTTCCGGGATTTGCAGCCAGACACGCGCGCCTTCTTGCCATGCAGCGGTGGCGCCGCTTGCGGTGGTAGCAGGCTGGTCGGTAGTCAGTCCGGTATCGAGCAGAGCTATCTGCCAGTTGCCAAAATCGCCGGTCTGTTGATTATTGGCTGTGGTGTCCAGGCTGCGGTTAAAGGCCAAGGCGTGGCCGGCAAGCAGATAGTTGTTGTCGGTGACCGTTAGCCTGCCCACGTCTTTTTGCGCGGTGTCGATGATCAGCCGGGCTTCAATTTCGGTGGTGCGGCCGGTCAGGTCCCACGCTGAAAGGCGCAGTTGGTAAACGCCGTTGGCGAACCGGGCCGGATCTATGTTGATCAGGTCGAGCTGTTGATCGATGTCAATGGCGGCCTCGGCATGCTCGGCAAGCGTTTGCCAGGCATCGCTGCCGGCCGGGGCGATTTGCAGTTTGTAGCCCATCAATTGCTGATCGGCCAGGCCCGCTGTCAAGACAGTCATTTGGTTGATTTCGACCGGCCATGTGGCGACGGTGGCACCGCTCAGTTGTCCCGTCCAGGCCAACAGCGGCGCTGTGGTATCGGCTGGGTTCTTGATGCGGACGGTGTGGGTTTGGCTGCTGGCAAAGCCGTCGCGATCGGTGGCGGTGACCCGCAGTTCAATCAAACCCGGCTGGGTAGGCACAAACTTCATGCGCCCCGCGTTGTCCAGCGCGACCGGTTGCCAGGTGTCGCCCAAGCCGCTGCCGCGCACTTCGGCGACGATGCCGGCAATACCGCTCCAGGCATCGGCCCTGACGCTGGCGATGACGGTTTGACCGGGCAAGGCCGGTGTGCTCGGCGTTGTGGAAACAGTGATTTTGGGTTGGTTGGCCGAGGCATCGGCCACGACGCGCAGAGTAAAAGTTCTGGACACGGTGTTTTTGCCGTCGGAGGCTTGGGCGGTCACGGTAAAGTCGCCGATCTGCCCGGGGCCGGGCACCCAATTGAGGCGGCGCGTTTCTGCATCGTAACTGGCGCCTTCCGGCAAGTTGGCAAAGCTGATCGCCAACGCGGCGGTTTGCTCGGCACCGTCAGGGTCGGTTGCGGTGATGCCATTGCTGTTGACAGCCGCGCCCAGTTCAACCGGCAGGCTTAAGGCCTGCCCGATAACAGCCGCATGGTTGGTGACGGTCAGTTGCGGCAACCGGTTGCTGTCGAATACCCGCACTTGCACGGTTTGCGTGGTTGTAGCGCTGCCGTCGGTGGCCCGGAAGGTAAAGCTGTACGGATGGCTGGTTTCGGTCGCGTTATTGACGATGCTTTGATCAGGCGTCCATTCGAAATAGCCGGTGGCGCTGTCGAAGGCTACGCCGGACGGCGTGTTGCTGTCGTAAACCAGGCTCATGTTGACGGCGTCGCTGTCGGCATCGACGGCGCGCATCGTGAAATTAACGGTCTGGCCTTCGTTGACAAGTTGCAACGGCATCGGCAACAGACGAGGCGTTTGGTTGACGTTGGCAACAGCCACTTCAAAGCTGCGCTCGAACTGTGCCGCGCCGTCGCTGCCTCGGACGGTAAAACGCCACTGGCCGGCTGTGCCGGTGTTGCTGTCTTGCGCTGCAAACAGGTCCGGCGTCCAATGCAGTACGGCAAGATTGCCGTTAACTACGTCCAGCGTCATGCCGCGCGGCAGGCCGGTCGCGGCCCAGTCGATCAGGTCGGCATCGGTATCGCGGCCGAACAGTTCTATGGTCAGCGGCACGCCTTCGGAGGCGTTGAGTTGAATCGGGGCGCTTGCACCGGTATCGGTAATTTGCGAACCGTTGACTTGTACGCCCAATACTTCAGGCGCGGCATTGGCGGCGCGCACAACGACGCGCAAGGTGTGCTTGCTGACGTTGGGCACCGGGTTGTCAGGTTGCACATAGCCTGCATTTTCAGGCGCAAGGCCGCTGTCGGTGACCACCAGTTCAATATCGCGGGAGCCGATGTCATCGGCGCTTGGTGTCCAGGCTAGGGTGGCGTGGCCGTACTGGATGGCTTCTTGTATTTCGGCGCCCACGGGGAGGCCGTTGGCAGTCCAGGTCAGGGCATCCTGATCCATGTCGTTCGCCAACAACGCCACGCTCAACGGCTGGCCGACAATCGCAACGACTTGGCGCGGCGCGGTAATGACCGGCGCTTCGGTTTCGCTACGCACGGTCAGCACAAAGCTCTTGGCTTGGGTCAGCACTTGGTTGATATTGCCGTCACCGTTATCCTGAGCAACTACAGTAATCGTGTAGTCGCCGCGGTCATTGGCGCCCGGCGCAAAGCGGATCAGGCCGGAAGCTGTCCCATCACTGGACGGATTTTGGCTGTAGGTGGCGAATCTGGGTAAGCCCAACAGGCTGACCTGGACGGGATTGCCGTCTGCATCAACTGCCGAAACCGGAATTTCAAGCACGCTACCTTTATCGACGAACGCATTGCTGATGTCGCCGATGTCCGGAGCGCGGTTGGCGTTGCCGACGACAATCGGCAGCACCAACTGGCTGACGGCGGGCACACCGGAAGCCTGCCCTGAGCTTGTCGAAGGGTCGCCGTCATCGGTTGCCGTTACGGTGATGCTGTAAGTGCCTGCTTGGCTGAAACCCGGCTTCCATAGAATCTCCAAAGTTTCGGGGTCAAAGGTCGCGCCTTCCGGCAAGCCCGCTACCTGATAGCTGACCGTTGCCGCAGTGGTTTCAGGGCCGGTCGCCGTAGCGCCGGGCTGAAAACGGATACGCGGTTCGAAATCCGGGTTATCGGGATCATAAGCGAAGACGCTGATTTGCAGCGGCTGGCCTTCAAGGATATTCCAAGTTTCGGCCGCATCGAATACCGGCGCGCCGTTGGCGTTCAGCACGTTTAAGGCTATGTCCTTAGTGACTGATGTGATAACCGGATCGCTGCCGGGCGTATGCCAGACTGCGGTCAAGGTGACCGGGATACGGAAGGTGCCATGCTGGTTATAATCGGGCGTCCATTCAAGCCAGCCGGTCTCGGTGTTCAGTTTGGCCCCGCCGGGCAGCCACGGCGCGCTGTAGGTCAGCGTCACTGTGGTTCCGTCAGCCAGCGCTTCGCTGCCGGCGACATGACCGGCCAATTGCAGGGCGTACCTATCCCCTTCCCTCAGCGTTTGCAGGACAACCGGCGCTAAAACAGGCTTAGCAAAACCTTGCTCTACGGTCAGGTTGAACTGGCGGCTGACAATGGTTTTGCCGTCGCTGGCGACCACGGTGATGTTTTGATAGACGCCGGCTTGATCGTAACCCGGCGTCCAGCTCAATATCCCGCTGGCGGCGTCGAACACTGCGCCCGCAGGCAAATTGCGGACAATCAGGGTCAGCGCATCGCCATCTGCATCGGCGGCGACGATCGGCAGGCTGAGCGATTCGCCCTCTTTCAGGGTAATATTGTTGATAGCATCAACTACAGGCGCATTGTTGCCACCGATGACGGGCAGTTGGAACAGACGCGTGGCGACACCGCCTCGACTGTCCTGCACGCGCACGACAATCTCGTTGTTGGCCGCATCCAGTGCCGAAGGCGTCCAATTCAGTGTCGCCACTGAATGATAACCGTCATCCGCCGGCAGGATTTCAGCCGGCGGCGTCAACGTGACTCCCGCAGGCGCTTGCACCAACTCCCAGTAAAATAATGTGCCGTCCGGGTCGATGGCTTCGATCTGCCCGGTCCATGCCTGGCCTGCCGTCGCAGCATTTAAGGTATCGGCATCCATGATGCCGGCTACGCTTAATGATGGAGGCAGGTTAGACTGGGGCACGGCGTACACGCCATGGCCCAGATTGAATTTAACCAGGTCCGCCATGCCGGCGCGGGTAGCAAAAATGCTCGCCGGAATAACGCTGATCGTTTGGCCGGTGATCGTCGCGCCTACGGCAAATTTTCCGCCGCTTGCCGCTAAGGCAGAGCTGAGATCAATGGTCCACAAATCCGATTGGTCGCCGCCGCCAATGCTGGCGCTGTCGATCGCATCGCCGAAATAACGGCCCGGATCAAGCAGTAAAGTCAGCGGGCCTTTAAGGTCATCCGTACCGATGTTGGTCAGACTGACATCGTAGCTGACTGCGCCGGTCGCACGGTCGGCGCGGGTGTTGCTGAACTCAAGCCGCACCTGGCTGGTCATGTCGAACAATGCCGTGAAGGTGCTGACATAGCCTTGTTCCAGACGGATTTCGGCGCTGTTTTGCAGAGTGCTGCTGATGTTGAGTTGGTACTGGCCCGCTTCGAGTCCTTGCACATCAATCCAGGCGGTTTTGGTCGCGGCATCCCAGCGGATGTTTTGCGGCGTGATCACGGCTCCGGCATTGGCGCCCAATACGGTTAAGGTAAAGTTGGCCGGATTGAGTACGTTGGCAAGATCCGCCGTTTCCATTCCGGGTCCGCCGGTCCACATATCCTGATCGAAGACGACGCCGATCTGCGCCATCGGCAACGGCACCAACGCGCCATCGGGCACGGTGATGGCTTTGATAACCGGCGCTTTGCGCGGCGCTATCACATCGATATGCCCGGTTTGGGCAATCAGGATACGGCCGTCGGCTGTGGTAACAATGCTTTCGCCGCGCGTACCGCCGTCGGCCAGTTGCAGGACACGCTTGTCGGCAAGCTCGATCATCCAAACCGACGCTTTATGCGACACGTTTGCCAAGCTATTGATCACCGGGCGTTGTTGCAGGTTGCTGGAAGCGATCAACAAGCCTTCCAACGGCGAACCGTTCGCGCCGAACGCGATGCTGTCGATCACGCCGGACAAGCGGTATTCCAGCTCCGGGCGGCCTACCGTGCGGCCGCTCATTGGAAAGCTGATGATGTCGGTGGTGGGGTTGGCTTGGGCTGAGGTCACTTCGCTACCGGTCCAAGTTACGGCCCATAGACGGCCATCCGGGCCAAACGCCAAGTCGCTGACCCGCTGGTTGCTGAAATGCTTCCAGGCTTTGGCCGCATCGGTTTCGCCGGGACGGAAAATTTCTATGCCGTTTCCTGACGAAACATAGATGTCGCCGGTCGTTGGCTGGATAGCCAGCGAATGCGTTAATGGGTCCTGCCCCGGGCCATGCAGGCGTTTCAAGACAACGCCGCTGTTCGCGTCGACTTGCAGCAACTCGGCACCGGTCATTACCCACAATTGCCCGAGCGAATCGACGGCCATATCGGCGACAGGCGAATCCAGCGTAAATAATGGCGTAGTGCTGCGGCCGCCGTCTTTGCCGTAACGGAACACTTCATTGCGCAGGCTTCCGGCGCTCGCAAGAATGCTGTGATCGGGCAATTCGACCATCGCCAAGGCGCCGATGTCGGCCGCGCTGGTTTGGTAGCCGTCGGCAAAGCCGCGCAAGGTGAACGGCGCCAATACGGAGCGTAAATCCGATTTCTGCACGGTCGCAACCTGTCCCGGAAGCTGGCTGCTGGCTTGCTGGAACAGTGCATTGGTTGCATAACTGCGGTCTGCGGCGGCCAGCGGGAACTCGGCGGTTTGGGTCAAGTTTTGATTCACGCCCAGCGAATCAAGCACTTCCTGGCGGCTGCCGTCATCGGGCAGCACGGCATTGACGATAGAGGCTGTCTCGCGATTGCCCGATTTATCGGTGGCGACGGCCAGGAACTCATAACTCTTACCACTCTCCCCGGTAAAGATGGCCTGGGTTTTCGAAGGATCGGCTTGGCGCAGCCAGATTTTGAAATCGCCGCCATTCTCGGCCACGTATACGGTAACCGATTTCACGCCGCTATCGTCGTCCGTTGCAGTCCAACGGACATCGTAGCTGGGCGCGCCCTGCGCGTCGTTACCTTGGGAAGTTACGGCCAACACGGTGCTGGGCGCTTTGGCATCCAAGGTCACCAAGCTTTTGGCGCTATCGATTGGCGGCGCGGCATCGACAAAAATACGCGCCGAAGCAATGATTTCCGCTTTTGACGGCGCCGACTCGGAAGCGCGCACGGTATAGCTGACAAAGCCTTTCTTCAGTTGCTCGGCATTGGCCGCACCAGCATCGGCTGCTGGAAGCAGCAAGCCGTGCGTCGTATCCTGCAAGACTTCGCCGGTATCGGGATCGATGGCTTGCAACAGCCAAGTGGCAATTCGGGTTGACGCATCAATACCGGCACTGACACGCAGGATAAAGCCTTTGCTGCCGGTAAAATCGAAATCGCCCTGGAAATTGGTCCGGTCTGCCGGCAGGTGAATGTTGATGTCGCCGATTTTCAGGTCGCCAAGACGTAGCGAACGGATGTCGAGGTCGGCATCGATTTCGCTGACCAAGCGCAACTGTCCGACGCCAGCCTCGGTTGGGTTGGTGAACGACACGGTATAAGGCAGCGCTACATCGGCCGGTACGTAGCTGTTGCCATCATTTCCGGTAACTGCCTGAGGGCCGCGGACACTGACTAAAGCATTGGCGTCAGCGTTCTGCTGAGCCGTTTGTTGCAGGTATTGGGACAGGTTTAAGGCTTGAGTGGAGACGGGATTAAATTTCTCGTCCAGCACGCCGATATGACGCAAATACTCAAGCTCAGTGTTGCCGCCCGCGAAAATATTGAAATTGATGAAATGCGTATCTTGGGCCGCATTCATGTCAAAGGCCAGAGCATCGGCTAATTCCGGCACCGGGACTTCAACAAAATTGCCTTCGCTGTCTTCACGCGTTTCGTAATAGTCAATGCCTACCTTAGCCGCATCAGGATCGCCCGCGTATTTGGCGGTATCGCCGTACCATTGCTGGACCTTAGCGAAAAATCCCAGTATATCCGCCTGGGTACGATAGCTTTCGCCGGCTTTTGCCAGCAGAATGCCTGTGGCTAAGGTTGCATTCAGGCTGACTACTTTCGGATTCTCGCGGATCGGCGGCGCTTCATTTAATGGACGCAATAAACCTGCGCTCTCAAGCGCGCCCAGCCAACCGGCAATCCACTGCTCTTCGTCGGCGGCGAGCGTGCTTAAGCCGGACGGTGCCTGGGCGTCCGCTAAAATCGCATCGCGCAGCTTCTTAGCGTGTTGCGTTTGCTCCAAGATAAATTCGTCGCGCGTAATCGGCGTTGCCGCGCCGACCACGTTGAAACGGAACGGGATGGCAAGCCACTCCAGTTTGGTGACGTGCGTTTCCGGGTCTTGCGAAAGGAATTTTTGCGCCAGGCCCTGTGAAATATTATTAAGGTCTTGCACTCCTCCATCCAACAACCCTTGAGCCTTCCACTCAGGTCTTAAGGCATAAAGCTTGTCCCGCAACCCTTCAAAGTCGTAATTCAGCCATTCCTTCAAACCGGGATAGGTTTGGACATTAAATGTCGCGCCCACAAACCCGCCAGCCGCTACATCCAACGCGTAACCGGGAGCCAGATTAAAACCCGAGGTGTTTTGCGCGCCGTCCAACTGCGCCCAGGGAATATCGCTCCGTAACGTACCGTTTGTCGGCGTGATGCCGTAAGCTTGCGTGTTCCCTGCACTGTCCAGCGTTACGCCATCCGGTTGGCCGCCGATGTTGCTGCCGAAAATCACATACGGGAGATTCATGCCGCCCAGCACATCAGTGTTATAGCCCATTTCCGGCGCACCCACGTCGAAACGGACGTAGGGCGTATCGACGTTGGTCAGGCTCTGTAATGAAACGCTGTAGTTTGCATTATCGCCCGGATTGACGGTGTGCGACCCGCCGATGCCGATAGTGACATCGGCTTCTATACCGCGCTCGACAAGATAGCGCATCGCATCGGTGACTTGCTGGCCGTCGGGGTTAATCACGCTGACGTCGTACAAGCCGTGAGGCGCATCGCGTAGGTCGAATATCGCACGGATGCGCGTCGCATCGAGCACTTGCCAACGCGTCGGCTCAACCTCGAAAACACCCGGACGCGATAATTTGACCAGCGCTCCGGCCTTGAAGTGGGAACCGTAAATATCCAAGGTCACCCAGCGGTGATTGTCGTCGCCGGTACCGCCTTGATCCGGTGTCACTTTGGTAATGGAAAGCGGCAGCAAATCCGCTCTTATTGTGACCGGCGTATCGGCATCGCCTTGGTTGGACTTGACCAGGACATAGTAATCGCCGGCCTGAGTGCTGGGGATGAACGCTTGTTGGTCGGCCGATAGCGGGTTAGTGTAAGACGCATCGAACAGGTAAGTGGTCGGCACGTCGCCATAACGGATATAAATCTCGTTTGCGCCCTCTTCCGCTGAGGAATCGAGCAGCACGCGCAAGGTTTCGCCGGCGGCGACGCTGACTTTGTACAAGCGGGTTTGCTTGGGGCTCAGAGTGATTTCCAACGGACTGGCTACGCTTAATTCGGGCACTTGCACCTGCAAGGTTGGGGCTGAAGCAGTGCGGTTGTTGGCTTCTTGCGGCGGCAAATTCAGGCCGGTGGCGGTGTAGGTTATCTTGCCCTCGAACACTTCATTGTAAAGATCGGGCCTGACTATAACGCGCCAATTGCCCTCTTTGAGCGGCGGCAGTTTGGCTTTCAGGCTGGCGCTGTAGCTGGCGTTGGCATTCAGGCCGCCGTTATGATCGACTTTACCGATCAGGATGTCGCCCAAATCCCAACTGTTGTCGCTGGACAGGTAAACCGCATCGGTCCAGCGTCCGTAAGCGGGATTGATGGAATCGTTAGTGATGGTGTAATCAACCTGAATGTCGTCGCCGACCTTTGCATTGGCAGGCAATATGACATTGCCGGCGATGAGATCCGCGGGCGGCGGCGTTTCTACCAAAATCGGCTGTATTGCAGCGGTCGCGTTATTTTGCTCCTTGCCGAATTCGCGCACTTTGCCGTTTTCGCCAGCACCCCAGGCCCGCGCAGGGTCAGTAATGACAAAAACATAGAATGGGCCTTCGAGATTTCGCGGCGCGGTGACGGTCAAGCTGCCACCGTAGTTGCCGCCGGCCGACAGTCCGCCTGAGTGACTGACATAGCCGATATAACTGTCTTTATTAATATCAAGGAAGCGGTCTTTGGACAGGTAAACCAGGTCGTTCCAGCTGCTTTGATCGCTCGGCGTATCGCCGCCCGCATTGATGACTTCATAGCTCATAACAAAGTTCTGCCCGGCCACTACGGACACCGGAGCAGTGACTGAAGCCACTTGCAGATCCGGCGGGGTCGCCAGGGTGATCGGCAAGCTGATAGCTAAGACGTTATTGCCCTCATCCTGGAATTCCAGCACCCCGCCGCTGCCGCCCATGTCCCTGACCACATCAAGGTCTTCCCGGACGGTGCTTAATTCGATTTTATAATTATCCTTGTAAACGTTGGTGTCGGCCTTAACGATCAGGTGAAAATCTCCGCTGATCGATTCGGGGATATTGACTACCGCCGAATAGGTATAGGACTCGCCCGGTTTTAGGTATTTGGGTTTATTATTTTCATAGAAAGAGACGGATTTAACCCGCAAAGCATGCTCCGGGCTTTGAGCAAGAGCGCTGTCGACCAAAGGATAGTCGCTGGAATCCAATGATGCATCGCGTGACAGGTAAAGTCCGTCGAACCAGTTATTGGTACGCGTTTCCCGAGTGCCTTGATTGCTGACTGTCCAGGTGATGGTAACCTGCTCGCCTGAAGACGGATTGGGGTTAGACACGACGATGCTGTCGACTCTCAGGTCCGGCTCGCGGTAAGTAATATTCAGCGCACCGCGCATAATATTGTTGGCATTAAGGCCGGCCTCGTAGACAGTGCCTGCCCGGTAGGTGCCGTTAACATTTCCACCCGCATAAAAACCCAATGCGTTAGCGTTTAGCCCGGACAGGTACTCGCCTTTTGCTTTGCGATTACGTGCGTCCTCAGGGGTATCCTGATTGTCGGCAATGACATAAATATAATAATCGCCATCGGTGCCGGGCGGCAGTTTGACTTTTGTTGAAGTGGTGTAGCTTCCGCCTGCCGCCAAGCCTTGAACATTCGAGTGCTCAAAAACGCCCAGCAAAGTCGCGCGCTCAGGAATAAAAGACGGATCTTTACTGATATAAACGGCGTCGTTCCAGCTCTTGGTTCCGGCCCAAACCGCATCGCCAAGGTTATTGACCGTCCAGGTAATGGTGGTGTCTTCGCCGGAAAAGTTTTCCGGCTGTGTGCGTATATCGGTGACTTGCAAATCAGCCGGGCGATCGATAACGACCGATAAGTCCGACCCAGCGTTATTGTTTTCATTGGTTTCGGCAACTTGCGAGCCAACGGCATCCGTTCTGACAATCAGGTAACGCCCTTTAACCGATGGCGCAAGCTGAACAGTCTGGCTGACGCTGTACTGCTCGTTATGGCCCAAGCTGCGCGCTTGCGTGTATCTGCCGATTTCCCAGACTTCCTTTGCCGCAGCAAAATCAGGGTTGTCGGTTATATAAACCACATCCGTCCAATTCCCGGCAAAAATATCGCCATGATTTTGTACGCTGTAGTTGAAGCTATAGCTGCCGCCTGCATCGGCGACATCTTGCCCTGAAACTTCACTCACAACCAGATCCGGCGGAGTAATGCCCAACACGCTGATCGCGCGGGCTTTGTAGTTGTTATTGTCGACGGCTGTCGGGTCGTCGACATTGATATTGGTCGCTAAGGTATCCTCAAGAATGACGTTATAAGTATCGCTCCATACAGTAATGAAATACTCGCCCGACATGATATTGTCCGGAATTTTCACCTGCGCTGTACCCAGGTAATCCTGTCCTACGGCGAGGTTGCCGACATGGGTAAACGATCCGAGTAATATGTCGCCTTTGTAGGCACCCGGCTTGAGTTTGTTCCGCGCCAGCCAAATGCTGTCGGTCCAGCTATTGACTGAAGCGGCCTCGCCCCGCGTTGTCTCGCTGCCTTGATTGCCGACTTTGTAGCGGACCTCAATACTGGAACCATGCACGGCTTGGTCCGGCGCTACGACATCGCTGGTGACCAAGTCGCCGAAAGGTACGGGATCGACATAAAAATGTGTGGCCCTGACGTTGTTGGTTTCATTCGGATACTCGTCAACATTGTTGTTACCGTCGGCAACTACAATCAGGTAGGCGTCGCCGCGATATGAGATCGGAATATCGACCATGCCGGTTTCGTTGGCATAGCTCTCGCTGGTTGCCAACGCCGAACCATTCTCAAACTGCCCGACCAGCCTGTCGTCGGCGCTCAGGTTACCGTCGAGCGACAGGTAGACTTTATCGGTCCATCGCCCGGTAGCCGCAGCCGGCCCTTGGTTGCTGATGGTGTAACGGATACCGGCCGCCGTGCCGGCGGTGACATGCTCCGGCGCTATAACTGAAGTTACCCGCAAATCCGGACGGTCGTTAAGGCTGAGTTGGATTGTGCCCACGGAATCCAAAACATTATTATCTCTTGCCGCGCCATATTCGTAGACCTGATTGCCGCTCTTGCCGAGGTTGGCGTTAGAGATCACCTTAATGCGGTACAAGCCCTCTATTTTAGCGGGCAAGCGCAGTTGTTCGGTACGGGTATAACGAATCCCCGATTCCAGGTTGCGATCGTAGGTAAAGCTGCCCAGCGTAACGGCCGGGCCGGTAGTTCCGACCGGCACCAGCAATACCGTATCCACCCATAAGCCTGAGGCGGCGGCATCGCCCTGATTGACCACCGTCCAGGTCACGTCGATCAAGCCGCCTTCGTTAGCGGCAGAAGGCAAGGTAATGCTTTCGACGAGCAAATCCGGCGATGGGGACAGTTCGACAGGAATCGATACCGATCTGCCGGTATTGTTTTTATCGTAAATGAACTCGAACGGCCCGCCGGTACTGACATTAACGTAAAAATTACCCACAATGCCTTCGGGCAGCAGTACATTGATGCTGCGTGTATAGCGGCCATCGACTGCGAGTTTGCCGATATGATTGGCAGCGCCGAAGTCGGCAACGATGCCGGTACCGTCGGCATTGCGGCTCAGCCAAACTTTATCGCTCCAACTGTCGATGTTGGTAATGCCTATGCCGTTATTGACCACTTCCCAGCTGATGCTCAGCGGCCTGCCGCTGGCTGCGGTGCCTTGCGTGGTGACGGATTCCACCTGTAAATCGGCATAGGGAATCGGCATCACGTCCAGGTTTTGAGGTGCTTGCAAGACGTTATTGCTCTCAAGGTAATTCTCAAAAACGCCGCTTCGGGCATCGCTGACAACGAACAACTTATAACTGCCCGTCGTTCCTGGCCCCAACAAAATCCGTTCACTTCGGCTGTAGGATTCGCCGGACGCAACAGCGCCATCATGAAGATATTCGCCGATCACAACATCATCGGAATTTCCAAAGGTACTGTCTTTGGACAGCACCACGCGATCCATCCAGGTGGAAGTTTTACCGGCGCCTGTGCCTTGGTTGGTAACGGTCCAAGTTATATCAACGGGCGCTGGATCATCAATCACCCGCGTTGGCGCAAGAATTTCAGTGACTGTTAAATCGGCGTAAGCGGCTAAATCGATAGTCAGAGCCGACGACAAACGATTATTGTCTTGGAGACGATCATCAAAGATCTTTTTGGCATCGGCAACAACGACCACTTCGTATTCGCCGTTCCATTCAAGCGGAATTAAAAAGTCGGCGGCAGCGGTATAGGTTTCGCCGGTTGCCAATTGACCGTTTCGGGCTATTTCGGCGACTTTGGTTAAGACGCCGTTTTTGGACAGGAATACTTGGTCAACCCAGCTGCCTAAAGCATTGCTGCCGTTGTTTACTACCGTCCACTCCAGATGAACGCTTGATCCTGATTCGATCAGGCTGGGACCGGTCAATCCGGTCACCGCAAGATCGATGCGCGCAACACGGACGGTTGCGGCCGAACTCGCCGCGTTGTTGTCTTCGGCAGTCCGCTCGTAAATCGTATTATCGGTATCGGTTTTTACCACCCAACGGAAATCGCCCTCAGCAAATCCCGCTGGCAATGTAAACGTTACAGTTCTGGTTTCACTGGTTCCCGCTTGGAGGGTATCCAGATAGAAGCTGTTGGCAACTTCCTGCAAGCCGCCGGTTCCGGTATCCAGGTAGATCCGGTCGCGCCAGGGACCTGCCGCTACGGTATTCCCCAAGTTAGAAATGGCGTAGCTGACTGTTGCCTGTTCGCCAGGACGAAGCATCGAAGGGCCGTTCACATCACCGACACTTAAGTCGGCGACCGGCGCTAAACTGATACTCAGTTTGGCAACGCTAGCGCCGATATTGTTCGCGGTATAACCGTTTTCGGTCACGGTGCGGTTGGTGTTGGTATCAACCAGGATGTAATAGTCGCCAATCAAGTCTCTCGGCAAAGTCAGCGTGGCTTTGCCGAGATAACCTTGTCCGGCCGTTATCTGGCCGGCATGGGTAATCGAACCGGACAGGATAATATCATCGCTGCTCAAACTGGCATCGCTGGATAACACCACGCGGTCGTTCCATAACGCGAGATCGGTTTTGGCATTACCGTTGTTGTTGACCTCCCAGGTGATCAGGATGTTTTCGCCGCTTAATGCGCTTTCCGGCGCAGTCACATTAACAACAGTCAGATCGGCGTAAGGAGTCTGTACGTCTATTGCCGATACCAAGCTGGTATTGTCGGCACGCGTATCCGGCTCCAATACTTCCAAACCGCTATCGGATTTAACCGCCAAGTAATATCTGCCGGCAGGTTTATAGGGCAAATTGACGGAAACCGATTTTGTATAGGACTCGCCCGTTTTAAGCGCACCGTTATGACGGTAAGTGCCAATCACCACGTCATCACCATTACCGATGACGCTGTCTGTGCTGATGATTATCTGGTCATTCCAAGCGGCCGGCGTGTCAAGGTTGCCGTTATTGGCAACGCTCCAACTGACATTGATGGCTTCTCCGGCTACGCCGCTGACCGGTGCGGTAAAATTCGCCACCTGCAAATCCGCGTAAGGAACAGCTAAGGATTGGGTCTGGATATTGGCGCTATTGTTGGAGCTTGCAGTATTGGTAGGGTTAGTTTCAAATAATGCGCTTTGCCCCGCCCCATTTTGGTTGGTGACCACACGAATTTCGATTTCGCCTACGCCGCGCAAGCCATCGGGAAGCCGGAAATTAAAGCTGCGATTCCTGAACTCGCCCGAAGCAATCATCCCCGCTCCCGCTTGGGTAATATCGTAAGCAATGCTGGTATTAAGCAGTTGTTCGCCTGTGGTTTTATTGGTGATAACAATCCGCTCATTAAACCCGGCAGGCGCAACCGACTGACCTTCGTTCCAAGTCTCCCATGCTAAAGCGATCAATCCGCCAGCATAGATCGTTGTTTGGTCTATGTGTAGGTTCTTGACCAATAAGTCGGGGCCGGAAGCGATAGTAGTTATGCTCGTGTTATTGGTTTCGGCGGTATCTTGCAGGTTGTTTTCAAAGATGTCCGCGTTGTAGTCGGTGCCGATCACAAACTCAAACTGACCGGCCGCATTGACTCCTGTAGGCCAAGTCAAAGTATAAGCGCGGTCGACAAAACCACCTGCCGCCAAGGTGCCGTCGACTGAAGGGATATAGGGCAAATCTGCACTGGCAACCAGTTGACCGGTCGACAGGTTCCTTACCTGCAAATGGTCTTTCCATGCTTTGGTAATATCGGCATCGCCCGTGTTGCTGACCCGCCAGTTCAACGTCACCGCAGTGCCTGGCGCCCAGGCGCCAGGCGGTTCAATATTTAACGAACCCAATTTTAAATCGGGATAAGCGGACAATGTTGCCTGGATGGTGGTGATGGCGGCATTGTTTTGTTCGCCGGTCGTGCCGGTTTCGGCGACACTGTTAGCAACGTCCGCCGTCACTTGAAAAGACAAATCCCCCGAGCCTCTGTTGCCTTCCGGCAAGGTAATGGTGATTTGTCGGTTGCGTCCGGCTCCCGCTTGCAAAGGCGCTGTGCCGATGTCATCGTAATTGACCAAGTAATTGGCGATGATTTCGTTAGTCGACACATTGCGGACTATTACCCGATCTTGCCACGCCGATACAGTTTCTTGGTTGCCGTTATTAAAGGTCTCCCAGCTCAATACGACCTGCCCGCCCGATTTTAGTTGCGTCTCAACCGGAGCAACCGCCAAGTTGCGGACGATTAAATCAGGTCCCGGCTCGCTTCCCAAACCGGTAATCATGACTTTGGCGATTTTAGGCACCTGCACGGCGCTAAATTTATAATTGGTGGTGCCCGTTCTGAAAAGGTCCCCTTCCACCAATAATGTATAAATGCCGGTTTGCACTAAGAGTATCGGGCCTTTATCAAAGTCAAAGTTCATATAACTGGTATCGAATACGACTTGGCCGTAGGGATCCAACAAACGCCAATAGGTGGTGTTTGATAGCGTTTGGCAGTCAAAATAATATTGCTCGCCAACTGTGGCGTTAAACCGGTAAATATCCGTCTCATTAGCCGGGTTAAGCTGGCCGCTGATCACAGTGCCCGGGGTAATGACCGTTCCTTGGACTATATCCAATAAGCGGAAACTGTAGTTGCCGACCATGGCGCCATTGCCGTCGATAATCAGCGTGTAGTCCCCGGCGACCAGGTCATAAATGGCCGAGCCATAGAGATTACCTGAATCGCTGCTGGTGAAATCCATTGCTGAGACTACCGCCCCTCGGGGACCAATCAATGTCCAATTGGTAGCGGTATTACTCAAGGCATCGAAATACAGCTGTTTGGCTTCGCTCAGGCTAAAACTGTAGAAGTCGCGCTGCCCGACATGGGCAATGCTGCCGTTAACGGTATCGCCGACCGTGAGCGGGTATTGCTCATCGGTGATTTTCTGCACTGTGAAGCTGTAATTGCTGGTTGCGCCCGCATCAGAAATAGAGCCTTCTATCAGCAAGGTATACGCACCGGTTTGAGTCAAGGCCTGTGGTTCCTGGTCGCTATCGAAACGAACTGGTCCAAACACGACTTGACCATGGGGATCTAACAGCCGCCAATAGGGCCAATAATTGCCTGAAAAGCTTTTAGAATCGAAATAAAACCGTTCACCGGCTATGACATTAAATTGGTACAGGTCGGTCTCATTGGCCGGGCTGAGCTGGCCGCTGACCGCGATCCCCGGTGTCACTGGCGTGGTTTGAGCGACGTCCAAGACGCGGAAGCTGTAGTTGCCGACCATGTCGGCATTGCCGTCAATGGTCAGCGTGTAGTCGCCGGCGACCAGGTCATAAATGGCTGAACCATTAGGATAATTTGAGTCGCTCTTGGTGAAATCCATTGCTGAGACTACCGTCCCTCTAGGACCTATCAGTGTCCAGTTGAAGCTACTATTGTTCGTCAATGAGTCGAAGTAAAGCTGCTTGGCCTCGCCCAGGCTAAAGCTGTAAAAGTCGCGCTGTCCGGCATGGGCGATGCTGCCGGTAACGGTATCGCCCATGGTGAGCGGGTACTGCTCGTCAGTGACTTTCTGCACATTAAAGCTGTAATTACTGGTTGCTCCTATATTATAGATTCGGCCTTCGATCAGCAGGGTATACGCACCGGTTTGGGTCAGGGTCAGCGGTCCTTTTTCGATCTCGAGAGTATGAGGGCCAAACACCAGCTGTCCATTGGGGTCCAACAGCCACCAGTAAGGACGATAATCATAATAGCCTCCTGAAGAACTTTTATAATCAAAATAAAACCGTTCGCCGGCCGTGACAGCGAACTGGTACAGGTCGGTCTCATTGATCGGGCTGAGCTGGCCGCTGACCGACATCCCCGGCGTCAAGGCCGTGGCCTGGGCTAAGTTCAATAAACGGAAGCTATAGCCATTGGCTGCCGGGCCATTGATGCGCAAAGAATAGGTTCCGGCCACCAGC
>NZ_SCTW01000037.1 GCF_004322395.1 Methylobacter sp.
AAGTCCGCCTGGCGAAATAATCAAGTGTATATGGCGCACTTGACTTTGACCGATGTAGAGAAGGGCCGGTTTTACACGGATGAACGTTTTAGCCGGGCCGGAAACGACCTCGCCGGCGCCTCGAATAAAAAATATCATGTGTGGCTTTATGATTGGTCCGCAAGAACCGAAGGCGAGGCAGATTTTCCGCTTCGGCTACACGCCAAAAGCGACGACTTTGCCATTGATCTGCTATTAAAATCACAAAAGGGTTATATATTGCAAGGCGACCAGGGATTGAGCCGGAAAAGCCGGGAACCGGGCAATGCCTCGTATTATTATTCCTACCCTCGATTGGCTACTGAAGGCGCTATCGTTGTTTCAGGTAATAAATTTTCAGTTAACGGCGCAAGCTGGATGGACCGGGAATGGAGTACCAGCGCTTTGTCGGCAGAACAAAGCGGATGGGACTGGTTTGCCTTGCAGCTATCCGATAATACCGAATTAATGTTTTATCAATTAAGGCGCAAAGACGGCCAGCCGGATAGCAACAGTTCCGGCTCTTTCGTTCTGGCAGACAACACAAAAATTTCCCTGAAAGAAAACGATGTCACGATTAAAACTCTCGATAGCTGGAAAAGTCCACATTCAAAAATAATTTATCCCTCGCGTTGGCGTTTGGCAGTCCCTGTTCAGGGCCTTGAGCTTGAGATTGTTCCGTTAATAAATGACCAGGAACTCAATGTTAGTTATCGTTATTGGGAAGGCGCAGTCAGCGTTAACGGCACAAAAAACGGCAAGCCCATTTCAGGCCAAGGTTATGTTGAGTTGGCCGGGTACAGGTGAACAATAAGTGATAACCGTGCATGTTAAGTATTTATACATATTGCTTATTGAGTCTGTAAAAGTGTATTTTGCTTAAAAAGTACAGCCGTTTTTGATTCAATATAAATAATCGTTTCATCCACACTTTACGTTAACTCTGAACGACAGCCACCAGAGCTCTATTACAGTCCAAGCAGCTATTCATGGTTATTATGAATGCCGCAATTACACCTAATAATTCAGTTAACCGTCGATATATCGGTCGAGTGCTAACCAAGCACGGTCATTTCCAACGATAAGTTTCTGGAAACCCACATGCAGAATTATCATCCGCCGGAATACAAGAAGCTACAGTTTAACTGCATTCATTGTGGCGTCTACTCTTCGCAGTCTTGGCAGAATTTTTACTGCTGGAATAGATTGCATGCCGGATATTCTATTCATAAACCCCTGGAATTTTGCGTTTGTGAACACTGCAAAAAATGGTCGTATTGGTACGACGGGCGCATGATAGTTCCATCAGTAGCGCTCGTTCCCCCTGCTCATACAGACATGCCGCTAGAGTGCGTCGCGGACTATAACGAGGCAAGAGGTATCGTTGATCTTTCTTCTAGAGCGGCATCGGCTTTGTTGAGGCTAGCGCTTCAGAAATTGATGATTGCGCTTGGGGAGAACGGCAAAAATATTAACGAAAACATTGGGAATCTTGTTGAGAAAGGATTGCCTGTTGAGGTGCGGCAAGCTCTTGACTTTTGCCGCATTGTAGATAACAACGCGGTTCATCCTGGTGAAATTGAAATAAATGATACGCCGGAAATCGCCTATAACTTGTTCAACATAATTAACTTCATTATTGAAGACAGAATATCGAGGCCAATGCATATTCAGTCTCTGTTCGTACAGCTTCCCGAAAGTGTAAAAAAGGCTGTCGAAAAACGCGATGGACTTGATACTTAACACTAACGCCGGTTTCTGTTGCATTAAGTGCGACGGATTTGATTAGGTTGGCTTTGAATGATCAATGTGAAGCAAGAGGTCTGGATGCTATTACCGTTCCTTTTGATAAATCATATTTCTCTAAAGCGCCCGATTAAGTCATAAAAGTTTATTATTGAAGGCCAACAATGATGGACCCCGATACGCAAGATAACAAACCGCAAAATTATCTGCTAATCATTCATAACCGGGTTGCGGGACGAACCCGGATCAAAGTGCCCGGCCTGTACCGGAATGACCGTCTGCGTGCGAATCTGGAATCGAGATTAACGGAGTTGGACGAAATCAGGCTTGCGTATGCCAATACCTTAACGGGCAATTTACTGATTGAATATGCAGCGCCTCAAGATACCGGCGAAATGCCGGTTGGGATTGCCCGATTGCTCGAAGCGGAATTGGGCGGCCCTCTTATTCGTCATATCGAAAGTATCGACCGCCCACCGAAAAAGGTGCTGCGAAAACCTAAAAAAGCACGGCGAAGACTTGAAGCTGTTGAATATCAAGCCCAGCCGCTACAGCTATGGCATACGCTTTCGGGAACCCGGGTCGTCAATTTCTTGCAAAGTAGCGAGCAAGGCCTGACTCAAGAAGTCGCGGCGCAAAGGCTGGTGCAGTATGGGGCTAACGTGTTGTCCGAACAGGCCGGGCGTTCCTCTTGGCAAATGTTCCTAGGACAATTTATGTCCGCGCCGGTAGCGATGCTCGGCGTGTCGGCTGCGGTTTCATTGGCTACTGGAGGCGTCGCGGATACGGTCGTGATAGTCGCCGTGGTCTTGGTCAATTCAGTTATCGGTTACGCGACCGAAAAAACCGCGGAAAAAACCATTAATGCGCTGGGACAATTGACTCCGGAAACTGCGGTTGCGCTTCGAGACGGGTTTAAGCGGGAAATCCCAATGCCGGACGTCGCGCTGGGCGATCTTCTCGTTTTAGCTCCAGGCTCTTATATTCCTGCCGATGCCCGCTTATTAGCCAGCCACCGGTTAACTGTAGACGAATCACCGTTAACCGGAGAGAGTCTTCCGATCAGCAAAAATCATGAATATGTGGGCGAAGAGGATATCGCGCTAGGCGATCGGCAAAATATGGTTTATATGGGGACGATAGTGACCGGCGGGGACGGCCGGGCGATAGCCGTCGCCACCGGCCGGCATACCGAAATCGGCAAAATTCAGGAGTTGGTGGGGATAGCCAAAGCACCGGAGACACCGATGCAAAAGCAAATCGATGACATGGGCATGCAGCTGGCTTTGCTTAGTTCGGGTATTTGCGTTTTAGTGTTCGCTGTCGGTCTTTTGCGCGGCCGCCCGTTGCCGCAAATGTTGATGTCGGCTATTTCCCTGGCCGTCGCTGCGGTTCCGGAAGGATTGCCGACCGTGGCGACCACCACGCTGGCGCTCGGAATCAAGGAGATGAAAAGGCAAAAAGTACTGATTCGCCAACTGCCTGCCGTTGAAAACCTGGGCTCGGCGCAGGTCATCTGTCTCGATAAAACCGGAACGCTGACCTTAAATCAAATGAGTGTAGTCACGCTGCAAACCTTGCATGCCGGTATTAAAGTCAAACAGCAAGGCTTTTATCAGGGCAAGGCGAAAGTCGATCTTTACCGAACCGATCAAACATTGCGGCGCATGATGGAAGTGCTGATGCTTTGTAATGAATCGATGCCTGCCAAAGACGGAGCAGGGGGCTTGCAAGGTTCGCCTACCGAAAACGCACTGCTCCAGGTAGCTATTGATGCGGACGAAGATGTTCATGCTTTAAGACAGCATCGCCCCATGGTCAAAGTGGATTACCGCGCCGAAGATCGTCCCTATATGATTAGCGTCCATTCACTGTCAGATGGGCAATTTTTTTCGGCCGTTAAAGGCAGTCCTGCCGAAGTGCTCGAACTTTGCCAACAATGCAGCCTCAATGGGCGCGTGGAAGTTTTGTCCGAGGATCAACGTAAAACCATTTTAACCTGGAACGAAAGGCTGGGCGCCGACGCATTGCGGGTGTTGGGTGTCGCTTATTGCATTACCGAGGGTGCCGACGATTACAAACAGCGAGAGTTCATTTGGCTGGGCTTGGTCGGCATGGAAGATGTGATCCGCCCCGGTATGGAAGAACTCATGGCCCAGTTCCATGATGCCGGCATCGAAACAGTGATGATTACCGGTGATCAAAGCTCGACAGCTTATTCGGTAGGCAAAAGGCTGGGCTTAAACGGCGCTCAGGGCAAATCGTTGGAAATTATCGATTCAGGACATCTGGAAAAGTTGGATCCTTCGGTTCTTGCCGGTTTAGTGGATAGAACCACGATTTTTTCCCGAGTCAGTCCGGCGCACAAGTTGCGTATTGTCGAAGCATTGCAGCGGAGCGGGAAGGTTGTCGCGATGACCGGCGACGGTATTAACGATGGTCCGGCGCTTAAAGCAGCCAATATCGGCGTCACGCTGGGCGAAAAAGGCACCGATGTTGCACGCTCGATAGCCGATGTCATTTTGGAAGACGACGACTTGAAAACCATGGTGACTGCGATACGCGAGGGCAGGGCTATCTATGACAATATCAGTAAAAGCCTGCACTTTCTGCTGTCGACCAATCTCAGCGAAATCGAAGTGATGCTGGTCAGCGCCGCTTTGGGCGGGGTTGAAATCCTTAATCCGATACAGTTATTGTGGATCAATTTAGTAACCGACATCTTTCCGGCTCTGGCTTTGGCGCTTGATCCGCCTGAGGTTGATGTGCTCAAGCGGCCGCCGCGCGATCCGAATGCCGCCATTGTGAGCCGTAGCGATTACTTTAAATTGATTCGGGAATCAGGCATCATTACGGCCGGAGCCTTAGGGGTTTACGGTTATAGCCGTCTGCGCTACGGTCCCGGCCAAAAAGCCGGTACCCATGCTTTTATGTCGCTGACACTGGCGCAATTACTCCATGCCTATCGATGCCGTTCCGAGCACAGCTCTATTTTCGATTCAAAGAACCGCCCTTCCAACCGCTATCTCGATACCGCAGTCGGCTTCTCAGTATTGATGCAGGCGCTGGCAGCGACTTTACCGCCTTTGCGCGGGCTGTTAAGACTGAGTCCGATAGGCGTTGTCGATATGATTGCCATACTGGCCGGCGCTGGATTGCCGTTGCTTGCCAATGAGGCGGTAAAAGGGATCAATCTAAAAAGAGTAGTTGAGCCATCCAAAATCCCGTTCGCCCAGAGCCTGTCGAAGGGTGAGCGGGATTTTGGATGACTCACCGAATGGGTGAATACGTGAAAACCCGATCATGCTTCGACAAGCTCAGCACGAACGGCTTTTCACTCGCTCCAACTGCTCTTTTTAGGATCAACGTTAATAGCATTATTCAGGGGAATGAAAAATGATCACTGATTTTGTGTTTACCTCTCAATCCGTCACCGAAGGGCATCCCGACCGTCTTTGCGATACCATCAGCGACGCTATTGTCGATGCCTTCCTCCGGCAAGATCCTGCTTCCGGAATTACCGCGGAGTGTGCGTTATCAAAGAACGTATTGTTTCTTGCCGCGCGCTTTGCAAGCGAAGCGATTGTCGATATTCCTGAACTGGCGCGTACTGTCATCAACGGGGTCGGTTATCGGCCCGAGGACTTCAATGCGGCTGAATGTACTGTTGTGACCAGTTATATAGAACAATCGAAGACCTCCAGGGAAATAAATTTTTCAAACATTGAGGATGAGCAAATAGACCGGATCAGCGTTTCCCATCAAACGACGGTATTCGGTTACGCTTGCCGGCATAGTCCGGAATTAATGCCGCTTCCGATCAGTTTGGCTAATCAATTGGCTCGGCAATTATCAAAAACCAAGCGGGACGCCGACATCGCTTACTTATCGCCGGATTGCACCTCCCAAGTCGGCGTTGAATTCGTAAATGATGCGCCGAGCCGGATCGATAGCATTACCCTTGTTATCGGTTGCGATGAGCCCGATTCGCCGCCTGCTTTTGCGCAGATCGAAGAAGATCTCCGCCATAATGTCATCAATCCGGTGTTTAAACATGCGCCGGTTAAGCCGGACAATTTGACCCGTATTACTATTAATCCGAACGGGCCTTATAGGCGTAGCGGACCCGCCACTCATTCAGGCATGACCGGCCGAAAAACCGACAGCGATACCTACGGAAGTTTTGCAAGGCATTGCGGATCGGCCTTGAGCGGCAAGGGGCCGTCGCGTATCGACAGAGTCGGCGCTTATGCGGCCCGCTATGCCGCTAAAAACATCGTGGCGGCGGGCCTCGCGGCACAATGTGAAGTTCAGCTGAGTTACAGCATCGGCTTTTCCGGCCCGGTCAGTGTTTATTTGACTACAAAAGAAACCGGAGTTATCGAAGATATAGAGATTCGAAAGCGCCTGCTCAGGCATTTTGATTTTCGCTTGGGAGCCATTATCAGGGACTTCGAATTACAAGAGTTAACGCAAAAATATGACGGTGTTTTTTATCAAAAATTACCCGTTAACGGACACTTTGGCGCTCATGGTTTGTCTTTACCTTGGGAAAAAACTGATAAGGCCGAATTGCTTGTTGAATAATGACACTAATCGACAGTTAGAGAAATAGCACGCGGATGACGCGGATTAGACGGGTTTAAACGGATTTTTTATCTGTGTTGATCAGTCGAATTCGTGTCATCCGCGTTCTATTATTAACATTTCTCCGGCTCAACCGTTTTCTTCTCTCAATAATTCAATAGCGCCCCAAAGCAGACTGGCTGCGGGCGTCATAATGCGCCCCTTGGCTATCTGGCGAACGGCCAGCCCGGTTAATATCAGCAAGAATAAGGAGCGACTATCAATCAGGCCTTGACTGAGCTCCATTAGCGACTCGTCAAAGCGGTTAAGGCCTGTCGAAGTCAGCGTTGCTATAGGCACATGGGGAATCGAAAAAGTCTCC
>NZ_SCTW01000038.1 GCF_004322395.1 Methylobacter sp.
CCGATCTCAGCATCACCTTTCTGCCTAAAACTTCCACAATACCCGGCTTCAGCGGGGCAAAATTGGTCAATTCGTTATAGCTTTGTTGTATGAATTCTGCGGCCTGTTCATCCAGAGGATAATAATATGTTGTCTTCAAAGCATGTAAATGGCTGAGCCGATAATCCTGATCTGCAATCAGTTCTATCACGTCGGCTTTTTGTTGCAGGAGTCCGACAAAAGGCAGGAATAGATCCCGTTGCAGGCCGTCATGGTACAGCTCGTTGGGATGACAGTTGGAGGTAACTACGACAACAATGCCCAAGTCGAACAGTCTGTTGAACAGCCGCATTAGGATCATCGCGTCGGCTATGTCGGTAACATGAAATTCGTCGAAACAAAGCAGCAGTTCCGATTCTTTGATATGTTTTGCCAATGCGGAAATGGCATCGGTGTTGTTTTGCCTGCGCCATTGGTGGACGAAGGCATGAACTTCGAGCATGAACGCATGGAAATGCACCCGGCGTTTTTGGCTGATTGGGCAAGCATCGAAAAACAAATCCATCAACATGGACTTGCCTCGGCCTACGTTGCCGAAGATATACAGGCTTTTGTAGTTGACCGGTTTGGCTAGGAATAGTTTATGTAGGGGGGATTTTTGGTTGTATTCGACATTTGCCTGTAGATTGTCGAGCAGGGTTTGTAGGTGGTTTAGGGCTTTGATTTGTGCTGGTTCATGTTGGATGTGGCCTTGGGCTACTAGGGCGTTGTATTGTTTTTCCAACAAGCCGGTTTCGACTTGGGACAGTTTTGTGATTGCTTGTTGGGAGGTCTTTTGCATGGTTGCTTTTTGCAGGTGGAGGTACATGTTTCCCAGTGAGGATACAGGTAACAATGTAACTCGTCATCCCGGCAGGGAATGCCGGGATGACGTTGATACAAATTGTGCAACAACTATAAACACCGGTTGTTTTTCATACGTCCACTTTAGCACGTCCCCCTGCCTTGGTTCCCGGCACAAATCTGTCTGAAACACTTAAGGGCCTCGCAGGATAGCCTGACGTGATTCCCTTCCAGGATGACGTCGATACAGCTTGTACTATACCTTAAAATTTTATGCTAATAACTCAGTAGTTTAACCTATGCTCGACCGCTAGCCTTTTTCCGATAACTCTCCATCTGATCAAAGTTCAAATAACGGTAAGTATCCTCGGCTGTTTCATTAATCTGCCCTGCATAATGCATATATTCGTCAAAAGTCGGAATCTTGCCCAGAATCGAACATACTGACGCCAGTTCGGCCGATGACAGATACACATTCGCGCCATTGCCCAAACGGTTCGGGAAGTTCCGTGTCGAGGTGGAAACTACCGTAGAGTTTTCAGCGACTCTGGCCTGATTGCCCATGCATAACGAGCAGCCCGGCATTTCGGTGCGCGCTCCGGCTTTGCCGAATGCGCTGTAATAACCTTCTTCGGTTAATTGGGTTTGATCCATTTTGGTAGGCGGCGCAACCCATAAACGGGTCGGCAATTCGCCTTGTTGTTTTTCCAGCAATTTACCGGCGGCGCGGAAATGGCCAATATTGGTCATGCAGGAGCCCAAAAACACTTCGTCGACCTTAGTCCCGGCCACAGCGGATAACGGTTTGATGTCGTCGGGATCGTTCGGACAAGCCAGCAGTGGCTCCTTGATTTCATTCATATCGATTTCGATGACTTCAAAGTATTCCGCATCGGCATCCGGCTCCAGCAATACCGGATTAGCCAGCCATTCTTCCATCGCTTTAATCCGACGCTCTAGGGTGCGTACATCGCCGTAACCTTCTGTAATCATCCATTTCAGCAGAGTGATATTGGATTTCAGATATTCGCGGATCGGTGCTTCGTTCAAGCGCACCGTACAACCCCCAGCGGAACGTTCCGCCGACGCGTCGGACAATTCAAAAGCCTGCTCGACTTTCAAATCCGGCAGACCTTCGATTTCCAGAATGCGGCCTGAAAACACGTTCTTCTTGCCCTGTTTTTCAACGGTCAGCAAACCGCGTTGTATCGCTACGTAAGGAATCGCATTAACCAAATCGCGCAGGGTAATCCCCGGCTGCATTTCGCCTTTAAACCGAACCAACACCGATTCGGGCATATCCAGAGGCATTACGCCTGTGGCTGCGGCAAACGCGACCAATCCGGAACCTGCCGGAAATGAAATGCCGATAGGAAAACGGGTATGCGAATCGCCGCCGGTGCCGACCGTATCCGGCAGCAACATCCGGTTTAACCAAGAATGGATAATCCCGTCGCCGGGGCGGAGCGACACGCCGCCACGATTCATAATAAAATCCGGTAGCGTGTGCTGCATGGTCACATCGACCGGCTTAGGATACGCCGCGGTATGGCAGAACGATTGCAATACCAAGTCGGCTGAAAATCCCAGACAAGCTAAGTCTTTCAATTCGTCGCGGGTCATAGG
Source organism: Methylobacter sp. (assembly GCF_004322395.1). Lineage (GTDB taxonomy): Bacteria > Pseudomonadota > Gammaproteobacteria > Methylococcales > Methylomonadaceae > Methylobacter_A. The sequence goes on from NZ_SCTW01000038.1 coordinate 2,449, forward strand.
CCCGGTGGTATCTTGAGAACCCACGGTAGTCATGCGCGGCTCGCAATAGGTGTTCGGACGAACGCCAACAACGCCGCAAGCTTGGCCGACCATTTTTTGCGCCAACGTAAAACCTTTACCGCTGTCTTTAGCATCAACCGGACGGCAAAAAACAGTAGAAGCCGGCAGTCCCAGCACTTTACGCGCACGGTCTGTCAAACCGCGGCCGATGATTAACGGAATACGGCCGCCGGCTCGCACTTCATCGAGAATCACATCGGTTTTCAGTTCGAATTTGCAGATTAGTTCATTATTATCGTGACGCTTAACTTCGCCTGCATACGGATAAATGTCGATCACGTCGCCCATCGCCATGTGGGTCACATCGCATTCAAACGGCAATGCGCCTGAATCTTCCATCGTGTTAAAGAAAATCGGCGCGATTTTACCGCCGATGCAAACCCCGCCTTCGCGCTTATTGGGAATATACGGAATGTCGTTGCCCATGAACCATAATACTGAATTAGTCGCCGATTTACGCGAGGAGCCGGTACCGACCACATCGCCGACATAAGCAACCGGAAAACCTTTTTGCTTGAGTTCGGCGATTTGTTGCTCGGCGTTGGTAATGCCTTCGCGCGGCATTTTCAGCATGGCTTTGGCGTGCAGCGGAATATCCGGCCGTGACCAAGCATCGGGAGCCGGCGACAAGTCGTCGGTATTGGTTTCGCCGGTTACCTTAAACACGGTGACGGTCAGTTTTTCAGGCACTTTAGGCTTGCTGGTAAACCACTCGGCTTCCGCCCAAGAATTAATGACCTGTTTGGCAAATTGATTACCGGCATCGGCTTTTTCCTGCACATCGTGGAAAGCATCGAATATCAGCAACGTATGGGAAAGCGCTTTGGCCGCAATCGGGGCCATCGCTTCGTTATCCAGTAATTCGATTAACGGCGCAATGTTATAACCGCCCAGCATCGTGCCGAGCAGTTCGGTCGCGCGCCCCGCATCCAGAATCGGCGAACTGACCTCGCCTTTTGCGATGGCAGCCAGAAAGCCCGCTTTAACATAAGCCGCTTCGTCAACACCGGCAGGGACGCGGTTAGCCAGCAGGTCGAGTATGAACTTATCTTCTCCTGCGGGTGGCTGTTTAACCAGCTCAACCAAAGCGGCGACCTGTTCTGCATCAAGTGGTTTGGGGACTATGCCCTCGGCTGCGCGTTCTGCAACGTGTTTACGGTATTGTTCTAGCATGGGGAGAATTCCTGGAAGATGGTTTAAAACTGTTGTTACCCGTTCCCACTGAAACCGTGAGAACGGTATAAAAGTATGGCTATTTCAACGCCTCAACAATTGCATTGCCCATTTCAATCGTTCCGCATTTCGATTGCGGATTTAGATCCGGCGTAACAAACTTGCCTTCATTAACCACTTTTTCAACTGCTGTTTTTATTTTAGCTGCTGCGTCATGTTCGCCGAGATGATCCAACATCATCACGCCTGCCATAATCACAGCGGTTGGATTAGCCAGGTTTTTTCCGGCAATGTCAGGCGCGCTGCCGTGTACGGCTTCAAACAATGCCGCATCGTTACCGATATTCGCACCGGGAATCAAACCCAGTCCGCCCACCAGACCTGCGGTCAAATCGGACAGTATATCGCCGAACATATTGGTGCAGACGATCACATCAAACTGCGACGGATCCATCACCATATGCATGCAGGCAGCATCAATAATTTTTTCGTCAAACTGAATATCGGGATAACGCGCGGCTGTTTCTCTTGCCACATCCAGAAATAGTCCTTGGGTGAATTTTAAAATATTGGCTTTATGACAAACGGTTACTTTTTTACGGTTGTTGTCTTGAGCGTATTTAAAAGCATAATCGATCACACGTTGAGAACCGGTTCTGGTGACTACGGCCAGACTTTCTGCAATGTCTTTTTTAGGTGTTAGAAAATGTTCAAGCCCTGCATAGAGACCTTCGGTATTTTCCCTGACAATAACGATATCGACATCGTCATATCGGGTTTTTACGCCTGCCCAGCTTTTGGCAGGACGGACATTGGCATACAGTTCGTATTTCTGCCGCAACGCCACGTTAATGCTTCTAAACCCGGAGCCACCGACGACTGTGGTCAATGGGCCTTTAAACGCTAAGCGGGTTTTGTCTATCGACGCCATGGTTTCATCCGGCAACGGAGTACCGAATTTTTCGAAAGCGGCCAGACCGGCATACGCTTCTTCCCACTGAATTTTTACGCCGGATGCGTCAATAACTTTGACAGCCTCATCCATTATCGATGGGCCAATACCATCACCCTTTATCAACGTAACTGCGTGCATTCATCTCTCCAGAAGTTAAAAAAACAGACTATTATAGTGCTTTGGGCAGGTTTTTAGCCAGTTGCAGGCTTGATTCTGATTCAGTAGGGCGTGCCGTGCGGATGTCTTTAATGGCGAAACTATGAGAGAGAAAACTTTTCCAAGCAACTTGTATTAAGTATTTGAAAAAATCCATTTGCTATAGTTCTTTAAAAACTCCGTGCCGCCGCAATTACCGCTTGCCCTAACGCCAAACCGCCGTCGTTCATCGGATAGCGTTGCGGCGACAGCACGGTTTTGCCTTGTCGTTGCAATTGCTGTGTCACACCTTCCAGCAGCAATCGATTCTGAAATACGCCTCCACTAAGCGCTATGCAGTCAATGCCGGTCTGATTGCTAAGTTCGACCAGCAATTGGACTGTTGCATCAGCCAGACTATGATGTATGCGAGCGGCAATACGGGCTTTATCGACACCGCACTTAAGATCGGTCAGAACGGCTTGCCACAATCCTTGCCAGCCTAATATCGACAAATCTCCGTAACGATCAACCGACCAAGACTGTGAGTAGGATTGTTCATCGGCAAACAGCGGCGTTGCCAGAATTTCCAGAGCAATCGCCGCCTGGCCTTCATAGTGAACCTGCTCGCTATGCAGGCCAAGAGCGGCCGCGAACGCATCGAACCAGCGGCCGCAAGAGGTACTGGGCGGCGAGTTGAGATTTTTGGAGATAATCGTCGACAGCATGGCTAGCGGCTTGCTTGCCAATAGTTTCATGATGTCCAGATCGGCATATTCCTGTTGCAGCGTTGACCAATCGAAATAATGCAACAACTGAGCATAAGTGTTGCGCCAAGGCTCACGCATAGCTTGACTGCCACCGGGCAATGCAACGCTCTGGAAATGGCCAAGCCGAGTATAACTCTTGTAATCACCCAGCAGAAATTCGCCGCCCCATAATGCGCCGTCATCGCCCAAACCTAAACCATCAAAAATAGCAGCTAATACCGGCGGTGCATTCAACGCAATGCCGTGTTCGGCGAAGCAAGCTGCCAAGTGAGCATGATGATGCTGCACCGGCACTAAAACCGCCGCTTCGGTTTCGGCCAGCATTTGTCCGTATTGTGTCGATAAATAGCCGGGATGATTATCGACGGCGATGTGCTTGGGCTTAAAGCCGTAAAGGTTCTTGTACAGATCGATAGCATTGCGGTAATCGCGCTGAACGGCGGCATTCTCCAAATCGCCGATATGTTGACTAACAACGGCTTGGCCGTTTTTAAGCAAACAAAAACTGTTCTTAAGCTCCGCCCCCATCGCCAGAATGTTGTCGACTTGTTCGAAACCGGGCGGCAACGCCAACGCTTCCGGACTGTAACCGCGAGCCCGGCGCAGCAAACGCATTTTGCCTGCCATCAACCTCACCACCGAATCGTCGAGCCGGTTGACGATGGCCCGATCATGCAGCAGCAGATAATCGGCAATATCGGCCAGCTTTTCCCTAGCCTCATCGTTGTCCGTGCATTGCGGCTCGTCGCTGATATTGCCGGAAGTCAGCACGATAGGCGCATCCAAATTCTGCAATAACAATGTGTGCAGCGGTGTGTAGGGCAACATGAAGCCGAGTTTGTCATCATTTGGCGCGACGCCAGACGCAACCTTTTCCCCATGCGCAGCCAGCAGCACTATCGGTGCGGCTTTGTCATGCAAAGCGTGCACTTCTTCTTCGTTTAACCTAGTGTAACGGGTAATCGTGCTTACGTCGGCCATTAACGCAAACGGTTTAGCGTAACGATGTTTGCGCTCGCGCAGTCGGCTAACGGCGGCCGCATCAATCGCGTTGCAGGCCAGATGAAAACCGCCCAGGCCTTTGATAGCGACGATGTAGCCTTGCCGTATCAGCTCGGCGGCGTGTGTTAACGGATCGGTGTAATCCGGTTGCCGACCGTGTCGGTCTTCCAACCAAACCTTCGGGCCGCAGTCCGGGCAACAATTAGCCTGAGCGTGGAAGCGGCGGTCAGAAGGATCATCATATTCTTCTCGGCATTGCGGACACATTGCAAATTCCGCCATGCTGGTATGGCAGCGATCGTAAGGCACACGCTGAATAATCGATAGGCGCGGTCCGCAGTGGGTGCAATTGGTGAACGGATAGCGGTAACGGCGGTTGTCGGGATCGGCAATTTCGGCGAGGCAATCAGGGCAAGTCGCAGCATCGGCGGCGATAGGCGTTTCTATGCCGTTATGTTGACTGGCAATGATACGGAATTGATCGCTTTGCGGCAGCTCGTCGAGCGCTTGCACTTCCAGACTGTCGAGCCGGGCCAGCGGCGGCAATTGCTGCGGGATTTGTCGGATGAAAGCCTCAAGATCCTTATTATCGCCGAAGGCATGAATCATCACGCCCAGCCCGTCGTTCCAGACTTCTCCGGTAAGCCCGTGCTGCTTCGCAAGACGCCAGATCGTCGGCCTGAAGCCTACCCCTTGCACAATGCCGCGAGCCCGAATCGCCTTGCCGGGCATTAACAGATGCGCGGCAACTGTTCGCCGACCGGCCAGTCGACGATGCGCCGTCCGCCGAAAGCCGTAGTCATCTGCACGAATCTGTGATCGTCGACAATCACTTCGCCGATGATTGCAGCATCGCAGCCCAGCGGATGTTGTCGCATCACCGCTAACAGGGATTCGGCGGCAGCGGCGGCGCAAATGCACACCAGCTTGCCTTCGTTGGCGACATACAACGGATCCAAACCGAGAATTTCGCAGGCCGCTTTGACTTCGGCTTTTATCGGAATTTGCTTCTCGTCGATGACCATGCCGACGCCGGATTGCTGCGCCAACTCGTTCAACGCCGTTGCCAATCCGCCGCGGGTCGGGTCGCGCAAACAACAAATATCGGCGGGTGCGGCGGTGACCAAAGCGGCGACCAAAGAGTTTAACGCGGCGGAATCCGAAATAATCGTAGTGTCGAATTGCAGGTTTTCCCGCCCGGCCATAATCGCAACGCCATGATCGCCGATCGAACCGCTGATTAAAATCGCACAACCCGGCTGTGCTCGGTCGCCGGAGATATTAACGCCCTCCGGCACGATACCGACGCCGGTGGTGGTAATAAACACGCCGTCGCCTTTGCCGCGCTCCACTACTTTAGTATCGCCGGTAACGATAAGCGTAGCTGCCCGTTTAGCCGCAGCCGCCATACTGATGACTATTTTTTCCAGATCGGCCAGCGGAAAACCTTCTTCTAAAATGAAGCCTGCCGCCAGATAAAGCGGTTGAGCGCCCGACATCGACACATCATTGACAGTACCATGCACCGCCAGCGAACCGATATCGCCGCCCGGAAAAAACAACGGCGAAATGACATAACCATCGGTGCTGATAACCAGCCGTCCGGCAGGTATATTGAATAAGGCTTGATCGTTGCGTTGCCGCAGCAGTTCGTTGTCGAAATGTTTGACGAATAGCTCGTCGATGAGCTGGGCCATCGCCCGACCGCCGCCGCCATGACTTAAGTCGACTTTGCCGGTTGATAGATTTAAGGTTGATTTATGAGATTTGAACACTGGAATGATTCTCTTCGTATTACTGTGTAACGTAAATGTATCACTGTCGTAACAATTTTGAATCGGATTTTACAAAGTGCTTCCCTTCACACTCTGGGAGTCGATCTTTCTTTTTGGCTCGGTAATGACTGTAAAGTGTTTACCTTTAACTATAGAAATTAACTGATTATATCTCAGTCGGCTCGACCAGTTGTAAAGCGTAACGGAACCTTGTTGATTTTTTACTGAACAATAAAAAACCCGCTAAGCCTTGTGACTTGCAGGTTTATGTACTTCTCTGAATCTGTTTGAACTTACTGTTGGAGGCTGCGGGCGGAATCGAACCGCCGTAGATGGCTTTGCAGGCCACTGCATAACCATTTTGCTACGCAGCCCTAATAAGTAAAATAAAAAAGCCGCGATAGTTCGCGGCTTTTTTTAGTATTAATTGGAGCGGGAAACGAGATTCGAACTCGCGACCCCAACCTTGGCAAGGTTGTGCTCTACCACTGAGCTATTCCCGCGCTTCAATTTATTTGGCTATTATAAGTTTTTTTAAAATCTTGTCAATTTTTATTGAACATCGATTGCCAAAACCCAACCTGTAGTACCTTTACACTCACCATCTTCAACCTGAACTTTAACAAATGCATTTTTCTTACCTGCAAAATCCTGGAAGTCTACAATAGTTATTGGTGTACCTTGTGCGATACGTCTGCAAGACTCAACTTTTCCTTTCTCTTCATCTTCGCTATCATCAAATGCTGCTATAGCACCAGGCACTGCAACCAATTGAATAGGCGACTCAACTTCGTAAGTATTGGGGTTTTTCAAAACATACCTCTGCCCCGCAACAAGGTTTTTGGCCGGAGTTTGAGGAAGAGGATTTGAGTCACCGCCGCTCATCATAATGATAATCAGCAGCAAAACGACACCCCCAACAGCACCAAAAAATACTTTGGGTTTCTTTTCTTTTAAATCCATCATTAATGAAAACAGCTTGCCGGCCGTTTGTTTTGCTGCATCTACAGTTTTTTTAGCATTTTCTTCATTACTCATTTCTTATCCTCACAATTGTAATTTTTATTATGTTCAGGTTTTGCTCAAGGCATATTACCTGATTACCCCGACAACTCATATATACCAATCCAATCAACTTGACACGCCAAGTTACCACGATAAAAAAACTTTTCAAGTGCTATATGCATATAACACTATATTTCAATGACATGTGTTATTTAAATGAAATCGTAGCCTTTTTTAGCTTGTGCCGATGTCGGCTTGGATTTTTCCGCTACCCGTCGACATTCAAACTGCCAGTAACCCAATCCGACATTTTTCCTACTACTCAACACAACAGGAAAGTCTTCATTGTCTAAAAACATCCGAATAATATCGCTATCTTTCAGCATAAAACTATCGGTAATGATGTAGTTTTTTTCATCTTCCAGTTCTTTCGCGTTATAAAACAGGCCTTTTTGCGGCATATCTTTCCCTGCCTCCTCCAATTGAATATAGGTGACGGCAATGGATTGATGGGCCAATAGCTGCATACCAAAGTTTATTCTGCCACTTTGCTTATCGACGATGACTTTATTGACAATCCCTAATGAGCGTTTATGCTGAGGACTGTCGGCTTTCCTAAAACTGACCAAGCTACCCACCGACAAGACACCCGTTTTTGTAAATATGCCGGACAATAACCTGTCGGACGCCGATTGTACAAGAAACTCCAAATCTTTTTCGCCGGTGGATTCCAACGCATTTTGCAGTTCATGGGTTGATTCCAAGCCTACGGCTATATATCGATCCGATCTATCGCTAAAAAAAGGTATACCTTGAAGATCAATTCCCAACCATCTTTGTTCAAGATAATCGAGTAGTTCCGCAGAGGGTTTTTCAATATTACTTTTTAATGCGTGCATTGCGCTAAACCTTGCCTCCGCCGCATTAATCCATTTTTCTTTTTGCTTAAAAGCTTTGAATAATTTGGTAAAGTCCAAATACAGTGTTGCTGAATCATTTTTAGCGCTTGCTTCAAATTGGCAATGCGGCGCTTTATCTTCGTCCGTTAAAACAACGCATTGTATTTGCTGTCCATTGACCGGTTCTTTTTTTAAGTTGACCAAAGAGCCTAATGTTTCTATAAAACTATAAACCAGCAAAAGTTCCTTTTGCATTAAGCCGGTCGGATCGGCGAGACTAAGCAAGAGGATCTGCCGATAACAGTCTTCAGGGCTACTGGATTTACCTGGATCATTGTTAACCTTGGTTGTGTCGTTTTTTATTTTCACACTCAGGCTGTAAAGCGAATGTAAATCTATCCATACCCAATCCGGTATCGGCATACCCATAATGAAATGACTGACAATAATATTGCTCAGCCCTTTAATGCAGCGCTGAATTGTTAATGCAGCATTTTTTCCTTGAAACCAACCGACATCACGCTTGGTCAATTCCTTAAGCACCATCCAATAGCCGATAGTGAATTCCTTTTCAATTGAGATCAATACAGCCAAAATCTTCTTGTCATTCTCTTCTTTTGGAAAACCCGTCTTAATTAGCCGGGATCGAAGGTATTCTTCAATATCATAAACACTCGGTCTTAAAAGCTCCAGAGCATTCAGCCTTAACTGGATATTCATTTCAATGGCATTGAAATCCAGAATAAAATCGTGAACTAGACGCGTGGCTAGCCCCGGATTAGCCGTAGGCAATTCAGTAATCCAATGTTGCAGCGCCTTTGCTTCAAATTCCTTCAGGCGCTGGGGATTATTTTGTTGCGTTGGGATAACCAGAAAAAAAGAGTTCTTCACATATTCACCGAATTTATTTTAGTGTTCTACTTAATCTAACAAAAACTTGCATTTGTAACGTTCATTCGTATCGAGATTCTTCATTTAAGCTCCGCCTTTTCTCATCATCATCCCTTTTGACGGATTATAGCCAATGATTGCCGCTGTCATAAATATAACAAAAGCGGCAAACGTATATATAAAGGCTTGCTGATTAAACTGACCGTAGAGGGCAAAGCGGATCAGTTCGACAGCTTGGGAAAATGGATTATATTGCGCCAAATTATAAAGCAGCGCACTGGACTCTTTGATTTTCCATAAAGGATACAATGCGGTTGACATAAAAAACATCGGGAAAATCACAAAGTTCATCACACCGGCAAAATTTTCCAACTGCTTTATAAAAGACGATAACAATAAGCCCAAAGCGCCAAGCATTAACCCAGACAATAGCAGTGCCGGCATGATCCACACATATCCTTGCCACGGCGCCTGGATGTCATAAAACCACGCAATCGCTAAAAACACATAGGCTTGCAGGATGGACACGCCGGTACCGGCCAATAATTTACTAATCAATAAAAACCAACGCGGCAACGGACAGACCATCAATATGCGCATACTACCCATTTCCCGGTCGTAAACCATCGATAATGAGCTTTGCATACCGTTAAACAACTGAATCATGCCTATCAGGCCGGGGGTAATATATACTTCGTAAAGAATATAGGTTTCGTAAGGCGGAGTAATCGCAAGCCCTAATGCAGCTCTAAATCCGGCTGCAAAGACAAACAGCCAGACTAAAGGCCTGACCAAGGCAGAAATAAACCGCTCGCGCTGGGTAACAAAACGCCATAATTCACGCCAGATGATGCCCCACATGGCTCGCCAGTAATGAAGCAGTCTCACGAAGGGCTTTCCTGCCCTTCGCCCTTCGGGTAAATGCAAATCTTCTCCCGGAAGATTAGTCATGCCTGCTCTCCTTGGGTCAATGTATAAAATGCATCTTTAATGGTTGGGGTATTAGTTATTTCAAGAACGTCATCAACCGTCCCGTTGGCTTTAACTTGTCCTTTATGTAGCACGATTAAGTGATCGTCCGGATAAATTTCATCAATTAAATGGCTCGCCCACAAAACCGCCAATTTTTCCTCGACGGCCAAGCGATGCACATATTCGACGATAGATAACCGGCTGGGCACATCTAAACCGACGGTAGGCTCATCCAGCAATAACACCGACGGTTTGTGCAATAACGCGCGGGCAATCTCCACGCGCCGTCTATGCCCACCGTTTAGTTGGCGCACTTTCTCGAAACGCCGGTCATACATATTTAAACGCTCCAACTCCTGCTGAATCCTTTGCATAGCCTGTTTTCGGCCCATGCCATGCAAGGATGTGTGATAACGCAAGTTTTGCATCACCGACAAATCCATATCCAAAGTGGTTTGCTGAAAAACCACACCCAGCTTTGCCAACGCTGACAGCGTTTGCCGCTTAATATCAAAACCGCACAACTCGATACGTCCGTCGCGCGTGTCGTACAACCGGGTAATCAAGGAAAACAGAGTGCTCTTCCCTGCCCCATTGGGACCCAACAAAATTGTGCATTCTCCTGGCTGAATTTTAAAACTAACCTGGGTCAATGCTTTTTTGCCGCCATAGGAAAAACTCAAACCCTCAACGGACAACGCTATCGATGAATTCATGGTTTGACTGCAACTCCCCAAGGGTACGTACCCACGCCGACCGATTTAGTCACAGTCTGCGTCTCAAGATCGATCAGCGATATATCGTTGCTGGTGCCGTTAGTGGTGTATAGCCTTTTTTGATCCGGTGAAAACGCCAGATTCCATACCCGCTGACCTACCAACAGGTATTTTTCCACCTCAAAGGTCTGGGCGTTAATTACTGCGACCCGGTTTGCAGGCCCTAATGCCACATAGCCGCGTTTTCTGTCTTTATCGATAACAACACCTACCGGCTGGATTTTATCGTGCGTTACGCCTTGTATATCAAACTTGATATTTTTGATGATCTGTTTGGTTTTAACATCCAGAATCATCAAGGTGCCGGCCATTTCGGAGGTAACCCATAATTGTTGGCTATCGGCAGTAAAACCCAAAGCGCGAGGGCGCGGATCGACCAGCGTATTTTCAACGATAGCATTGGTTTTGGTATCAATCCAATGCACCATATTAGTTGTTTCAGAAGCGCTGGCTGCCCATAGATTATCCGGGCTCACGGCGATGCCTTCAGGCTCAACGCCCACCTTAATCTGTTTGACGGCTTTTTTATGCTTAATGTCGATGATAGTAACCTCGCTATCATCTTCATTCGATACATAAAGCCGGTCGCCGGCAGGATTCAACGCAAAGGTTTCGGGATCTTCACCGGACGGCAATCTTCCTGTTTCTTTAAGCGTCTCGGCATCGATGATCTTGATAGTATCGTCATCGCTGACCGCCACATACAAAAGCTTGTTATCGGGACTGATGGTGATTCCTCTGGGCCGTTGGCCGATTTCCACGGTCTTGATTAACTTACCGGCAATCGGGTCGACAACCGCCAGTGCATTGTCTTTTTCAAGCGTAACGAACACCGTTTCGGCTTGCGCAACTCCTGCTAGTGCTATCGTCAGAAACAGCCCTAAAATATTTTTACTCATCATCATTTACTCCATTTACAGGTCGATTCAGGTTGATCATAACCCAAGGTATCGAGTTCGGTTTTAGGGTGCAAAAAACCTTCGATTGGCGCTACAGCAACCAATGATCTGGGCGCCGCCAACAAAACAGGCTGCCGCAACTGGCCGTCCCATGACCGGAACGACAGCGGATTGCCCTTGTATCCCTGCAACGCAAACGCATCGCTCAACATATAATCCTTAAGCTTATTTACTTCATTGGATTTGGTACGGGTGGCTGCCTCGCCGATAGCTCTGACCGCCAAGTATGCGCCATAATCCTGCTCTTCCATCCAGCGCCCGGCTTGCTCTTTGAAACGGTTTTGAATTTGCACAGCCCCCCATTGCTCATGAGTTCGGTGCCATGCCGTAGCAATCAGTCCCTGAGTACCGATCACCGGCCTTGCATTCCAGGTTCTGTATTCAAGATATTCGCCAAACTGGCCTTGCTCATCGGCAACCACCAGCACATCATAATCATCGTCTATCTGGGTAAATACCGCGACATCCGATTGCGCCGTGCGCCGCGCATCGTAAGTATGTTCCCAAGTTTTCTCTTCAACTATTTTCATACCGAAGCGTTTAGCCGCACGTTTGAGCGCATCGGCGAATAGACCGTCTTCTTGAGTAGCGCCAATGACTAAAAACCACTTGTCCCAGCGTTTTTTCATCATGTATTGCGCCAGCGCATCGGCACGCATTGCCCTGTTAGGCAAAATGTGCGTTACGTTATTGCGGCATTGCTCATTGCGTAGCGCATCGTCAACTGTTGCCACATCGAATAACAGCTTCTGTTTTGCGGCGGGTAAATCGGCGATTTTATTTAAAAGATCGGCAGGCAAATTAACGACGACATACGGATATTGATCGCCGATATCCTTACTAAAGGTATCAACAACATTGCCTTCCAAAGGCACGATAAATTTTTTCAACACGAACCGCTGCCCGGTAAATTCACCGGTCGTATTGTTATCGTCAATCGCCAGCTCTGCCCCCAAAACGCCCTTGTCTTTGATAAAAGCATCCAGATTGGACAACGGCGGAGGAATTTTCTGCTCTTGCGTTAAATAAGCAACATTGACGGTCTGTTTAGCCGCGGCGTAGACAAGATTTACACTAGGCAGATAAATAATAAATAAAAACTTAAAAATTATATGGAGAAACAAGCTGATTGGTCGCATCATTTTCTATCATTAATAAAACATACAAACGATGATTTTAACGGATTCATTAACTTTGTTTAGTTTTTCAATGAAGTTTATTAGAACCGCTAGTTAAGATCATAAAATAATTTATAATTATTTAAGTCTATAATTCAGGGCATGACCAAAATAAACGCCTACTTTACAGCAACTTTCATAAGTAAAACGCTGAAATTTATTCCAAGGTTAGCGCATCGGTCTGTAAAACCAGGTTACTTGGCTCTGAAGATATAGGCTTAATAATATTGGTAATAAATAAGATATTGACTTCGATCGATTAAGAGTTCAGCATCAAAAAAACATCCTGATTCTGGGGTTCTATTTTACAATGAAAGCAAAAACACCGCCGTTTTTTACGGCCCTGTTAATAAATTAAAAGGACATAAAAATGGACGCAAGCACGATACAACTACGGCAAGATACATTTGTTACATCGACATCATCCCAGCGGGCAAAGAGTTCGGAAAATAATGAGCCGGCTGTAGAAATTAAGTCAGATAACGATCAGGACGACAGCTCAAAAGTTTATGATGAGACGGTAAAGCTTTCCAATACCTCATTAAAACTTTCCACATCTTCCCCTATACAAAGCAGCGACAAATCCGCTCCGATTGAAAATGAAGATCAAGCTCGGCAAGCGATCAGCCAGCTTATCGCTGACTTTCAAAACAGTCCGTCCCAAGCGCAAGCAACTCACAGCAACATATTCTCCGGTGCTGTAAAATCATTGTTAGGTTAATACTATCGCCAATGAAACACCTTATATTAAGCGGAATATTCATCTATCCCGTAAAGTCATTAACCGGCATTAGCGCAAACAGCTGGCCCGTCACTGAAACAGGCTTTCAGCACGACAGAAAATGGATGATTATCGACAGTGACCGGCAATTCCTCAGCCAGCGGAAATTGCCGAAAATGGCTTTAATTAAAACCTCACTGACCGATAAAAACCTGATCCTGTCCGCACCGGGCATGGAAAACCTATCCCTACCCCTTGATCCTGTCGACGGACAAATTATTAATAGCACCATCTGGCATGACCAATGCAACGCCCGTAGCATTTCCATAGAAGCCGACCAATGGCTCAGCGATTTTTTAAAACTGGATTGCCGATTGGTTTATCAACCCGAAGATGTCATTCGACCAGTTGATCCACATTATGCCAAACCAAGCGACAAAGTGGCGTTTTCCGATGGCTTTCCTTTCCTGATTATTTCGGAAAACTCACTGGCTGCATTAAATCATGAAATGCAGTTGAATTTATCGATGACACGTTTCAGACCCAATCTGGTTATTTCCGGCTGCCCCGCCTATGCAGAAGACAGCTGGCGCGAAATCAGCATTGGCGCTATAGATTTTAGACTACCCAAACCCTGCTCCCGGTGTTCCGTTCCGACCATCGATCCTGAAACCGCACAAACCGGCAAGGAGCCTCTCATTACGCTCAACCGCACTCGAAAATGGCAAAATAAAGTCTATTTCGGACAAAATGCCTTGCATAATCAATGCGGTCAATTGACCGTAGGCGATGCGGTGCAGATCAAGTTGACCGGCGAAAAACAACCGCCAATCTAGCCAACTTGGGCGAACAGTCAGTCGCCTTCCATTTAACATTTTCCAAATAACCATGCACAAAGCCCTATTGCTGATTGTCATCCCGCTATTGTCATATGGTTTTTGGCTAAGTGACGCCTTTAAAGGCATTGCTGCGGGTGTCTCGATTTTCCTGTTTGGCATGCTGTCTCTGGAACAAGGATTTAAAGCTTTTACCGGCGGCGTACTGGAACGAATTCTGCAAAAAACCACCAATACTTCTTGGAAAAGTTTCGGATTTGGTTTCCTGTCAGCTACTTTAATGCAGTCCAGCGGTTTAGTCTCAATCCTTACCGTTTCATTCCTGAGCGCGGGCTTGCTTGATTTAGTCGCCGGTATCGGCATTATTTTCGGCTCCAATTTAGGCACTACAACCGGCGCATGGCTGATCGCGGGACTGGGGCTGAAAGTCAATATCGCAGCCTACGCTATGCCGCTGCTGGTTTTCGGCGTTTTATGCATATTTCAAAGTGGCAAACAGTTAAAAGGCATAGGCTATATCCTGACCGGTCTGGGCTTTTTACTGCTGGGCATACATTACATGAAAGACAGTTTCGAACACTTCGAAAGCACCCTAAATCTGTCAAATTACGCCATGCCCGGTATCAAAGGGCTGCTGATCTACACCGCAGTGGGAATCATCGCCACCATTATCATGCAGTCCAGCCATGCCACCATGTTACTCACCATTACTGCGGTTTCCGTGCATCAAATTACTTACGACAATGCACTGGCACTGGTAATAGGCGCCAATATCGGCACTACTGTCACCGCAATCATTGCATCTCTCGGCGCCAATATTCAGGGCAAACGCTTGGCTGGTTCGCATCTTTTAATTAACCTCTTTACCGGTATCTTCGTACTGATTTTTATTAAAAAATTCGGCATCGCCGTTGACATCATCAGCACCAATTTGGGGATCGCCGCCTCGGACAATGCTATGAAACTGGCAACCTTTCATAGTCTGTTCAATCTTGCCGGCATCATCATGTTTTTTCCATTTATCGACCGGCAGGTTTTATTGCTGGAAAAGATATTCATTGAAAAACGCCCGGATATTTTCAAACCGAAATATTTAGACGCCTCCGCCATGGATTTCCCGGAAACGGTCGTTGAATCGGTCAGACTGGAGAGCATTCATTTATATGAAAATGCCACTCACATTATTTTGCACACTTTTGGGCTGCATAAACGCAATCTCAAAAATAACGATTTATTCAAGCAACTTATAGAACAAAATAATCGTCCGATTGAATACGATATAGATGCCAGCTATGAAAAAAGAATAAAAGGCATCTACAGCGCGATTATTGCTTTTATCAGCCAAGCCGGATTCACTTGGCAAATGACCCAATCTTCGAAGCTTTCGTGGTTGCGGGAAGCTAATAAGCATCTTGTGGAAGCTATTAAAGACACCAAGCATTTACAAAAAAACTGGAACCGCCTCAGAGCATCAAGCAATCAAGCTACGATAAATGAATACAACAAAATCGCCCACCAAATAGTCCTGCATATCCAAAAGATTGAAAATTTCAGGCATGAAATTGAAGAAAATGAATTACCGTTATTATCGCTAGACACATTAAAAGCAGCTGTTAAAAATGATGACGTACAAATGAATCGCTCCATTGAAACGCTCATTAGAGAACGAGAAATAACCCCAGAAACAGGCTCTTCACTGATAAACGACAGCGCCTATATGTACAACATTAAAAAGAACTTACTAAAAGCCGCCGAAACGCTATTTTTACACGGCGAAGACAAGGTCAAAGCCGAACAACAACTAAGCCTAAGTGAAACTGAAATCAATGAAGTTGTTCATACAATGAATAAACAATAGCCTGGTTTTATGCGCCAGTTAACGACCAACCCAAACCCGTCATTCCTGCCATGAAAATAGAAAAGTTACTCCATAAACTACAGGCTTTTTTTGACACTGACAGACACAAAAAGAAGCAGCACATCGCGGAATTGAAAAAAATCCTGCTTAAACTCAAGAAAAAAGAGCGAAAAATCTCCGACGCTCTACAACAGACCGATGACGATTCTTTAAGAAAACATTATCAAACCGAATTAAAAATTATAAGAGCGCAGCGAATAAAAGGCATTGAAGCTTTACAACAACTTAAAGAACATAAAAAGGCTGAATACAAGTCCCTGTAATATTGTAAGGCTCATTGCGTCAGGCCATCCAACCAGCCACCATTAAACCCGGCTTTCTTTAAGCCGGACACAATGTAGTGGGAGCGGCGCATGATATCCCAAATTAAACCGGTTCTGTAATTTTCAATCATCAAAATTACAGGTCCTTGGTCTACACCAAAGTGGTAAGGGGTAACCCACCATCCTGTGGGGCTATCCGCTACCTCATAGGTCTGGTTAAACGAAGGCTTATACCCGTAGTGACTATCCACACCGATATTAAGCTGCGCCATATGATTAATGGTGGGAATAACTATTTCCGGGGCAAAGGGAAGTGAAGCAAGAACGACCCATGGCGCGACGGTACCATCATCTGGCCCATCGGGCGCTCCGCGCGCAATATAATCATAGAACTGCCTATCCACGCCGTTTATCTTCCTCGTCATCCAACCCGGACCATCGCAAGCAGTGAATCCCCAGCAATGCTCCCCATAGCCGACAAATCCATGTGGATTTTGAATTGCGTACTCCCGATGCAGATATGTTGCTTGCCGGCTATTCTGAAAATAGTCCGTGTTATGGTCTCGCATAAATTTGTCGCGAATTCCGCGCAAATCTATCCATAATTGAGAGAGCTGATGTGTGAAAAGCGGCCCGGAATGAAGAATTTCACGGCCATAGATCTTCCTCCACTGATAAGTTGAGCAGTATGCGGCATAGCTCTCTGCAGGAAGTGGAAACGTCTTTGAGCCGAGTCCAAGAATATACAGAAGCAGGGCCTCATCGTAACCCTTCCAGTGATGCGGAATAAAGCCACTTTCCGGCCGCCAACCATGAGAGATTGCTGAACCGCCATTTAACGCCCACTGCCAATCGGCTTTCCCAAAAAGTTCATCGACCAGACGGCGTAGCTCATCCTCTTCTTCGGTCTCTTGGTCAAAATAAGCGGCGCATGTCAACATGCCGGCAAAGAGGAAGGCTGAGTCAATCGTGGACAATTCGCAGTTCCATACCCGCCGGCCGCTTTTCATGTCGAGAAAATGGTAATAAAAGCCCTTGTATCCGGTGGCATCAGGCCCTGGCCCGTGCGGCGCGTCGCGAAAAAAGCGCAGCCTCCTTAGGGCGATCGCGGGAGCAAACTCCCTTGAGATGATCCCTCGCTCAACTAATACCGGAAGTGATGCCAAAGCTAGCCCGACCGCGGCGATACTCGCAGGTGCGGTTTTATCAGTCTTGTCGCGGACGAGGCCGTTGGCTGGGTTGACTTCGTGCAGATAGTACTGAAGAGTAGTCAATTGCAGGCGATTTAGTTCTTTATCATCAAGCATAGTTTTTTCCATCACTTAGCTTTTTCTTAGATTCTCATCTCGCTATTCGACATTGTCAAATAATGATTTTATCGATAAGCCCAAAGGCGGACGGCCTGGATCCATCTTACGGGTCTAAGCTCACCACCTATCACTTTATTTAGGCTATGATAGTAGCCATCGATTTTTGCCGTTCTAAATTGATGAGTACCGTAAAACAGCTTGCCGAAGAAATAACAAAAGGCTTGAATCAAGCCTTGCCGAACTTGAATAAACCGGTGGTGCGCAAATTATCCTTGGCCGTAGGCGCCATGATTGAAGGGCGAACCCCAAATACCGTGGAATTGTCGAATTTACTGCCATTGGAGACCGAGCGCCAAGACCTGCGGGAGCAATGGTTGAGGCGCTTATTAACCTCGCCGGCATTAGCCTGCGAACAAGTCATTGAGCCCTTTGCGCAAGAGGCCTTAAGGCATGCCGGGCAAAACAGACAGATGATCCTGCTCAGCCTTGATCAAACCGATCTGGGTGACCGGATGGCGGTATTGATGCTGACCGTCCGGATAGGCGACCGCTCGTTGCCTTTGGCCTGGCTTGCCGAGGCCGGTGCGGCCAATATCGGTTTTGCCCAGCAGAAAATCCTATTGGCTAAGGTAGTGGAATGGATTCCGGGCGGTGCGGCGGTCATGTTGTTGGCCGACCGCTTTTACCCGTCGGTGGAATTGTTTCAATGGCTCAAGACCCAGGGTTGGCATTACCGTTTGCGCCTGAAAGGCAACCTGCGGGTCGATACAGGCCTAGGTGATGAAACCACGACCGGTCAATTGGCCCAAGATAATACGGAACGCTATTGGCTGAACGTGCGCTTGTTTGGCGTCGGCGAGGTCATGACGAACATCGGCATCGTTCATGACGAGGGGCATCCGGAGCCTTGGATCATTGCCATGGATTGCCCGCCCACGCGATCGGCGGTATTGGATTACGGTTCCCGTTGGGCGATTGAGCCGACTTTTTCCGATTTTAAAAGCCGAGGCTTCCAGCTGGAGGATTCGCACCTGAAACACCCGGTGCGTCTGGAACGGTTAATCTTGATCATGGCTTTAGCTATGCACTGGTGTGTCCGTGCCGGCTACCATGACGCGGTGCAGCGTCCGACACCGCTCGAAAAAAAACGAAACAGCAATGCGACCCCATGCACTGGAGCTTTAAAAAACTCCGACGCAGCATGGTCTCCTGGTTTACCCGAGGACTGCGCTACTTGAAACGATGCCTGCAAAATAACAAACCTTTGCCTTGCTTTTCGGCTGTTTTTAGAAACTGATAGGTGATGAGTGGATGGGCAGCAGAAAGTGTATCATTCGTTGGCAACGCGCTAACATTCCGAAGTTGGACTGATTACTTGTATACTGTTACCGTTAATAATATTGCCAAATTCTCAATTTCCTGCTCTATATAGTAAAAGCCCCGAAGAAATACAAAGGATAACAGTTAGATGTTTATAGA
>NZ_SCTW01000039.1 GCF_004322395.1 Methylobacter sp.
GGTAAAGGCGTATTAACAGCTGTTAACAATGTTAATACTGAAATTCGCAATGCGATTGTCGGTATGGACGTTGCCGATCAAGCCGGCATCGATAAAAAAATGATCGCGCTGGACGGCACTGAAAACAAAGGCCGTTTAGGCGCTAACGCTATTTTGGCGGTATCAATGGCGGCGGCTCACGCAGCAGCTAAGGAAGCGGGCGTACCTTTATACCGTCATCTGAACACCAGCGGCAAATTCGTCATGCCGGTGCCGATGATGAACATCATCAACGGCGGTTCACATGCCGACAACAGCGTTGACCTGCAAGAATTCATGATCCTGCCGGTCGGCGCGCCGACTTTCCGTGAAGCGATCCGTTACGGCGCTGAAGTTTTCCATAACCTGAGCAAAGTTTTAAAAGCAAAAGGTTTGGCAACTACAGTCGGTGACGAAGGCGGTTTTGCACCTAATTTATCTTCTAATGAAGAAGCTATTGAAGTTATTTTGGAAGCGATTGAAAAAGCAGGTTACAAAGCCGGTGTCGATATTTTCTTAGGTATGGATGCAGCCAGCTCCGAATACTACAAAGACGGCCGTTATGAGTTATCGGCAGAAGGCAGAAGTTTCAACTCAGTTGAAATGAACGATTTCTTCGTTGAATGGGTTAATAAATACCCAATCATTTCTATCGAAGACGGTTTGGATCAAAACGACTGGACCGGCTGGAAAGATCAAACCGAAAAATTAGGCAACAGAGTTCAATTGGTCGGCGATGATTTATTCGTAACTAATCCTGCTACTTTAAAAGAAGGTATTGAGAAAGGCATTGCGAACTCAATCCTGATTAAAGTAAACCAAATCGGTACCTTAACTGAAACATTGGACGCGATTAACACTGCACACGCGGCAGGCTATACAGCTGTTGTATCGCATCGTTCAGGCGAAACTGAAGACACTACGATTGCCGACTTGGCCGTTGCCACAGGCACAGGGCAAATCAAAACTGGTTCTTTAAGCCGTTCGGACCGTGTTGCGAAATACAACCGCCTGATGAAGATTGAAGAAGAATTAGGTAGTTTGGCAGTTTACGCAGGTCGTAGCGCGTTTAAAATGCTGTAAAAAAGCAGGCGAAGGGCGAAAGGCGAAAGACAAAAGATGGAAACCATGAGTCTTGTGTCCTTAGCCTTTTGCCCTTAGCCTTTTGCCTCGTCCATGAAAATCTTCATTGCGATCATTATTCTGTTAATTATCCATTTTCAATATCGGATATGGATTGGCGACGGTAGCGTTGCGCAGATCGATGCTTATCAACAACGCCTTGATGATTTAAAAAAGCAGGTGGAAGAAAAAAGACAGCGTAATGAAGCGCTTTACGCCGAAGTGCTGGATTTAAGGAAAGGACAGGAAGCCATTGAGGAACGGGCAAGGGATGAATTAGGGATGATTAAAGAGGATGAAACGTTTTTTCATGTGCTTGAGTGATGAGACGAAAGGCAAAAGGCTAAGGGCGAAAAAAGCATGCGCCTTTTGCCTTTTGCCTTTCGTCTTTTATCTTTTTTCCAAATGACCAATTCAACAAAATTCTGGGCTATCGTCCCCGCTGCCGGTGTCGGCAAACGTATGCAGGCCGACCGGCCTAAACAATACCTGGAACTTGCCGGAAAAACGGTTATCGAGCATACCCTGCTGCGCTTGTTGCAGGCCGATGTTTTTGCCGCGATCGCCGTTGCGGTTTCAGAAGAAGACCCTTATTGGCCTGATCTGGCAATATCGCAGCATAAAAACATCATCACAGCTCCCGGCGGCAAAGAGCGGGCGGATTCCGTGCTTTCTGGATTAAAGACTATCAGAGAGCAAGCATCCGATGACGACTGGGTACTGGTGCATGATGCGGCCAGACCCTGCATTACGGCGGCCGACATTCGTCATCTTATCGATACGCTGGTTAACGACGACGTGGGCGGGATTCTGGCTTTGGCTTCTCCGGATACTTTGAAACAAGTTCAGGGTAACTCCATTACCGGAACGATGGATAGGAGCCATATCTGGCGTGCATTGACGCCGCAGATGTTCCGTTACGGCATGTTAAAAACTGCATTGGAACAAACTCAAGGCAACCCTGCCATCACCGATGATGCCAGTGCTCTGGAGTTACAGGGATTGCGGCCAAAAATCGTCGAGGGCCGTCCCGATAATATTAAAATCACCCGCCCGGAAGACCTGGCACTAGCGCAATTTTATATGGAGCAGCAATGATTAGAGTAGGCCAAGGTTACGATGTACACCGCTTCAAAGACGGCGGAGAAGTTATTTTAGGCGGCGTGAAAATAGACTACGAACAAGGCCTGGAAGCGCATTCCGACGGCGACGTGGTTTTGCACGCACTATGCGATGCGATATTGGGAGCTGCGGCCCTGGGCGACATAGGCAAGCATTTTCCCGATACCGATCCCGAATTTAAAGGTGCCGACAGCCGCGTTTTATTGCGCCATGTTTACGGCATCGTACAGGACAAAGGCTACAAACTGGTCAATGCCGACATTACCATCATTGCCCAGGCGCCGAAAATGTCGCCGCATACCGCCGCGATGTGTCGTAATATCGCCGATGATCTGCATGTAGATGTCGATTGCATCAACGTCAAAGCGACCACCACCGAAAAGCTGGGCTTTGAAGGACGCAAAGAAGGCATTGCCGTACAAGCGATAGTCCTGATCGAAAAATAGCCGGGCTATTTCCCCTAATTTAAAAATCGCAATTGTCCACGAAAAACACGAAAGGCACGAAATAAAACAGGGCGTTGCATTGACTGTACTTGCCCCCTTGGCGATGACCTCTAAAGGTTGCTAATTGAAAATTTTCGTGATTTTCGTGTTTTTCGTGGACGAAATGATTTATCTAAGCATATGCAAAACATTGAAATCCCCGTCTGGCCTTATGTTTACGGTGGGCCGTCCGGCACCGGCAAAATCCGAAGCTTGCCCGAAGACTTTATCGTTAAGGAAAACCTGTCCTTTGAGCCGTCAGGCGCTGGCGAACACGCTTTCTTGCAAATAGAGAAAAAAGGCGAAAATACCGAATATGTCGCCAGACAATTGTCCAGGTTTGCGAATGTCAGACAACGCGATGTCAGTTACGCGGGCTTAAAAGACCGGTACGCAGTCACGACTCAATGGTTCAGCGTCTGGTTGCCCGGTAAAGCCGATCCCGACTGGACACGGTTCGAATCGGACAGCGCCAAAGTGTTGCACGCTGTCCGCCATGCCAGAAAACTGAAGCGCGGCGTGTTGTCAGGCAACAGCTTTAAACTGAATATCCGCAACTGGCAGGGCGATCAAGCAGAAACTATTCAGCAACTGGAGCAGATTAAAGTCAACGGCATCGCCAATTATTTCGGCTCGCAACGCTTTGGAAATGAGGGCCAAAATGTTAGTAGGGCTTTGGCAATGTTTGAGGGGGCAAAAGTGGGTCGGGAGCAACGCAGCATTTATTTGTCGGCGGCTCGGTCTTATTTGTTCAACCTGATTTTGGCTGAGCGGGTTACACAAAATAGCTGGAACCAACCGGTTGCGGGCGATACTTACCAATTCGACTTGTCGCACAGTTGTTTCCAATCGTATCAGCCGGACGCGGAAATCATACGTCGATTAACGACAAAAGAAATTCATCCTACCGGGGTGCTATGGGGCAAGGGAGATGCCGATATTTCGGCTGATGCACTTGATATTGAGCAAGCTGTCATCGATGCCCACCAACAATTGGCTAAGGGTTTGATAGCGAGTGGTGTTGACCGGGACAGGCGCGCGTTAAGGGTTAATGTGCAGGATTTATGCTGGCAGTTCGTTGACAGCGCAACACTGGAGCTTTGTTTTACCTTGTCTGCGGGAAGCTACGCAACGTCGGTGCTGCGCGAACTTATCGTATGATAAGGCTATAAGCAGGGCTGTTACTGTTCTGGTATTTCCGTCTTGAGCAATCGCTCTTTATCGTTCACTTGAAAAAAGCAGTAAAATAAAATATTTAACTTAACCGTTTTGGCTGGTTTTGAATAAAAGATCCTGCCAACTCATCTGCGTTAGCAAATTGAAAGGGAAAATATCTTTTTTATAATATTTTTTAATAAAATAGTCAGGTTACTTTTTCTGTGCAATACTTGAACTGGTCATATAAAAATATATGAGTAATACATATAGGATCATGCGCTAAAAATTAAATTAAATTAAATTAAATTAAATCAATATAAATAAATTATGATTATGTACTATTATTTATTTTATTGATTTTTATCATTTTTCTGATCGTTTTTGGCAAGGGAATCGATTATGCCAACTCAGCTTGAAGTATTATTGGATAAAATGAAAGCCTTGGAAAATGAGCTGGTTGGTGAGTTACAAAAACAGCAAGAAGAATTTTTAAAAGAATATTCCAAACAATTATTAAAATATATAACTGATGCAAAATTAAAAAACATCATCACTATCCCATTTATATGGGGCTGTATTATTCCTGTAGCATTAATGGGCATAACTATCAGTCTATACTAAGCAATTTGTTTTCCTCTGTATGGTATACCGAAAGTAAAAAAGCATGACTATATTGTTTTCGATAGACAATATCTTAATTATTTAAATGCCATAGAAAAAATTAATTGCGCTTATTGTAGTTATGTTAATGGTTTGTTTGGTTATTTACAGAAAATAGCTGGGCGCACAGAGCAATTTTGGTGTCCAATTAAACATGCTAAACGTATTAAAAGCCTGAATAGCCGTTATCGCCGTTATCAAAAATTTTTCGATTATTGGAGATGCCAAAACATATCGATTTAAAATTGAAGAAACCCGGCATGATTTTAAAGATTTAGAGTAAAAATCAATCATACCGAGGATGTATTGGCAGCATAAAAACATAGAAAGTGTTCAGTAACATCCTGATTATGGATAAACAATGCTGGCTTTGGGCCCTTGATCGTCATCTTCTTCAATATAGCGTACTTCATCGCCAACTTTCAACGCGTCAAATCCATCTCCCGTGACACTGTTTCGATGGAAATAAACGTCATGACCGTCTTCTGCTGTAAGGAAACCGTGATCTTTTTCCGGCAACAACCGAATAACAGTTCCGGTAGATTGCAAGTCATGCGATTTAACTTTGCCTCGCTGAACTCGCGCGTAATCTTCCAGCTGTCTTATCGCCGCATTAAAGGCATCGCGTATGGCTATATAAATATCCTCGTAGGCTTTTTTGTCATGATGTTCCCTGCTGATGACCAGTTCTTTATGCGGAGTAGTGAGGTCAATACGAATATGATATTGATTACCTTGATGGTGGCGGTGGTGCTCGGCTTCCACCGCAACCCTGCAACTCATAATATGCGAATGGAATCTATCCAGCTTGCTTACTTTTTCGCGGATTTTAGCCTCAACAGCGTCAGAGTGGGGTATTCCGCGGAAAGTAATTTGTAACGGGATTTGCATAATTTAGCTGCTATATTAAGGTTAAACATGAGGATGAGTTGTCTATTGTGATATTAAAGAATTATTAAATCCTCAGCTTGCGGGCCTTTTTTTCCTTGCGTTATATTGAATTGCACCTTTTGCCCATCGCTCAATGATTTGAACCCCGTGGTGGTGATGTTGCTGTAATGAACGAAAACATCAGGGCCTTTTTCCTGTTCGATGAAACCAAAGCCCTTGCTAGCGTTAAACCATTTAACTGTACCGGTGTTAGATTTTGTAGACATAATAATATCCTAAATAATAATTTGTAATTGAGAAGTTGATTAATTTTGATTTTCGGTAAATGAAATATATTTACTCGACAGATAATAGAGCAGTATTATTTGGTTTTCATAATATCTCCAAAAACATATAAGTTAATTGAAAGAATTTAAATAAATTGTGATTAATGGGTATTTTTAATCTTCATTTCTCTAAATTCCAGTTCAGCCTCTATCCAGTCATCAAATTCATGGCCCGGTTCAAAACCTCTTTTCTCCGCCTTGTAAAAGGCAAGCTCAGCAATTTTGGTGTAACAGTCTGGAAGATTGATCGGCGTAGAATCCCCTTTGGGATTTAAATTTACTTCTTTAACAGCCGCTCTCATTTTCTTTCCCATTCATAGCTAAATTGCTTGATTAATCTAGCGTTTTAGACAAAGCGTAGAAAAATCTAACGGTAAGCATTTAAACAAAAAATCTACAATAAATATATTAGTGCAAATACTTAGTTTGGCCGTAATTTTACAAAAAATAAATAAATTAAACTTTATCTATGCAGTCTAAAGTTTGATGGGAATGATGCAAAATACGCGATTTTATATTGTGTAAGTAATTATACGTAGGCGGATTATGTAAGTAGTTATTCGTAAGCTGATTAAGATAAAACATAAGCAGGAATAAAGCTTTGTTAAAGGTTACAACAATGTTCTGGAAACATAGTTAAATTGCGGTTATGATCATATTATGATTTTATAATTATTATTAACTTAATAGTTATAGATAATTTTAATAAGGTATATTTTTTCACCAAGTGCAGATAGCGTACATTTAACGCTATCAATTATGAACTGAGTTTTCTACCTAGAGTATATAACTATGAAAAATACACCATTAAATCCTTCAGAACTCTATAAACCATGCAATGTTGAGCAATTAAAATTCAATTCCACCGAGGAGTTGGAAGACATCGATATTACCGTTGGCCAGCAACGCGCTGTGGAAGCTGTCAAATTAGGCATGCGCATGCATAAAAACGGTTACAACATTTTTGCAATGGCCCCTTCCGGCACCGGTAAACTGACTACCATACGACAATTAGTCGAACACGAAGCGAGTCGGCAAGACATTCCTTCGGAGTGGTGTTATGTAAATAATTTTAGCCAGCCGGCTAAACCGAAGGTTATTAACTTCACGCCGGGGCAAGGCAAGATTTTCCAACACGACATGACGCAGCTGATCGACGAGCTGAGCATTGCGATCCCTTCGGCGTTCGACGGTGAAGAATACCGTTCCAGAGCGGGCGAGCTTGAAAGCGAATCGCGGCAACGGGAAATAAATGAACTCAGTCAATTACGTGAAGAGGCAGCGAACGCCCATATTCTTCTCACAGAAACCGCAACCGGCTATGCGTTTTCACCTGCGAATGAAAATAACGAGATTATCGGCCCAGAGCAATTCAATAAGTTTGATAAAGACAAGCAGCACGAAATACAAAAAACCATTTTCGACTTGCAGGAACGCTTGGCAAAACTGTTAAAAAACTTTCCCATCTGGCGTAAGGAAACCAAACGTAAACTGCAAGCCCTTAATCGGGAAGTTGCGGAACAGGCTGTCAATCATTCCATAGACGACCTGATTGAAAAATACGCCAAACAGGAAACCGTTCTTAATTATCTGAATGATGCTCAAAAAGATATTATTGAGCATGTCCTGGATTTTCTTCCTCGTAGCGAAAAAATGCTGCCTTTTATGGAAATGGCCCAGGAATCCAATCCGTTTAAACGCTATTACGTTAATCTAATGGTGGATTTTAGCGGCAAGAAATCGGCGCCGGTCATTTATGAAGATCATCCGAATTACAACAATCTTGTAGGACGGATAGATCACCAAGCTTACATGGGATCGTTAGTCACCGATTTCACGATGATCAAGCCCGGTGCGCTACATAAAGCCAATGGCGGTTATTTGATTATCGATGCCCGGAAACTACTGTTTCAGCCATACGCTTGGGAAACTCTTAAAAGAACCTTGAAGTCGGGCGAAATCCGTATTGAATCGTTGGAACATACACTTAGCCTAATCAGCGCCACCTCGCTGGAGCCGGAACCTATACCACTTAATGTAAAGCTCATCCTGATGGGTGAGCCGCTAATTTACTATTTGTTAAGTCAATATGATCCTGAGTTTCACGATCTTTTTAAAATAGCGGCTGATTTTGACGAAACAGTTGCAAGGCAAGAGGGTGATCATGACTACGTCCGGTTATTGGCGACTATCGCCCGCCGCGAAAAATTGCGCCCGCTTAGCCAAAACGCTGTCGCCAGGGTTATAGAACATAGTTCAAGAATGGTCGGCGATGCGGAAAAACTGATAACCCATCTGCGTAGTATAAGAGACTTGTTAACAGAGTCGGATTATTGGGCGGGGCATAATGGGCACGAGCAAATTACCAACAGCGATGTGCAACAGGCCATTGATCATAAAACTCACCGTTTGGATAAAATCAGGGAAAAGCTGTACGAAAATATTCATCGAGGCACGGTATTAATAGATACTGAAGGCAAGGTTACCGGACAGGTTAACGGTCTTTCGGTAATGCAACTGGGTGAGTTCAGCTTTGGGCAACCTTCCAGGATTACCGCAACTACCCGTTTAGGCAGTGGAAAAATGGTGGATATCGAACGTGAAACTAAATTAGGCGGGGCTATTCATTCAAAGGGCGTATTGATATTGTCGAGTTTTATCGCCGCCCGGTATTGCAGAAAAACGCCGTTTTCTTTAGCGGCCAGTTTGGTTTTCGAACAATCCTACGGGCATGTTGAAGGCGACAGCGCATCTTTGGCTGAACTTTGCGCAATTTTATCCTCAGTCGCCCAAATTCCGTTACGGCAGGATCTGGCTATCACCGGTTCAGTTAATCAACTGGGGAATGTTCAGCCAATTGGCGGAGTTAATGAAAAAATTGAGGGATTTTTCGATATTTGCGTCAAAAAAGGCTTAACCGGTACCCAAGGCGTCATTATTCCCGCCACCAATATTAAGCATTTAATGCTGCGTTGGGATGTGGTGCACGCTGCTCAATCCGGTCATTTCAATATCTACGCAGTAACAACCGTGGATGATGCCGTTGAGCTGCTTACCGACATGAACTCGGGCGCTCTTAATGAACAAGGCGTTTACCAGCATGATTCGTTTAACGGTCAGGTTGAAGCTCAGTTATTGCAATTTACCAGAATTAAAAAAGAATTTATTGGTAGAGAGGATTATAAGTCAGGTAGTTAACGACTTAACCGCGATTTGAGAATGGACTGGTAGGGTGATGCTGGTGGGCTTTTAAACTTAGCAAGCGCTTAATTCTTTCTTCGGTGCCTGGATGCGTTCTAAGAATTGAAGGGGTTGATGGGTTATAGCCTCGGCCCAATAGAATGGCGAAAATTGAAGCTTCATAGGCATCCAACTTACTTAATGCCATCGCCAAGCCTTCGGGATCGCCGGTTAATAAAACGGCTTGACGGTCGGCATCGAACTCTCTCATTCGAGATAAGGAAAGTTGCAGGAAACTCATAATTGTCGGAGCCACAATGAGTATACCTAATGCAGACCAGGAAATCGTAACCATATTCAAAAAATATAGCGGCAAGTTTATAAGAATTAACAAAAATCCTGTTATGGATAAAGTGTTGGTGATTCGGCTGATCACATCGGCATAGGTCATCACACGCACATCATTATGCTGGATATGACTGATTTCATGTGCCAGTACCGCAATAATTTCCCGCATGCTTAGCCCATTCAGCAGCGCATCGCTAAGACCGATTGCCGAATTTGCGGAGGTGCCAACAGAAAAGGCGTTCATCAGTCGACTGGGCAGGTAGTAAAGCTTGGGCTGTGCGGGTAAGTCGGCGCGAACGGACAGATCCTGCATTATCTGGTAAAGGCCCGGTGCATTATTTTCAGATAGTAATTTGCCGCGGTACATCGAAAAAATAAAAGATGGCGGTATGTTCGGACTGATGATCAGTATCAGGACACCTAAAAAACCAGCCCATAAAATGCCTTCTATTCCGGCTAAAATAAAACCTACTAACGACAAAATGCCCCCCATACAAAGAAAAAGCACCAACGTATGTAGGAGGTTTTTTAATGTGTGGTTAACTGCCATTAAGAATCTTTTGCGGAAAGCGCTTCCGCATTACGTTTAACTAGCCCATCAATAACGGCGCTTAATGAACCTTTTGTTTGAATTTCGTCGTTAAATGTTGAACGGTAATTTGTCACTAAGCTCACGCCGTCAATTAAAATATCGTAGACTTTCCAGTCGCCTTTGCTCAGAAACATTCGGTAATTTACACTGACAGGCTGTTGACTTGGTTGAATAACTTCTGTTTTTACGATGACTTTGGTGGTTTCATCCGCCATTTCAAGAGGCAGGAAGCGTATTGTCCAGTCGTTATATTCTATAAATGCTCTGGAATAGGTTCTTACTATCAGTGTTTGGAATTCATGTTTAAAACGCTCCTGTTCGTCGGCCGTTGCTGCTTTCCAGTGTTTTCCAAGCACTAGAGGCGCAATTTTGTCGAAATCCGTATGTAAGGAAATAACGCCGTTAACGAACTCTGTAACCTGAGCAAAATTTTTGGTAAAGGTTTTGTCCTTCAGTTTTTGCTGTAATTGTGTTGAAACACTTTGTATGACTTGTTGTGGAGGCTGCAAAACTTCAGCAATTCCTTTATCAGTAAATATTAAACCGAATAATAAGGCAAAAAATAAAATAAATACTGTAGATTGTTTAGTTCGATTTTGCATAATTACCCGGTTCTCAAATAATCATCTGGATTAGTCTATTGAATAACGGCAAATAAGGAGAGTTATTTTATTTTTGTCATCTTTGCATGACTTTCCGCTGCTTTTTATTGTATTTCCAGTTTATATCATGATGCCGATAGATCTGATAGAGCGTCAAGCTGGGGCGATTGCGTATTGACAATTAGCTGCCGAAATGGTGGATTTATATTATGAGATATAGCGCTATCCTTTAGCATACTGTTTACCATGACAGTGAACTCAGCACGACAAATATCGCCAGTCCAAATGAAGTCATCCCCAATCCGGCCATAGCTAAGCGTGAACCGTGCAGCTTAGTCCATAACAAAAGGCCGGTCAGGGAAAGAAACACCAAGCCGCCGGCCAGCGTATCGGCCAGCAATATCCAAGCAGTTCCCATGCCGACGCCTTTATGCAATCGAGTAATGAATGCGAAAATGTTTGCATCCTGACGCTTTACCGAAACATAAGTATTACCAACCCAGTATTCGGCGTTCACTGAATGTTGCGGACTGTGAAAATCCACTCGCCACTGGCTGGGTTGTTGGATATTTTGACCAGCCCAAGTCACTGTTTTTGCCGGTTCAGTAGAAATCTTGCTGGGTTCCCGATTGATGTTTAACTGCGCTTGCAGCCATGTCGCCAAGGCTTTTGCGTCATTCGGAAGCGGCGTGGGTAAAGCCAGTTCGACTTGCGACTGTTCCATTTGCGCTGCCGGAATCTTCATCACCGTACGGTGGTTAAGTAAAATGCCGCTAACGCCGAACAACAAACCCAACGCCGCACCCCACAGCCCGACCCAAGCATGGATGCGGCGCAGCCATTTGAGCCATGGCAGTCGTTTAGGCTTCTGAACCAATGTCCCCGGATTTTGCACATTCATTATTATCATGATCTCCATAGATTAAATAAGACCGGGCGTTACGTATCCCGCCCGGCTGAAGAAAAACATCTGTACCGCGAAGCCGCTTTTATCGGACAACGCATTAGTACTTCCTAGAAAATGACAGAATTTGTTTTCTAATCCATTATCCTCGATTTTTATGAGGTTTGCGCTGATCATAAAAGACAGAGTCTCAGAACTTCACACTGATGCCTGCATTGACAGCGATCGGTGATCCCGGTGTGATATTGGTGTTGCTATTGGCCGAAGCGTAATACT
Organism: Methylobacter sp.; assembly: GCF_004322395.1. GTDB lineage: Bacteria > Pseudomonadota > Gammaproteobacteria > Methylococcales > Methylomonadaceae > Methylobacter_A. Next base: position 11,685 of record NZ_SCTW01000039.1, read on the forward strand.
TTTTGTCGAACAGGTTTTCGATATTCACTTGTAGTTGAATATTTTTATTGACCTTGTAATAAGTGGCTGCATCGAAGCGGAGGAAGCCGGGCAGGGTGACTGTATTATCAGTGGCCGCAAACATTTTACTGCGGTATACCGAGCCCAAGCCTACACCCCATTGCGATGTGATGTCATAACGATTCCACAGCGAGAAGGTATGTTCCGGTACTTGTGCCAAGGTGGCGCCAGCCAACGCGGAGCTTGAAATACTTTTGGTGATTTCGCCATTTTGGTAAGCATAGCCCCCGAAGACTTTCCAAGCGTCGGTAATGTTGCCGCTCAAACCCAGTTCTATGCCGCGTGTGCGCTGACCGTCGACTAAAAACGATACCGCCGGATTATTGGGGTTGGTAGCAAGGGCGTTTAGGCGGTCAAGCTGATATAAGGCCAGCGTTGCCGACAGATCGGGACGAATATCCCATTTTGTTCCCACTTCGTAATTTCTGAATTCTTCCGGTTTTAGCGCCGCGTTCGTCAACGAAAGCGATGCCAATTGTTCGCCCGCCCTCGGTACATAAGCGATGCTGTAGTTGGCATATAAGGAGAAGTTGTCGCCGAACGGTTTGTAAATTAAGCCTCCGCGAGGCGATAAAAGGTCATCGGTCGTGCTGATGATTTGGTTATTGCGATTATTGGTGAAGTCGACATTAAAACGGTCGTAGCGTAAACCAAAAATAGCCTGCCAATGTTTGGATAATTCGACTTGATCCTGCATATAGCCCGCATAGATATCCGTCACGCCATGGTTATTCGCGTCCGTAGCGTTTTGGCGAAATGTAATTGGGCCTGTATATCTTGGATTGGCCAACGGAACATTGACCGACGTAGCGTTAGGGCCCACAGCGGTAAAAAAGCCGGTTTCCCGGAAGTTATCGGTTTCCTGGCTGCCGAACTCGGCGCCGGCCAGCAACTTGTGCTTAAAAGGCCCGGTGTCCAGCGAAAACGTTAAATCGGTTTGGTTGAAGAAATTCTCGCGCTGGGTATCGTTGTTGTAAGCTGAGATTGCGACTTGGGTGCCGGTAGCATTGACCGCGCCCGGAAATATGTTCTGGTAGAACTTATCATACATGGCGTAACGGGTGCGGTTGCGAACCGAAACGCCGCCGCCGAAGTCGTGATCCAGAACGGCATTGAAAGAATCGACTATTGCCGAGGTTGGGCTGCGGTCCGGGTCGCCGAAAAAAGTAGATGGATCGGTGTCGACAGGACGGCCTCCGAACGAGGAAATGCCTCGGTCTGCGGTTCTGCTATCCTCATAATGTTCATAGCCTAACGAAACTTTGGTTTGCTCGGTGGGCATCCAGGATAAGGTTGGGTTGACGCCCCAGCGTCCTGCATCAAAATTGTCGCGGTAACTGCGGGAGTTCTCCCACATGCTGGTAAGGCGTACGGCGACGTTATCGTTAACGGCTTGGTCGAAGTCGCCGGTAAGACGGTATTTATCGAAGGAGCCGATCTGAAAGCTCATTTCGCGATTATTCTTCCAATCCGCCTGCTTGGTGGCGCGGTTAATCAAGCCGCCTGATCCGCCGCGACCGAAAATCATCGCGTTAGGGCCTCTAAGTACGTCGACCCTTTCGATATTGTAAAGATCGCGAAAATACTGCACGTCGTCGCGTATGCCGTCGACATACATATCTGAAGTCGAGCTATTGCCGCGAAAAATCGGGGTATCCCGATTACCTTCTCCTTGAGCGATGCCGACACCGGGTACATAGCGAATCGTATCGGCTATGCTCTGCATGTTTTGATCCTTGATCAATTCTTGCGTAATAACGGTGATTGACTGCGGGAGGTCGATCAGGGCCGTGTTGGTTTTGACTGCGGTTGAGTTACTTTTGGCCAGATAGCCTTTGGTTTCATTAGGTTTTTTCGCGCGCGCCGCTTTGACTTTGACAGTCGGCAGGGTGATTTCCTTTTTTTCTGTTGCAGGTGTTGCAATGGTAGGTTCGGCAGCCATCACTATACCGCTCAAAGCGATGCCCATTGGCAATGCAGTACACCGGACTAGGCGATGCTTGGTTCTTTTAATCATGTCTATTCTCGCAATTTTTGATGAAAAAAAATGGCTGCCTGGCTAAAACTGCTGGGTGGCTAAAGATATTCGCGGGCTCATTGAATCGGTTTGAAGGTTGAGCTTCGGTTCAAATAGTTGATGATAGGTTCAATGTAGGAGCCGCTATTTTTTAAGTTGAGGTTATGAATACGCTTGAAGCATTATTTTTTCTGCGTCGGATCGGTAATGAAGCCGATTTTGGCTATCCCGGCGCTCTGTGCAGCCGACATGATCTCTGCCAGTTTCTGGTAGGGTGTCACGCGCTCGGCGCGAATGTGCAGCTCAGGTTGGGGCTGTTTCTGCGCCTCTTGTTCCAGCCGTAAGGCAAGCTCCGTATCTTCAAATGCCGCATCGTTCCAAAACAGTTTGCCTTCCGCATTAATCGACAGGCTGACGATGTCGGGTTTTTCAGGGGTGGACTGGCTACCGGCTTGCGGCAGGTCGATTTTGATTGAATGGGTGAGCAGCGGCGCGGTAATGATGAAGATAACCAGCAATACCAGCATGACGTCGACCATCGGCGTCGTATTGATTTCCGCCATAGGCTGCGTATGGTGATTATCGCCGCCGAATCCGCCTGAGCCCATCATAATGACACCTCCACCGGTGTCATTTCCGCCGTATGCGCGGTGGCTAACGGTACGCCTGTGGTCAGATACGTATGCAGATCGTGGGCGAAAGTCTCTATTTCTCCCATTAACAGGCGGTTTTCGCGTACCAGAGCGTTATAGGCGAGTACGGCTGGGATGGCTACTGCCAGACCGAATGCGGTCATGATCAGTGCTTCGCCGACCGGGCCCGCGACTTTGTCTACCGTGGCTTGGCCGCCGACTGCGATAGTGCCGAGCGCATGGTAAATCCCCCAGACTGTACCGAATAATCCGATAAAAGGTGCGATGCTACCGACTGAAGCCAATAAGGTGAGGCCGGTTTCCAGTTTCATGGCTTCCTGGCCGATAACGCGACGTAAGGCCTGGGCAATAAATTCATCATGCCGGGAATGTTGCTGCAACGAGGCATTTCCACTCTCTGTGGCGGTAACTACGCGCTTCGCCAAGAGTTGTGCTGTGTAATGTTTATGATGATTGGCCGCGTTAATGCCTTGTATGGCAAGACGCGCAAACGGATTTTCCGCTTTTTGCAAATCTTCGTTTATGGCGGTCGCCATTGATGATGGGGTTGCCGCAGAGGCTTGCCAAAAACGTTCTAAAAAATTTGCGCTACTCCTTTTTATGCGCCGTGCCTGGATGACTTTTATGACCATTAAAGTCCAGCTTCCGATGGACATCGCCAACAGAGCCACCGCTACGGCCATGGATACTGCACCGCCCTGAGTGATGAATTTCAGGTTGTCTAAGAGATATTCGGCTTGCATGATGATTTTATCCTTCTTCTATTGAAAATCTGACCGGCACTACCACCGATGCGCTGACCGCTTGGTCGCCGCGTTTGGCAGGAACAAACCGCCATTTTTTGACGGCTTCCAACGCAGCCTCGTCAAGTCTGTCCGAGCCGCTGCCGGTTTGCAGTTCTACGGAACCGGCTGCGCCGTCCGCCGTTACCTGTACGTTCAGCAATACCAGGCCTTCTTCGCCCAATCGCCGTGAGACTGACGGATATTTCGGAGCCGGATTATTTAAATAAGCCGCATTGAAGTTAGGCGACTGGTATGACTGCGTTTCTGCCGGTTTGTTGCTTGTTGCTTTGGTTTTTTGTTGGGCAACAGGCGAATCTGTTGTTGCAGCGGGTGCGGATGTTTGTTCCACCGGCGGAGTTACTGGCTGACTTGTTTGTTTTACTAGCGGTACAACAGGTTTAGTAACCGGTTTGACTTTTTTCTTGACCGGTTTTTGCTCCTTTGCTACAGGCTGGGCGGTCGGCATCGGCTTTTCCGGCGTTGTTTGCGGCGCGCTCACCAAGCTAATCATAATGGGCACTGCAGGCGTCTCAATCGATAAAGACTCCGATTGCGGACGTAATGCCGCAAACACTGCCAAATGCGCGCACACCACCAGACCCAGTGCGGCCCATGGACGGTCATTGACGCGTGTAACCCCGCCGTAATTAATATTTCCCAGCCTGGGTGCCTGACTGTTTTCCAGCAAATAGAAAGTAGTTGCCGGGAAGATTATTTTAGTGAACACGGCCGAGCCTCATAGGATGGCTGCCATTTGCCGATGATGAATCCTGCATCTGGGCAAGTCGCACTTTGGCATGGTTTAAGACTGAGCTGAGTATGTGTAACGATTCGGAATTGGTGCGTATTGTCGATGTGCCCAGATTTATCTCTAATGTGCCGCAATCAGGACAAAATACCACGCGACAATCCCCGTTACCTGAAAGCCCTACTTTCTTGTGTCGTTTATTTGAATTCATTGATTTCGCCACCCAAATGTTAGGCAACTGCTATAGAGCAGTGCGCATCTTTGACATTGGCTGGCTAACAACACGTGAAAGTGTTGGGTGGCTGGCTATTCTTTATTTATTAGTTGCACTTTATTGTCGGCATGCTCATTCCTCAATATCAGGAGAGAGATGACGGCAAGAAAATAGCCTGCCGACAATAAAGTGCAATAACTAAATTATTTGGTCAGGATTAATTTACCCTGACGTGTCAAACGCAAACGGTATTCTTCACCGGCATGTTCGATGACAACCTCACGCCCGGTACCAAATAATTCCGCGCTATGTAATCGCTGTCGTAAAGCCGGTGTTATATCCTGCTTTGCAGAAAGCGCTAAATTCGGAGATTCGATAGTGTCGGATAGTTTTTTGTTCATGGATACAAATAATAATGATTATCATTTGGCGAGTCAACATTTGTTGGCTTTTTCTGCAAATCACTCAACAATTAGTATGTAATCCTATATCGGATAGCACATGTTTAATCGGTCATTGATGTCAATCAGTGTCGGAAAATAGTCAGATAATAGAGTGATAAACAGGAAATTCGACGACTAGCTTATTTAACACTTAATAATAATTATATATATGATTTATAAGTAAAATTTATAATATTTCTGATTTTAAGCCTATAGAAACAAAATCTAAGAGTATTTACGTATTGCCAAACTCTGAACTTTTCTTACAAGTTAGAATATATAAAGGTGGCTGTATCTTGCCAACGCGAGTATTTTAGTTTGAAATTACTTCCTGACTGGGCCATTGCAAGTTACACACGGCAATAATTATAAAAATAACCAAGAGTTAAGCGCATATGAACTATCAAGATATGACCTCTCCACCGGATCTGACATTAAGCACCGGAACTGGCCCGCTGCAACGGCGGGTGCCTGTTTATGAAGACTATCTGCCGCCCTGCAATAATGCTTGTCCGGCCGGTGAAAATATTCAGGCTTGGTTGGATTTGGCGCAAGCAGGGCGTTATCAGGAAGCCTGGAACCAACTGCTGGAGAATAACCCGATGCCCGCCGTGCATGGCCGTGTTTGTTACCATCCTTGCGAGTCGGCCTGTAACCGTGTTGTGGTAGACGGCGCGGTCAGCATTCATGCGGTTGAGCGTTTTTTGGGGGATATGGCTTTTGAACAGGGTTGGACGCCACAAATCGTCGGCGAAAAATCTAACAAGCGCGTGTTGGTAGTTGGGGCAGGCCCCAGCGGATTGTCGGCGGCTTATCATCTTGCCCGGTTTGGGCATGAAGTTGAAATCAGGGACGCGCAACCGATAGCAGGCGGCATGATGCATTTTGGTATTCCGTCTTACCGGTTGCCGCGAGAAGTGTTGGCGGCCGAAGTTAAGCGTATTGAGGATATGGGTGTAAAGATCACGCTGAATCGGAAAATTGAAGATTTAAAAGCTGAAAAAGAAGCCGGGGGCTTTGACGCGGTTTTTGTCGCGGTAGGCGCCCATATCGGACGCTCGATTGACATACCTTTATATAGTGAAAGCGACACCAGGGATGCGGTCACTTTCCTGCGCAATATCGGTTTGGGCAAACCGTCCAAAATCGGTAAACGGGTTGCCGTATATGGCGGCGGCAATACCGCAATGGATGCGGCGCGAACCGCTAAACGGCTAGGAGCGGAAACCATGGTCATTTATCGGCGCGACCGCAAAAACATGCCGGCGCATGATTTCGAAGCCGCCGAAGCAATGGAAGAAGGCGTGGTGTTTCACTGGTTGCGTTCCATCGTAGGCATTGATGGCAGTCACATTCAGGTTGAAATCATGAACCTGGACGATAAGGGGCGTCCACAACCCAGTGGCGAGTTTGAAATCATTGAAGCCGATACGCTGATTCTGGCACTGGGGCAAAATATCGATTCCGAGTTGTTAAAAACCTTTCCGGAAATTGAACCGCAAAGCGACGGTGTGGTTGCCGTTAACGAAAACATGATGACTGCTGCGGAAGGCGTTTTTGCCGGAGGCGATATGGTGCCCAGCTTGCGCACCGTTACCATTGCCACCGGACACGGCAAAAAAGCCGCCAGGAATATCGACGCATACCTGCGCGGCACCCAATATCAGCATCCCGGCAAAAAACACATTGTCCTGCATGAAGAACTCAATCTTTGGTACAGCACCGATGCCGACCAGTCGGAACAACCAACCATGTCGCCGCTAGTGCGAAATAAAAACTTCGACGAAGTGCTGGGCGGTTTAACTCAGGATGAGGCAACCTACGAAGCCAGCCGTTGTTATTCCTGCGGCAATTGCTTCGAATGTGATGGTTGTTACGGCGCCTGCCCGGAAGGCGCTATTATCAAACTGGGTAAAGGTAAATTCTACGAAGTGAATTATGCCCTTTGCACAGGTTGTACGGCCTGTACTTTGCAGTGTCCGACCGCTGCAATCCACATGATTGACAAATAGTAACTAAAGATAGAACGCGGATGGGACGGATAATCGCTGATTTCAAGAGCGCAAACTGCTTTAAAAATCCGTGTAAATCCGCTTAATCAGCGTCATCCGCGTTCATATTATTGAATAGTTACAAATAAACTTTAGTTGCTAGGAAATTCACCATGACCAAACAAGTTACTATCGATGGCGGCGAAGCGGCTGCCTATGTTGCGTACAGAACCAATGAAGTCTGCGCAGTATTCCCTATCACCCCTTCCTCATCCATGGCCGAGTTTTGCGAGCAATGGACGACGGAGCATAAAACCAATCTTTGGGGGGCCGTTCCCACTATCGCCGAAATGCAAAGCGAAGGCGGAGCTGCCGGAACCTTGCACGGTGCCTTGCAAACCGGCGCATTAGCCACAACTTTCACCGCATCACAGGGATTGTTGCTGATGATCCCCAATATGTACAAGATTGCCGGTGAGCTGACTTCGACCGTCATTCATGTCGCGGCGCGTTCGTTGGCGACACAAGGCCTGTCTATTTTCGGCGATCATCAGGATGTGATGAGCGTGCGCATGACCGGTTTTGCGCTGCTGGCTTCCTGTAATGTCCAGGAAGCTCACGATATGGCGTTAATCGCTCAAGCTGTTACTTTAAAATCACGTGTTCCGTTTTTGCATTTTTTCGATGGTTTCAGGACTTCGCACGAAATCAACAAAATCACCCTGCTGGAAGATGAGCAAATCAGGGCCATGATCGATGATGACTTGGTTTTTGCGCATCGGGAGCGAGCGTTAAACCCTGACCGGCCGATGATGCGAGGTACTGCGCAAAACCCTGACACTTATTTTCAGGGCCGTGAAAGTTCGAATATTTATTACGAACGCACTGTTGAGCTATTCGACCAGACATTAAAACAGTTTGAGCAGGTTACAGGCCGGGCCTATAAAGCCTTTGAATACTTTGGTTCCGAAACGGCCGAGCGCATTATTATCATGATCGGTTCCGGGGTTGAAACTGCTGTCGCTACCGCGGAAAAGCTTAACGCAAAAGGCGAGAACGTCGGCGTACTGAACGTGCGTCTGTATCGACCATTCAGTGCCAAAAATTTTCTGGCGGCGCTGCCGGAATCGGTGCGCCATATCGCGGTACTCGATAGAACCAAAGAGCCGGGCAGCAGTGGCGAACCGTTATATAAAGATGTGATTGCAGAGTTAAGCCAAGCTTTTGCCAATGGTCATCTTAAGACCATGCCGAAAGTGATAGGCGGCCGTTACGGTCTGTCCAGTAAGGAATTTACGCCATCGATGGTGGCTAGAGTTTACCGGGAACTGCAAGCCGAACATCCAAAGAATGGTTTTACGATCGGTATTAACGATGACGTGACTTTTACCAGTCTTGCAGTGACAGAGCAGATGGATATAGAGCCGGACAGCGTGGTGCGAGCGGTATTTTACGGTCTGGGTTCCGACGGCACCGTTGGCGCCAACAAAAACAGCATCAAAATTATCGGCAACGAACCTCAGTATTTCGCCCAGGGGTATTTCGTTTACGATTCGAAAAAAGCCGGTTCGCAAACGGTATCGCATTTGCGATTCGGCCCGGAACCCATCAAAGCGCCTTACCTGATTGAATCGGCCAACTTTGTTGCTTGCCACGACTTCAATTTTATCGAGACTACCGATATGTTGGAGCGGGCCAAACAGGGCGCAACGTTCCTGTTAAACAGCCCGTTCGATGCCGAGCATATTTGGCGGCATTTGCCCGCTTCCGTGCAAAAACAACTGATCGACAAAGACATTCAGTTTTATGTGATCGATGCGGTCAACGTAGCTCGGCAAACCGGCATGGGCAGACGCATTAACACAGTGATGCAGACCTGTTTCTTTGCGTTGTCCGGGGTTATGCCTAAAGATGAAGCCATCAAAAAAATCAAGCAATACGCCGAGAAAACTTATGCCCGTAAAGGCCCGGAAGTCGTACAGAAAAATTTTGAGGCGATAGACCAGTCGTTGGCGCATTTGGAAAAAGTAACGCTACCTTCAACAGTGACCGCGTTGGCCGATACCGGCCTCGGGAAATTCGCCAACGCGTCGCGCTTTGTGCAGGAAGTAACAGCAGAAATGACTGCCGGCCGGGGCGACTGGATTCCGGTCAGCTTTTTGCCGGTCGACGGCACTTATCCGACCGGCACTACCCAATGGGAAAAGCGCAATATTGCCCAGGATATTCCGATCTGGGAATCCGATGTGTGCATACAATGCGGCAACTGTTCTGCAGTTTGTCCGCATGCCGCTATTCGCGCCAAGTTTTACGCAAAAGATCTTCTGGAACAGGCGCCGGAAGGCTTTAAAACCACGAATGTCACCTCGCACGGCTTCCCCGACACCCGCTACACGCTGCAAGTTTTCCCGGAAGATTGCACCGGTTGCGGTTTGTGCGTAAAAGCTTGCCCTGCTGTTTCGGAAAACGACGCCAATATCAGAGCAATCAATATGACACCCAAGGCCGAGCATTTTGAAATCGAGAAAAGAGCCGTGGCTTTCTTTGAAAGCCTGCCTTACAACGACCGCGCTCGTGTCGATTTCTCGAATGTTCGAGGCGTGCAATTTCTACAACCGCTGTTCGAGTTTTCCAGCGCTTGTTCAGGCTGCGGCGAAACGCCTTATTTGAAAATGATCAGCCAGCTATTCGGCGACCGCATCCTGGCGGCCAATGCCACCGGGTGCTCGTCCATATACGGCGGTAACCTGCCGACCACGCCGTGGTCGCAGAACTCCGAAGGCAAAGGCCCCGCCTGGTCCAACTCATTATTCGAAGATAATGCCGAATTCGGCTACGGCTACAGGCTGACTACCGACCAACACGTTGCGATGGCGCATCGGCTATTAACTGAATTAAGGGATGAATTAGATTCAACGCTGGTAGATGAAATACTCGCAGCGCCCCAAAGCAAAGAAAGCGACATTCGCAAACAGCGCGCTCGGGTTACGCAACTGCGTGTGCAATTGGAAAAGCTGGGCAATCACAAGGCTAAGGAATTGTTATCGATCATCGATCATTTTGTACGTCGCAGTATCTGGATTATCGGCGGCGACGGCTGGGCGTATGACATTGGCTATGGCGGCATCGATCAAGTGCTGGCAACCGGCTCGGACATCAACATTCTGGTCATGGATACCGAAGTTTATTCCAATACCGGCGGACAGGCTTCGAAGTCTACGCCTATCGGCGCAGTCGCTAAATTCGCCACGGACGGTAAAGTAACGCCGAAAAAAGACCTGGCGCTGCAAGCCATAGCCTATGGAAATGTTTATGTCGCTAGGATTGCGCTGGGCGCGAGTCCGCAGCAGGCGCTGCAAGCTTTCCGTGAAGCCGAAGCTTACAACGGCCCGTCTTTGATTATTGCCTACAGCCCCTGCATCGCTCACGGTATAAATTTGGAAAACGGCTTGGAACAACAGGAAATGGCCGTAAAATCAGGCTACTGGCCACTATATCGCTACAACCCAACCCTGCGCGGCGAGGGCAAAAACCCGTTTGTCCTGGACTCCTTGCGTCCGACTATTGCATTGAGAGACTATGCCTACAACGAAACCCGCTACAGTAGCTTAAGGCGCACTAACCTGGAGCAAGCCGACCGGCTGATGGATTTTGCACAGAAAGTGGTCGATCAAAAATGGGCGCTTTATGAGGAAATGGCCACTCGCAGCGAGCATGAGTTTATGCCGGATACTCGGATAGCTAGGAAATTATAAGTCGGGTAAGTAGGACATAAAATGCATGTCATGCCTTAACTGTTTCGCTTTGGTTGGAACAGTTAAGGTAGGGTAAGCGATTTTATCGAGTTCGATTAGAAAGTTTTGGAGTTGTATTTTTAGCCTCCCTAAAAGGTTGCTATCAAATTTCAAATGCTATAGCATCAGGTCTAACGGATTGCTGGGGTGGCATTATACACCGGTAATTGAAATTTAATATCACCTAAAAAGGTGTCTACTTTACATTAGCTGACCAAATGATTACCTCATGGCTATCTTTAGCATTTGATGCTGCAAGGCATACGTTCGCAATCGTCTGTGTCTTTGAGGGTGTTCGCCGCATCAGCACCTTTGGCGTATCCAAAATTGCGGTGTTCTCTGCAGTATTTGGGCTTCTCTATTGCATTGGGTATGCTGGCTTCAGCTATTGGGCTCATAATTTCCAGCGCGACGCGTCAGTTCTTTTGCATAAAGGGGTGGTCGTTCCAGAGCTTCCAACTGATTGGGGTACAAACCTTCCTCCGCAGCAAAGAGCCAACTCAAGCCTTATGCTTGCCCGTGTGGCATTCAGTGAGTATGGCCAGCTTAGGTACTATTTCGACGAAACAGGAAAAAAACTACTGTTTTTGCCCACTCAAGCCGACCTCGACCACCGAGAACAAAAGGTCGCACAACTCGCACAGCTTGACTATGCCGCAAAGGAAAATTCAGAAAATCCTGCGCGGTGGTTATTCTTTGCTATCGCTGCAGCCCTATTTGGTTTTGGTTGGTCGCGGGGCGGGTCAGCAACCCTGCGCTAAATCGCGCCCCTTAGCTCCATGTGTGTGCCGGGCATGGCACGTTTAGTGAGACGGTTTTAACAGTAGGGCAGAGGAGTGAATTTGCAAACACACCCTCCGCCATTAATGATACTTACGGCGCGTAATGCGTTTCAATATACCGCTGTACGATTTCCTGAAACTCTTCGGCGATTCTGTCGCCTTTCAGCGTAACCGTTTTTTCGCCGTCTTCATAAACCGGCGCTACCGGGGTTTCGCCGGTGCCGGGCAGGCTGATGCCGATATTGGCGTTTTTACTTTCGCCGGGCCCGTTGACTACGCAACCCATAACCGCGACTTCCATGGTTTCAACACCCGGATATTGGGTGCGCCATACCGGCATTTGATCGCGTAAATAGCCTTGTATGTCCATCGCCAGTTTCTGGAAATAATCGCTGGTGGTGCGGCCGCAACCGGGGCAGGAGATAACCATCGGAGTGAATGAACGAAAGCCCATGGTTTGCAGGATTTCCTGGCCGACAATGACTTCCTGGGTTCTGGATGCGCCGGGTTCCGGCGTCAAGGAAATGCGGATAGTGTCGCCTATGCCTTGCTGCATTAACACTGATAAAGCCGCAGCCGATGAGACGATGCCTTTGGAGCCCATGCCCGCTTCGGTCAGTCCCAGATGCAATGCGTAATCGCAACGGCTGGAAAGGTCTTGATAGATTTCGATTAGTTCCTGCACATTGCTGATTTTGCAAGACAGGATGATTTTGTCTTTGCCGAGTCCAAGTTCCTCGGCTTTAGCGGCGCTTTCAAGTGCGGACAGCACTATTGCTTTGCGGGTGACAGCGGCTAAAGGCTCGGGTGTTGCAAGACTCCTGTTTTCATCCAGTAAACGGGTTAACACCGATTGATCCAAGCTGCCGCCGTTGACGCCGATGCGTACCGGTTTGTTGTATTGGCAGGCAAATTCAATCATTTGCTGAAATTGCGGGTCACGGCTTTTGCCGCGTCCTACGTTGCCTGGATTAATGCGGTATTTGTCCAAAGCCTGTGCGCAGTCCGGGTATTTTTCCAGCAGTTTATGGCCGTTGAAATGAAAGTCGCCGACTATCGGGGTCGAGTTACCTTTTTTGTCTAGTTGATTGCGGATTTCGGCGACGGCTGCTGCCGCTTCTTCGGAATTGACGGTGATGCGGACAAGCTCGGAACCGGCTGCGGCCAATTCGATAATTTGGTTGACGGTTGCAGTAACGTTGGCGGTATCGGTATTGGTCATCGACTGAACAACGATAGGCGCGCCGCCGCCGACTTTAACATCGCCGATTAAAACTTGATGGGTGATTTTTCTAAGGCTAATAGACATATACGAAATCTTTTTGAAAAAGGTTACAGTTATCTGGATAAAATTTTGTTAAATTATACGCCGATACAGGCTATTAAGTAGAGTTTAGTGTGAGGATTAATTATTTTTCAGATGTACATTTGGAGTTTGGGTCGCTGGAAGCGCCGAATAATGACGCCGACATCATTGTCGCAGCTGGCGATATTGGCGTTGGTACACAAGGCGTTGACTGGCTGAAGGCATTAAATAAGCCTGTTATTTATATTGCGGGTAATCACGAATTTTATAATCATGAATATCGGCAAACGCTACAGTCGATCCGTAGGCAATGTGTAGGCAGCAATATCCATTTTCTTGAAAACGACAGCTTTATATTTCAAGACGTGCGTTTTTTGGGTTGTACGTTATGGACCGATTTGTTTGTTGAAGGTGATAATAAAGCGGAGGCTTTAGGCAAGACTTTAAATGATTTCAGGCGGATTCGATTCATCGAAAAATCTTTTGATTCGGTAGAGTTTAGTCATTTGCATCAAAGTTCGAAAGAGTGGCTGAAACAGCAATTAGCTCAGCCGTTTTCAGGAAAAACTGTCGTCATAACGCATCACGCTCCTTCCTTGTGGAGTTGGAATGATTTGGCTTATGAGCTAAAAAAACTGGCTTATTGTAATGACTTGAAATCGTTGCTGCATGAATACGAGATTGCGGCCTGGTTCCACGGTCATGTGCACAGTCCGGCGGATTATCGCATATCCGGCGCTAGAATATTGTGCAATCCCAGAGGCTATTTCGGTAAAAAAGTTGTACCCGGTTTTGACCAGAACAAAATTGTGGAGGTTTAGACTTATGCAAAACTGCTTTGATAATTTTATAGCTTGTTTTATGAGTTAATATTAAAAAACATTGACTTATAAAGCCTGTTTTTCTACTGTTCGACAAATAGCTTTCAGCGACGGGCGGACGATATGAAATCGGAGTATACAGCTGAGTTTCGTTTCTATGGAGAACTGAACGATTTTTTTCCGCCTCAGCAGCGTAAGCGAACTATCCTTTATCGCTTTAGCAACCATCCAGGAATCAAGGATCCCATCGAAGTCTTCGGGGTGCCTCACACCGAAGTAGAGTTGATCGTCGTCAATGGTCAATCGGTAGGATTCGGCTATCAACTGCAGGACGGCGACCGTGTTGCCGTTTACCCCGTTTTTAGTAGTTTGGACATCAGTTCATTAATCAGTTTGCGCGAAAAAACTTCGCACAATCCCCGCTTCATTTTGGATGTGAATCTGGGCAAACTTGCCAAACTCATGCGTTTGTTGGGTTTCGATAGTCTCTATCGCAACGACTACCGGGATGCGGATGTAGTGAATATTGCGGTGAATGAGCAGCGCATCGTGTTGACCAGAGACCGCCGCCTTTTGTATGTCAAGCATATCAGTCATGGTTATTGGGTGCGTGCGGTAGACGTTAAAAGTCAGATCGATGAAGTTCTGCGCCGCTTCGACCTGCACGGCTTGATCCATCCTTTTGCCCGATGCCTGATTTGCAACGGTGTGATAATGCCGGTTGCTAAAGCGGATATTTTAGATCACCTCAAACCTAAGACCCGGCTTTACTATGAGGTCTTCCATCAATGCGCAAATTGTCGACGAATTTATTGGGAAGGTTCTCATATGGAGGATATGTGGCAACGCTACGCCGGGTATCTGGTACCGAAAGATGCAAATGCGATATTTTAATAATTGATGTTACGCGGTTAATCGAATTTAGCCGTTATTAATATTTATTTAAAGTGTCGCTAGCGCGACGATTTATTTAAATCGGGTTCTCGCACGCGAAGGCGAGTTACTTTCTTTTGCGTCGCCAAAAGAAAGTAACCAAAGAAAAGGCGAGCCGGGTTGCCGCTTAGCTCCTGCGCTCCTCGCTTTTGCCGAGGGTCAGCAGAAGGGGCTCCTGCCCCTCTGCTGACGTGCGGCATCCCTGCCGCACCCCTCACGGGCTGTTCTCGGCAAAAGCTCCGGTGCTCGGCGCGGCAAACGGGAGAGATACCGTCCGTGCATACATCAATGAATAATTTATTACTTGAAAAATTGTAGTTAGTCCACGAAAGGCACGAAAAGCACTAAATTTCGAGGTTTAAATTATTTTATAGATTTATGTGAGCATTCAACGCAATAGAAGATAAAAGTGACGAACTTTTGAAAGGTGATGAGTATAATCAAATTATGGCGTTAAAAAGTTCAGAGGTTGTGGATTATGGATAAGATCAATAAAACTAAAACTGAAGATCGAAGAGGTTTTTTTCGGATTAATGATGAAGTTAATCTTTTTTATAACAAAATAGATGAAAAACTGGTGACTGAACCGCACCATGTTTCCGACAATATCTTGAATAGCTGTTCATTGTCTACAGCGCTTGAAACGGTGTCCCAGGATTCCCTTGTACTGTTGCGCAGACTGGAAAAGAATCTACCGGATGTAGCGGATTATTTAAGATTAATGGAAACTAAAATCGACCTTCTTGCTCAGGCCATTATGATGCAAGGCTTTCAATTCAAGGAAAACGATACTCGCAACGTAAACATCAGCGCAACGGGCATGGCTTTTAATTGCGAAAAAGCGCTTAAACAAGGCGATTATCTGGAAATCAAGATGATGCTGGTATCCAGCATGATTGTGATTGTGACTTACGGCAGGGTTGTTTACTGCACAAGCAGTCAATCAAGCGATAGTCAGTATAATTATTTTGTTGGCGTTGATTTTATCAATATGAAGGATGATGATAAGGAATTATTAATTAAATATGTTATCAAAAAACAATTGAAACAGATCAGGGATAAAAAACAGGTTACCAATAATTCATAAGCGAATTGTGAATATTTCAGATAAGCAAAAAAAAATTCTTACCCTATTGGCAGACGGAGAATTTCATTCCGGCACTGAGTTAGCCGAGGCCTTGGGTATCAGCCGGTCAGCCGTTTGGAAGCAGCTGAACGGCTTGGCCGAATTTGGTCTCTCGCACTCGGCGGTTAGCGGTAAAGGTTATCGGCTCGATAAATCGCTGGAGTTGTTAGTAACGTCAAAAATCAATGAAGCCGTCAGTAGTCAGGCCGGCGCGCTGATTTCATCGCTGGAAATTCACGATCAAATCGATTCAACCAACCGCTATTTAGTCGAATGTTCTCAAAATAATGCGCCTTCAGGCTCGGTCTGTTTCGCCGAATATCAAACGGCGGGCAAAGGCAGGCGAGGACGCCAATGGGTTTCGCCTTACGGGTGCAATATTTATATGTCGATACTCTGGCGCTTCCAGCAGGGGCCTGCTGCCATTTCAGGCTTAAGTCTGGCTATCGGAGTAGCGGTCATCAGGGCTTTAAAGCAGCATCAAATAGACGATATAAACCTCAAATGGCCTAATGACATCTATAGCCAAGGCAAAAAACTGGGCGGTATTTTGGTTGAGGTTTCGGGCGAGACTGAAGGTCCGTGCGCCGCTGTTATCGGCTTGGGATTAAATTTGTTTGTAGCGGAAGCGGAAGCTGAAAGCATCAACCAAGCCTGGACTGATTTAAGTAAAATCACCGGGCGAACCCGGCTGTTCAGGAACAAGTTGGCCGGCACTTTGTTAAACCATCTGATGCCGGTTATTGCCGAGTATGAAAGCGTCGGCATTGCCGCTCATCTCGATGAATGGCGCAGCTACGATTGCCTGACCGGAAAATCCGCAACTTTGTTTATCGGCCAGCAACAATTTGAGGGCATCGTGCAGGGTATCGACGATAACGGCATGTTGTTGATTGAACGTCCCGATGGCAGTGTGCAGACTTTTGCCTCCGGCGAAGTCAGTTTTAACGGTTCATCGCCGCAATGAATTTGCTGATTGATATGGGCAACACCCGGTTAAAGTGGGCGATGACGACCGCCGGTAAAATCATGACCGGATCGACTTTAATGAATGACCAGATTAATCGGGATAATCTGTTTCGGCTTTGGAAAGGCGTCTACCGCCCTAGGCGTATTGCCGTTTCCTGTGTAAGTGCAAACCGGCTGTTCGAACTTGTCCAGTCGGTAGCGCATGAACTTTGGCTTGATGTGGATATTATTCCGGTTAAATCCCAAGCCCAAGCATTTGGCGTAATTAACGCTTACCAACAGCCTGAAAAGCTGGGCGTTGACCGTTGGCTGACTTTAATTGCCGTTTGGCAGAAATATCAGAGCCAGGCCTGCATTGTCGATTGCGGAACGGCGTTAACCGTGGATTTAATCGACGCCTATGGCAAGCATCAAGGAGGTCTGATTTGCCCCGGTTTGACACTGATGAAAAAATCTCTCGGTCAAGGAACCGAGGCGTTGCCATATAGCGAAGCAAGCCATGAACTCGGTCCGGCTAACTTTACCGAAGCCGCAATTTACAGCGGCACCTTAATTGCTGCGCTTGGTTTGATTGAACATGTGCTGGCAAAACAACCCAAAAATATGCAACTGATTTTAACCGGCGGCGATGCCGGACTTGTCGCCGGACAGCTCGGTAGAGCATCCATCGTTGAGCCGGATTTGGTGTTGCAGGGATTGCTGTGCGTTTTGGAAGGACACCTATGAAGATCCTGTTTTTTCTGGCGGTATTGGCTAACGTTGTGCTGTTTATGTGGGAATTCAAATACGGCGCGTTTGAACGGGCTAACCGCGCTTCGCAACAAGAAGGTCAAGAGCGGATCTTATTGATCAGTGAGTTGCAAGTTGACCGAGCGGTTTCGGATGGGTCTATAACGGATGTTGATTTTACCTCATTATATCCGCCGGATTTGGATCCGTTGGCCGATAATTTATTGACTGAGCAATTAGAACTTGAAGATTTCACCGGCGAACTTATGTTCTCCGCTCAATCGCAAAACGAGATAATCGTCCCGCCAAAGCCCTAGAACTTAATTTACTTATCGTGCTAAACATCATCTGGATTTGCTTTTTCCTCGCCGCTTTTTGCACCGCGCTGTTCAAACTGGTTTTTTTAGGCGACCAACAGGTTTTTGCGCAAATCATGGAAGCCATGTTTGCGTTGTCGAAATCGGCTTTCGAAATATCGCTAGGCCTGACCGGCGTACTGGCTTTATGGCTGGGCGTTATGCGCATCGGCGAAAAAAGCGGTTTTATTTTGCTGTTAACCAAAGGCCTCACGCCGCTATTTAGCCGGTTAATGCCTGATGTGCCTAAAGGCCATCCTGCTTTGGGCGCTATCGTGATGAACATTTCCGCCAATGCGCTGGGCCTGGATAATGCCGCAACGCCCCTCGGCATCAAGGCGATGCAGGAACTGCAAATGCTCAATCCCAATCCCGAAACCGCCAGCAACGCGCAAATTCTGTTTTTGGTGATCAACACCGCGGGCGTTACGTTGTTTCCGGTGACGATTTTTACTTACCGCGCCCAACTGGGGGCTGCGAATCCGACCGACGTATTCATCCCAATCCTGATCGCCACCTATGTCGGTACGATGGTAGGGTTGTTTACCGTTGCCTATGTGCAAAAAATCAACCTGCTGGATAAGGTTATCCTGGCTTATCTTGGTGGCTTTTCGTTAGTTGTCGGCGGCATACTGGCTTATTTTTCAGGCTTACCGCAACAGCAGATGCTCGAGCAATCCGCGCTTATCAGTAATTTCATCTTGTTTTCTTTGGTCATCACTTTTATTCTCGGTGCGATTAACAAAGAGATTAATGCCTACGAAGCTTTCATTGAAGGCGCCAAAGAAGGCTTTCAAACCGCAGTTACGATTATCCCTTATCTGGTTGCGATGCTAGTTGCGATAGGCGTGTTCAGGGCCAGCGGCGCCCTGGATTTACTGGCCGATTTAGCACGAGCTGCCGTGCATTATTTCATGCTCGACGACCGCTTCGTCGATGCGCTGCCTACCGCATTAATGAAGCCGTTCAGCGGCAGCGGGGCCAGGGCGATGATGATCGATACCATGAAAACCATGGGCGCTGATTCATTTGCCGGGCGCTTATCATCGATCGTGCAAGGCAGCACCGAAACTACGTTTTATGTACTGGCGATTTACTTCGGTTCGGTCGGCATCAAACATATTCGCCATGCGGCCGCGTGTGGGATAATAGCCGACTTTGCGGGCATTGTTGCGTCCATTTTTGTCGCATATTGGTTTTTTGGCTAAAGGCTAAAGGCTAAAGGCTAAAGGCGAAAGGCGAAAGGCGAAAGGCGAAAGGCGAAAGGCGAAAGGCGAAAAAACCATCCTTTGCGCTTTGCCTTGTGCCTATAAAATTTTATGAAAAAGCCCGGTTTTATCCGCGCCATCCGTATTTTAATTTTTATCATTATTGCTCAATGAAAGTACACCTTAAAACCCTCGGTTGCCGTCTTAACGAAGCGGAACTCGAAACTTGGGCGCAGGCGTTTCAAAAATCCGGCCATCAAATCACCAAGCAAGCCGAAGCCGCTCATCTAATAGTAATTAATTCCTGCGCGGTGACCCAGGACGCCGCCAGAAAATCGCGCCAGCTGATACGCCGTATCCACCGCGATAACCCGCAAGCCAAGCTTGTCGTCAGTGGTTGTTACGCGACTTTAAACGAAGATGAAGCAGCGTCTTTACTGGGCGTTGATTTGATAGTCAGCAACAAGGACAAGGATCAACTGGTCGATAAAACTCTGACGGAACTGAATATGGACAGCATGCCTGTCCTGTCCACCGAGCCTGGAGAAATTTCGTTGTTCACGCGCGGCAGACAACGCGCTTTCGTTAAAGTTCAGGATGGCTGTCGTTACCGCTGCACATTTTGTATCGTTACTGTGGCGCGCGGCGAAGAAAACAGCCGTCCCGTGCAAGCGGTCATTGATAAAATCAATGCGCTGCATCAACAAGGCATCACCGAAGTTATTTTGACCGGCGTACATTTGGGCGGTTACGGTAGCGATTTGGGCAACAACCTGTCCGACTTAATCAAAGCCATATTGGCCGAAACCGATATTCCGCGACTCAGGTTAGGTTCGCTGGAGCCCTGGGAATTGCCGGATGATTTTTTCGAATTGTTCCGCAATCCGCGCTTGATGCCGCATCTGCATCTGCCTTTGCAAAGCGGCTCGGACACTGTGCTGCGCCGTATGGCAAGGCGTTGTAAAACCGAAGAGTTTTCCGCGATAGTCAACCAGTTGCGGGCGCAAATCCCGCACTTTAATATCACCACCGATATTATCGTCGGCTTTCCCGGCGAGACCGAGCAGGAATGGCAGGACAGTTATAATTTCATCAAGCAGACCGGTTTCGGGCATATCCACATCTTCACCTATTCCAGCCGCGAAGGCACCAAAGCCGCGGGCTTGCCGGATCAGGTGAACAATGAAGTCAAAAAGCAGCGCAGCAGGCAGCTGCATGAGCTGGCCGAAGAAATGAAGCTGAAGTTTTTTGCGGACAATGTTGGCAATGAGTTCCCGGTGCTATGGGAAGGCTACAGCGAAGCTCTGACAGATGACAAGCAACGGGTGTTCGGATACACGCCGAATTATCTTCGGGTTGGCTGTGTGATCGGCAACGATGTGCCGGTGGAAAATCGGACGATTAATTGTATGGTAACAGCGGTTGAGGAAGGTTATGTTGTTGGGGAGCTTGTGATGTGATTGAAAGTGCGGTTTTTAGAAGATTATCACCCCGCATCTATCTTTTGAGAGTTTCGTCAAAAACAACCTTATCGTTCCCACGCTCTGCGCTCGTCGTTATACATAAGTATCTGCGGGCTGTCATCATTCCGACGGTTCCTTACCTGGTGTTAGGCGGGAAACATGCGGAGATGTAGACCTTCCAGGTTTTTAAAACCTGGAAGGTCTAACTTGCAACGTTCTGAACAGGTGGGACGTTTCGAATGGAACAATATGCCCCATCTTGCTTGATTCGAAAGAAACTTGTGGAGTAATTCAAATTACATGGCTATCCTAAAAACAGCAAAACGCGCTCTGCAATTCTTCCATATCGGACTCGCGGCCAAAAAACTTCAACGCACCCAAGACGAGACCGAACATCTGCTCGCCAAACAGGCGCTCGCAGGACTATTTGCCGATGCGCGCGGAATTACGATGAAAGTCGGCCAGTTGTTTGCGGGCAACGATGGCACGACTCCGTTTCAGGAGCTTGTCGAAGGCATAGAGCCTTTGCCGCTAAAAGCGATGATCCCGTTGCTTGAAGCGGAACTCGGACAAAAAGTCAAAAGCGTTTTTCGTTCTATCGAGCCAGCCATCGCGGCGGCGTCCTTAGGACAAGTGCATCTTGCGGTGCTTAAAAACGGCGACCAGGTCGCGGTAAAAATCCGCTATCCCGATATAGCCGATGCGGTCGATGCCGAATTGCGTCTGGTCGGCTTGATGCCCGGTGTTGGGCCGGTCAATCGCTGGGGTTTTGATCTTGATGCGTATAAAAAAAGCCTGCGCGATAACATGCGCCGCGAGCTCGATTATCGCTCGGAAGCCCAAAGGCAGGACGTTTTCGGCCGCAGCGTACAAGTTCCTGGACTGAAAGTTCCGAAAGTATATAGCAATTTATGCAGAGAACGCGTTCTGGTGCAAAGCAGGGCGCAAGGCGTGTTGATCGACAAGGCCGCTAGCTGGTCGGAACAGGATCGTTTGGCTATCGGTCAAACGCTGATGATGACGCTGTTTAAAAGCCTGTTTGTCGCAGGCGAAGTGCATGGCGACCCGCATCCGGGTAACGTCTTTTATAGCCATGACGAGTATGGTCAACCGCAAGTTACATTGCTCGATTACGGCTGTACAATCAACATTGCCGAACAGCGCAGATTGGCGCTGCTCAAGTTGATTGTGGGTTGTCGTGAACGAAGCTCTACTAAACCGCTGGATTGTTTTGCGGCGCTGGGTTTCGACAGCAAAAAACTCATCCCTATCAGCGGCTCGTTGCCGGCTTTATGCCAAATATTGTTCAGGCCTTTTTTAATAAACCATCCGTTTGATCCCGAGCAATGGCAACTGGGTAAGTCATTTAACGACCTGCTTGGCGATTACCGCTGGTGGTTTAGGTCTGCCGGGCCTTCCGACCTGTTTTTACTGATGCGCGCCTTTCAAGGGCTGATCCAGCAGTTGCAACAACTGGATGTTAATCTGCCTTGGTGGACGCTGCTGCAACAAGCGGTCGGTAGGGAGTTTATTCAGCAGGCGATGGCTTTTGAGTTGCCCATAATCAAGTGTGCCCCGACAGCCAAGGCGCTGAGTTTTGATCAGCAAGCAACCGTGCTCTGTGTACGCGTCAGCGAAGGCGGCGAGCAGCGTATTTCTATTAAAATGCCGGCCGAAGCGGTGCTGGATTTGGAGCATCTGATTCCTGAAGATGTATTGGAGCGAATTATAGCTTCCGGAAAAATCGATCTTAAACAATTGAGCGATTCAATCCGCGCTAATGGAATTGTTCCTCAGCAATTGTTTACTTTTGAAGACGGCAGAAAAACCTATAGGGTATGGCTGAGCAATTCAGATTGAAGGTAGCTGGAGTTCAACTGCATAGCTGTAGAACTCCAGTTTTTCATGCTCTCAATTGTCATAAGTTGATGCAGGGGGATCGGCCTAAAGGCGAATGATTAAACTATTTTTGGGGCGATTTTTAGCATTTGTGCGGTTGTGACGTTATTTTTTACAGCAGCCTGTTTAAGTATTCAATGTATCCATAAGATCGATCATAAATTCCATCTCTTCATCTTCAATACCAACCCAGGCATCAATCCCCAAGCCCTCCAAAACGCCTTTTCCTTTTGCATCGTTACTCATATCTACTAGCAGGCTTTGGAATTTATCCCTTTTTTCGACCAGTTTCGGCCCAATCATCAGTGAATGATGGATAACGCTAATTTGGCTGCGAACTAAAATTTTCAGCTGACTTTTAATCATATTCGATAAATTATCGTAAGCTTCAGCCAGGAAAATGCCTACATCGGCATCACCGCGTAACAAATGTTTTGCAACTAGAACATAAGTATCACAAACATTGATATTCACGTTGTTGGCGTCCAAATCGCCAGGTTCCAGCATGATCATGCCCATCAAGTGAACATCAGGGTCGTCAGTAACGGCAACCCTGATACCGGGCAACAAATGGGCTACGTCTTCCACGGTATTTTCGGCATTGACGGCGATAATAGCTTCATCTGCTCTGCCTAAAGGTTTCACTAAAGGTAAAAAGCCTTTTTCGCGAACCAGCATTGCGGCATCAAAGGGATTAGCATAAATTAAATCAACTTTATCGCTTTTGATGGCTTCTCTCTGACTATGAAAATCGTTATACATTTCCAAATGGATAGCTTCTCCTGTCTGCTTTTGCAGCCAAGTATTAAAGATATACCAACCGGAAATATGATCAGGTGAAAAATCTGGACTGATTGTAAATAAATTCGACATGATGGATTCCGTATGGATTAAAACAAAGTTGGATATAGTTTGATGCATTCTTCCACTTTGGTTCGAGAGGGTTTTCGACGTACAGAGGTATAGCCCGTTACTTTACCGTTCCGGACATTTGGGATGACTGTAGCTTTGACCCAATAATAACCGCCGTCTTTACGTAAATTTTTTACAAAACCTTGCCATTTATTACCTTTTTGTATGGTATCCCATAGATCTTTGAAGGCCGCCGGCGGCATATCCGGATGTCTTAATATTGAATGCGGGGTATTGAGAAGTTCATCTTTAGTATATCCCGACATTTCAATAAAGGCCTGATTAACATGAGTGATCACGCCATTCGGGTCAGTGGTCGATACGATAAGTTTACCGTCAGGATAAGGTGTTTCAATTTGGGTATATAAAATCTTGCGAGTCAAATTGCCAAATAAGTTTAAGGTAATCTCTTGATAATCTCCGACTATATCGTCATGTTTCATATCGTGAAGCATTTGCTGTCCTCTTAATAAAGTGGTTTATAACAAATCAGCAATACTCTCTGCTGCCCGTTTTACATCCAGAAAAATCAGGCCTAATTTAGCATTAGGTTTTGCCATGACCGTTAATACCGCTTCATCGCCGGCATAAGTCATCAGTACATATCCCAATGCACCTTTAATCAGTACCTGCTCCAATGTACCTCTTGCCAATTCCTTAGCCGTCCTGTCTCCTAAAGAAAGCATTGCAGCGCTCATCGCACCCACTCTGTCTTCGTCCAAACCGGCGGGTAATACGGAAGCCATCATCAGTCCATCGGTCGATATAACGCCTGATGCCTGTATATCTGCTGAAGTACCATTAAGTTCTGTTAACACAGAAGTCAGCATATCTGCTCGCATTTTAATTTCCTCTTCTCTTTGGTAAGATTATGTTAGTAAGTTTAGATTTAAAGCTATTTAATTGCATAGCGCATGCTGAGCGCCCAAACCAGAGAAACAAATTCCGGCTGGTTAAAATGGGGAATTCCGGAAATGGCGACAACAAAGCGATTATTGCCGATAAATAATGGCCAGAATCCAACCTGACTATTGCCTGCTGCATCAATTACTGCCCAGGCATGGCTTGCCAGTCCCATGTTGTTCATCAATAAACCGGATCGGCGCTCGTGCACGGTTGCTATTTCAGCGCTTAATGCCGATAGCTCTTCGGCAGTTTCATGTGGAAATCCATGACTGGACAAGTAAAAACCCTGGCTATCGGCTAATAACACCTTGCCATGTTCTGAAATCTTACTTAACCATTCAGGCAAAATTTCTTCTAATGCGCCCTGCGGATATTGAAGTACGGTATCAAGTCCCTGAATCCAGCCTAATTTCTGGCAATGATGCAGCAACTCCATACATTTTTGTTCTTCATCCTGATTCATCAGCAGCTGCAGATTGGCTATATTGAGCGCATAGGTTTGCTTCTGTTTTAGTAGCGCTCTTAAAAATTGGCGCGGCTTATCCGTTTCCACAGAGCAGGCCGCATAATAAGCGCCGGCCGGCGTTGGATACAGGTATAACCCTTCTGTTAACGAATAGGCGCTCATGTATCATGCCTCAATTTCAGGATCCAGAGAATACAGTAATGACTGCACTAAAAGCGAAACATCATTTTTGACTCTGGCATCAACAGAAAACACCGGTGGATTTATCCCTATCCCTTGCAGTTGGATATGGTAATCGTCAATAGTAGGCTTATTACTCAGATCCATTTGTGTTACTCCAATGGCTACATTGGTTTCAGCTATAAATTTCTGAAATGAATCCAGAAAAAATTTCATATCTTGAAAAGGATCCGCTCTTGTATTATCAAGCAGCAAAATCAAACCGATGCCGCCTGTTGTCAGGATATCCCACATAAAATCAAAACGTTCTTGCCCGGGCGTGCCATAAAGATGGATTTTTTCACCGCCGGTAAGATTCATAATGCCATAATCCATCGCTACAGTTGTTGACGATTTTTTGGTTTTTGTCATGTCACTGGCGGAAGCATCCGTTTTAACCGGCGGTATATCGCTGATTGACTCAATGGCCGTTGTTTTGCCCGCGCCTACCGGCCCTGTAAAGATGATTTTGTATTGACTCATATGGCTCCAATTCTATGATTTATTTAAGCTTAATTTTCCAATAATTCTATTTAACAATCCTTGTTGCTCACTTTTTTTGATAGCTGATGGTTGAATGATTTCATCCGCTTTTCTTTTAGCCTGCCCAATCAACCCGAGCGCATAAGCTGCGCTGATGAAAACAAACACATATTGCGGTTTGATTTTTAAAATGTCAGCGATTTCAGGCAGGGTTCTGGGGCTAGCTATCAGCAATGCTGCGATCCTTAATGCATGAGGAGTGATAACAAGGCGAGTAAAATTTGGCCAGTGTTTTAAAAAAACCGGTCTATGTATATCCAGAGCGTCTGGATAACGTCCTTTAGATGTCCATGCAGCGAGCTTCCAGAGGAAGGCATCCTTGCTATGAAACTTTTCTAAATCTTTCTGAATTGATGAAGTAGCTGACTCCACCGGAGTAAGGGTTATCGCAGGGACTGAAATTTTATTCATCACTACGCTAGCAAAAGCCCTCAGCTGTTTGTCGTCAGCGTCAAGCCAGATTTCATAGTTATGAGGAAAAATAATAAGCGGCTTCCAACTCGAATTTAAACACATCACCTGTTTTTTGGCTTCGGCTACCATTAAGGCCGACTGAACGTATCCCTGAAAATACTGTTTGGGGTTATAAGTCGCAGCGGTAAATTGCTTCGGATCATTTACATCCAGACCTGGAATTGACCCTATATATGAGTTAAATTTCCCTTCATCAAGCTGCATTGCAGTTTGATGTTTTGAGGTTTTTTTCTGTTCATCAGTGGTAAGCTTTTTAACCTGATCTTTTACTGATGGTAGAACATTTTCAGTTTTGGGAATTAAGCTTTGTGACTGACGTATAGCTGTATTTTCCATATTAGAATTGACATGATTACTCGATCTTTTCTTTACGGATAAAATTGCAGCGGCTTCGCTCAGGGCGAACAGCATATCGTCGACCTTGACAGGCTTTTTTACATAGAGAATGTTTTCGAATGTCAGTTCCTGTAAGGATAATGCAATAATCGGTTTTGCAGATTCAGCCAGTTTTCGTTCAAGTAGTGTTTTGGCTTCTAGGGAATCAGCATCGATAATATCAATTTCAGCATTTAGGTCTTCAACAACAGCGGCAGCTCCTTTACAAGGGCCTTGAAGATACATCACCATCATTTTATTAGTTCGCCCATCCATGCCGTGGAGAGCGACTTTTAAAGGGCTTTTGCTTTTATCTTTCATTGGTTACGCTCATTAAAAAATGCTTGTAATATATTCCAGTCATTGGGCATAACTACATCCAAAGTGGTTACAATATTAAACATTTTTGTAAATCCCGAGCTATCGAAAGTCGATTTATACAGTTCTAATAAGCACTGATGGAGCTCCAGCCTCTGGGGTTGAATTACTATGGCTTTTTCCAGAACCTCTTTTGCTTCATTCAATTGGCTGTATTCAATATAATCGTAAGCCAAGTTCAGCGGGTCATGCTCCTGCTCATCAGGCACTTCAATCTGTTGAACCAGATTTCTGGTGCCAATCAGACCTTTTGTAAAAACAGAGTATTCATTTCCGGCCAACAGTGCGACATCAATGTTCTCAGTCATATATTTCAGCAGTTTCTTATATTGTTCATCGGATAATTTCGATTTTGTCCCGGTTATCATCCGCCAGCTGATGGCTTTTCCCCGTCCATTTAAAATAACCAGTAAATCAACTAGTGCTGCAAAAAGCTGTTCTTGTAAATTTGCCTGGTAGCAATGATAAATACGCTGAATATGTGCAATTAATCGTTTGGGTTTTCGGGTGATAAGTAAAACAAATTCCTTTAAGAGATTATTTGGCAATTTGTCGTCGGTAAAATTAAAGGCATTTGAGTCCGACAATAAAAACATATCAGACTTCGCAGATTCCTTTATATTATTTTGTTCGTCATGACAAACAATCAACTGGCTGTATATAGTCATTCCTTAATTCTCAAGTAAATTCTGATAAAAGAATAGATGGAATCCGGTTATTTACTAGTTTTAACGCTAATAAAATTAGGGTATTAGAATTACAGTCGAGATATCAGTTCTCGAAAGATAAAAGACGTGAGACTGGCAATATTTGCCGCTGTTACCGGGCAGTTTTTGAAAGTGGTGGGCATCATCCCTCCCTCATTGATGAAGGGAGGGATGATGCCCTGTAGTTCGTTATTTGCTCTTTGCCAACCTAATCATATTTGATGTATTTAAACCTCGGGTCATCGGGGGTGCCTTCTAATGCGCCGCCCTCTTTGCCGGGCTGCCACATGATCACTTCTTCGATTTTACGGGCTAATTCAAAATCCTTATTAGTAATGCCTTTAGCCGCATGATTCATTAGTTTAACGATCACAAAGGCATAAGAAACGGTAAGGTCCGGATGATGGAACGCCGCCTCAGCCAAATGTCCTACAGTATTAACAACCATTAACGTCGCTTTCCAGCCGCTGGTTTTGTATTTACGCCGAATCCAGCCGTTTTCTAAATACCAGTGCGGCAGTTCTTCTTTTAACCGTTGTTCGACGTCTTCATCGGAATAATTATCTTCGTGCTTGCGTTCTCTCCAACCCATAATAAACACCTCGTACTTGGTTATGAATGATGAAGGCTAAAAAATTCAGATAGCCTTGTTATTTTCGTTTTCCGGTTCCAGATGTGTGATTTCACAGCCTTGTTGATAAAAAATAAATGATGGGGCAAATGGAACAACATTAATAGTCATTGTTGTTTCTTCTTGAAACAGTTTAAGTGGATTAGCTATGCTGCTACGGAAATTGTTAGACAATTGTTTAGTCAGTTTCTCTTGTGCTTCATCAGCGCCCAGGGAGAAGGGATCTTCATTAAGATTGGTTGCATTAATGGCTTCCTGCAACGCTTGTGTCGAAAAAGTTTGAATTTTATTTTCGAAGTCACTAAAAATTTGTGGTCCTTTATCCTCTTTAATCCGTTTTATATCGACTGGATCGGCATAGATCAGAAATGAGCCCTTAGCCCCTTGAAAATCGTTTTTGCAGGCCCCTCCATCCATGATTCTGACCAAGTTTAATGTTTTGTCCTCTTTAATCAGGGTCAGCGGTGGATTTTGACCTGATTTTTGCGATGAATCATCGGTTATTGGGGGTAATTTTTCAGGAGTCGATAAAGGCTCTGTTTCCTGCTTGGCTTGTTGAGTCGAGCATGCTGTCAACGCAATAAATGCTATACCGATTAAAAATTTCAAGTTTGATTTCATAGATAGATAGGATGTATTTTAATTCAGGTTCGAGCATTGTAATCCTTAAAAGGCGTGGGGTAAAAAAATATGGCTGGTGAGTTAAAAGGCGCGTTATAACCGGTAAAAATGAAAAAATGTTGATCATGTATAGCCTTGCCAAACAATTGATATATTTAAAAAGCCTCGTCTGAGTTATCGTTTATCATGAGGATTTATTACGGATACATTAAAATTTCGCTTTACAAGATTGCCATAAATAATTAAAAAGTGAGTTTTTAGGCTAGCTTAATTATGACAATGAAAGTATCTAAATCTGTATCAGATAAATCCGCGCCTGAGGCTGGTGTTGACAAAAACAAAGATGAAGTTGATCTTGATATTGAAAGCTTCGATTTGGGTTTGAGCAATGAATATATAACGCTTCCTAATGAAAGTGAGCGAGCTGCAAAAAAGATGGCTGCACGCAGAAAAATTGAGCTGTACTGGGAGAAAAAGCGTTTGCAAGAACAACTCGGTGATTTTGATGAGGAGGATCTCGATTTCTAATTTAGCAATATCAACGCGCGCCGTTGATTTATTGCCGTAATATGATTTTTTAATTAACAGGTTGTTGGGCGGATTTTATGGTCGAGAGTCGGCTGTGCAATCATGTTCAACCGATTATTCAATCCGGTTTGCACTTTTTTCAGTTAATATAGTTACCCGTTGGTAAGTTCTTCTTTTGCAATCCGGATATCATGATTTTTTTTACCCCCGTTACTGCGGCAGTCAACTACTTTAAAAAAACGTGTCTGCTGATTTTCCTGATCGGTTTTTTCGGCACAGCATCGGCTAAAGAACAACACTTTCTGGTTCTCAATTATCACGACATCGTCGGAGCGGAAGGCGCTAAACCGCCTTTCAATTCGATGGATGTCAGTGTCGATCATCTTGAAGAGCATCTGGGCTGGTTGAAAAAAAACGGTTACAAGATTGTCAGTGTGCAAAATATTGTCGATGCAGCCGCAGGCCAGGATGATACCTTACCCGATAAAGCGGCGTTACTGACTTTTGACGATGGCTATCTAAGTTTTTATACTCGAGTCTTTCCGATATTAAAAAAACATCATTATCCGGCTACGGTTGCCTTGGTTGGAACCTGGATGGATGGCAACGTCACTGCCGACGAACCGGGCAAACCCTTGCTCAATTGGGATCAGGTAAGAGAACTGGTGCAATCCGGCTTAGTGGAGGTCGCCTCCCACAGTTACGATCTGCATAAAGGCGTGAATGCCAATCCGCAAGCCAATTCACAGGCAGCGGCGGTTACCCGGCTGTATGACGATTCGATGCTGGTTTACGAAACGGATGAACAGTATCACGAACGCATTCATGCAGCTTTGCTAAAAAGCGCCGAGTTCATCTTTCAACATGCCGGCATCAGACCCAGAGTTATGGTTTGGCCGTATGGGGAATACAATCAAATTGCTGTGCAGGCCTCGCGCGAAGCCGGAATGCCTATGACGATGGGGCTGGCGGACGGCTTTAACACAGTGGCCGATATAAGCGCTTTGCGCCGTTTGATTATGGTGGATAATCCCGATGTCAGCCAATTTGCAGAAATTGTTACCGGGCTGCGCGCCGGTAGGACTTTACGGGTGGCGCATCTGGATATGGATTATCTTTACGATAAAGACCCTGAGCAAACCGAGCATAATTTGGATGCCGCGATTCAACGCATCAAAGACATGCATATTAATACAGTTTATTTACAGGCCTATGCCGATCCTGACGGCGACGGCAATGCCGACGCGTTATATTTTCTTAATCGGCATTTACCGGTAAAACAGGATTTGTTCAGCCGGGTTGCTTGGCAATTAAAAACAGTAGCCAGAGTGAAAGTGTATGCCTGGATGCCGATTATGGCTTATCAAGGCAAAGCGCCTAAATCTTGGTATGTTCAGGAATGGCTGGACGGCAAGGCACAAAATGCCAGCCATATTTATACCCGGTTGTCGCCGTTCAATCCCGAAGCGCGTCAATATGTGGCTGAAATTTACGAAGACTTGGCTAAATATTGTAATTTTGACGGCATCTTATTTCATGATGACGGAATCTTATCGGATTATGAAGATGTATCGCCGGTAGCACTTAGCTTTACGAAAGAGGCCTGGGGCCTGCCCGATCAATTCGAACAACTGCATGCAACCAGCAAAATGCGCATGGTTTGGGCGCAACACAAAACCGAATTAATTAACCAATTTACTGATGAGCTGGCGGATAGGGTGCGTATTTACCGCCCCGGTATAAAAACTGCGCGTAATTTTTATGCACTGCCTTTGTTAAAGCCCTACAGTGAAGAATGGTACGCACAGTCGTTCCAATCCTTTTTGGCGCATTACGATTACGTAGCCATTGAAGCCATGCCGTTTATGGAAGAGGCGGAAAGTCCCAAGCAATGGCTCACGCAGTTGGTAAAAGCAACGGCCAAGCAGCCTGATGGGCTTAAAAAAACCGTGTTTGAGTTGCAGTCGGTTAATTGGAAAAACCAAGAAAAAATTCCGATGCCGGTCTTTATCGAACAACTGGAGTTATTGAAAAAATTGGGTGTCAATCACATTGGTTATTATCCGGACAACGTGTTTGAGGATCAGCCGCGCTTGAGCGATTTACAACAACATTTTTCACTGCCTATCCAGCCTTAGCCATGAATTCTGTTTTAATCCGCCTGAATAAGGCGGGCAACGCCGCTTGTCGTGAAAAATCATGAATACTTCATTACAAAATTTAAATTTAATATTACAAAACCAGTGGCGCGATTTTATGTCTGTATTGGAACCGCTGGATGGCTTAATTGAAGGATTCATTTATTACTATCCTTTGTTTATGGCCTACATCTGGATGTTTGGCGCGATCATTTTTTATTTTCGTTATGAATGGCGTCAGCAAGGTAATGCCGAACACCTGCCTGAATTAACCGAGCAACCGCCCGTTTCCATTTTGATTCCCTGTTATAACGAAGCGGACAATATTCGCGAAACTGTGGAAATTTTGCTGCGCCAAAAATATCCCGCCTTCGAAATTATCGCCGTTAATGACGGTAGTAAAGACAACACCTTGGCGATATTACAAGAGTTGGCCGAACAACACGATCAGCTTCGTGTGGTCAATTTACATACTAATCAGGGCAAGGCAATGGGCTTGCGTACCGCCGCGTTACTGGCCAACAGTGAAATCCTAATTTGCATTGACGGCGATGCGCTGCTGGCTCCCGAAGCCATTGCCTGGATGGTGCGGCATTTTCTGGATAACCCGAATGTCGGCGCGGTCACCGGTAACCCGCGCATTCGCAATCGATCTACGTTATTAGGCAAGATTCAGGTTGGGGAATTTTCAGCCATAGTCGGCATGATCAAACGGGCGCAACGCTCTTACGGAAAAGTATTCACCGTCTCCGGCGTTATTGCGGCATTTCGTAAATCCGCATTGCACGATGTCGGTTATTGGAGCAACGACATGGTTACCGAAGATATAGACATCAGTTGGAAACTACAGCTGGCCGGTTGGTCGATCTATTTCGAGCCGAACGCCTTGTGTTGGGTATTAATGCCGGAAACCCTGCAAGGCTTATGGAAGCAGCGAATGCGTTGGGCGCAGGGCGGAACCGAAGTGTTGCTGCGTTATTTTCGCGATCTGTTTCGCTGGCCGTCCCGCGGCATGTGGTTGCTCTACGGCGAATGCCTGATCAGTATCTTCTGGGCGTTTTTGATATTGCTGCATGTGCTTTACGCCCCCGTGGCATTATTCAACGAATCGGCAGACGAATCATTGCACGATCTTAGCCCTAATTGGACCAGCATGTTGCTGAGCCTGACTTGTCTTATACAATTCGGCGTCAGCCTGTTCATCGATTCGCGCTACGAATACCGTACCGGAGGCGTCGCCCGTTATTATTACTGGATGGTATGGTATCCCATCGTGTATTGGCTGATAAATGTCGGCACCACCATTATCGGTTCGATTCGGGCAATAAAAAAGAAACGCGGACAACGCGCCATCTGGGTCACAGTAGATAGGGGCCTGCGGGAAAAATGAAAGAATACATTATTAACGCACCGCAATTGCAAAGTCTGCAAAAACGGGCAGGGGCTTTATTTGCTTGGGCCGTCTGCTGGGTGATGTGGATTTATTTATTGGTTCCATTGGTCACTTTAAGCAGTTGGGTGTTGGGCGACAGAAAGATGATCAATGAAATGCGCTGGTTTGGCGGTTACAAAAGCCTGTTGGAACTGATGCAGATCTACGTTATAACCTTGCTGATTATGGTTGCGCTTTGGTTATGCTGGGTTTTTTATCGCATGTTGCGGAGCAGGGCGATACTATCGATAGCCGATAAGATTGTTAGCGACACGGAACTATGTGAGTTTTATCAGGTAAAAGCCGATGAATTGCAACAGTGCCGAGACGCAGCAATGATTACCGTTTATTTTGACGATCACGGACATATAGTTCATCTTGACCCGCATATAAATCGTTAGTCTCTTTAATTCACTGTCCACGAAAAGCACGAAAGCCAAAAGTAGGCGCCTCTAGGCGACACGAAAAATGTAGAGCCGTATGTTTCTGTATTTACGGCGTCATATCAAATTATTCATACCTTCTCGCTTATGCTCAGGACAAGCATGGACGACTGCTATCGACATCCATATGTTTCTGTATCCAGTTTTTTCGTGCTTTTAGTGCCTTTCGTGGACTTTGTTATATATGTGCGTAACATCAATTAATCAGAAGAGGGCATCCCAATTGAGCCTTAACCGGTAACTCATAACCAGCCTTTTCGTTTAAAAAACCAGTACGGTGCAATACCTGATAGCAGCATTAATCCCAACGCACCAGGATAGCCCAGCTGTAAGTTGAGTTCCGGCATGTGTTGGAAATTCATGCCGTAAATGCTGGCAACCAGGGTAGGAGGCAGAAATACTACGGCCGCAATCGAAAAGATTTTAATAATCTTGTTTTGAGTAATATTAATAAAGCCTTGGGTTGAATCCATCAAGAAGTTGATTTTATCGAACAGGAACGTAGTATGCGACATCAGCGTATCCACGTCGCGCATGATCTCCCGCGCCGTTTCCTGCAACTCGGGGTGGTTGCGCAAATGCCGTTGCAGAAAAGAAATGGAGCGCTGCGTATCCATCAGGCACAGGCGAATTTTCCCGTTGCTATCTTCCAATTTGGCCAGTTGATCAATAGCATTTTCAAGGTCGGAGTCTATTTCTTCGAGCACCAGATAACTGACGTCTTCCAGTTTACGATGAATATCCTCCAGCGCATCGGCGAGATTTTCCACTTTTTGCTCGAATATAAGCACCAGTAATTCCTGCGGCGAATGCGCCGCTACCTGTCCATGCCGGGCGCGCATACGCAGCAGGCGAAAATCCGCTAACGCACCTTCACGCAGAGTAATTAACCGGTCGTTTTGCAAAATAAAAGCGACGGTGGCTGTACTGTGGCGTCCTTCGCTTTGGGCAAGAAACAAAGAGCGTACATGAACGCCGGTGTTATCGGTAAAGTAACGCGCCGAAGACTCGATTTCCTCCACATCATCCGATTCAGGTAATGTCGTGCGAAGAAATGCTTGCAGCTGAGAGCGTTCATTGTCGCTGGGATCGTGAGCGTCAATCCAGGAAGCTTTAGCGACGGCCTGCTTGATCTGGTCTTCAGGCGGTGTTTGCTCTTTGAGGCGCCCCTTGTCGAAATTGAATAGTCTTAACATTATGGATTTCCGTTTTTTAATTATACCCAGAGGGCATAAGTTTCGTTTGAGCAGGCGAGCTGCTCAACTCAGCTTTACACAGACAAACTATCGGGGTGAATCAGCGCGACTAATTTGGCGGTGCCTTCGGTCAATTCTGTCCAATCGCTTTCAAAAGCCAGTTGGGCTAAAGCGGCTGTAGGCAGGTGCTTTCCGTTAGCCGATAACGGAACCGAATGGGGGACTAATTTCAATAACAACTCTTCCAAGCCGGGATTATGGCCGACCAACAGCACTCGCCGTTTATGGCAGCCGGTTTTTAATATCGCAAGTAATGTTTGAGCATCAGCTTCATAAATACGAGGGTCGCAGACAATAGCAGATTTGGCTATGTTTAGCTGTCTGCAGACTCGTTGCGCCGTTTCCAGTGCGCGTGTCGCCGGAGAACTGAGTATGGTGTCGGGTATCAAACCCTGTTCATACAGCCAGCGTCCAATCTGTTTTGCAGCGCGCCGGCCGCGTTTTTTCAGGGGACGGGAAAAATCATTCGTATCGACAGACCAATCCGATTTGGCATGCCGCATTAATAAGAGCTCGTGGGTCATGAAATATTTTCGTCTATCAAGAGTAATGGCCGGACGCTTGTTTGCGTAATACTATACCAGTTAATTTTTAAAAATTTATTAAATC
>NZ_SCTW01000040.1 GCF_004322395.1 Methylobacter sp.
AGCGCTATATAATTGAATGATGACCCATAAACCTAGGAAAGCAATCGCCGGAACATGAACGACTATCGGCAAAAACAGTACCGGAACCCACACCACAACCCGTTCAAGCGGATATAGAAAAAAATAAGCCGCCAATACACCGGCTATAGCACCGGATGCGCCAACCACGGGAATGGCAAGAGTCGGATCGAAGAACCACTGTAAAAAAGTAGCCAACAATCCGCACAGTAAATAAAAAACCAAAAAAGGCAATCGTCCCATCCTGTCTTCTACGTTGTCGCCAAATATCCATAAAAACAACATGTTCATGCTAAGATGCAACCAGTTTCCGTGTAAAAACAAGCTGGTTAAAAAAGATAAATAACCATCGAAAGGCAATCCATAATACGGATTTGTATAACGAATAGGCACCATGCCGTAAAGATTGATGAGCCGATAACTTAGCTGATCGGGCATCAATTGCATCGACACAAAAACAATAATACAAATTGCCATTATTCCCCATGTGACTAGAGGCGTTGAATGGCAGGGTGCTGTATCTCTAATTGGTATCATGATTCATTCCTTATCTATGTCGACTCGAGAGAGTTACCCCTAATTTTTAACCTAGCTTAAAAGCTAAAAAACCGATTTGCAATGAATAGTTATTTAATCATAACCTTGATTACAAAAAGTTTATAATGTGTAAACAGATTGCTTTTTATCACCTTGCGCTTTAACCCTCCTTAAAGATTCATGCATCTTAATTCAATAGACAAAATACCATCATTTTCAGGCCTATCGCTAGATGAACAATTAGTATCGGCAGTTAAACAAATGGGCTTCGAACAGCCCACACCCGTACAACAAAAGGCGATCCCCTTTGCTCTTGAGCACAAAGACCTGCTGGTCAGTGCCGAAACCGGTAGCGGCAAAACCGCCGCATTCTTGCTGCCGACATTACATCATCTGCTCACTTTGCCTTCCAAACAATCCGGCACACGCGCATTGGTCCTGACGCCAACTCGCGAATTAGCTCAGCAGATTTTTAAGCATTGCCAACAGTTGACTGAGTTTACCGACTTGACAACAGGCCTGATTACCGGAGGCGATGATTTTAGGCTACAGCAAAATATGCTCCGCAGAAACACTCAAATTGTTATTGCAACCCCCGGCAGAGTGCTGGAACTGATGGAGCAAGAAATACCGAACCTTAGCAATCTGGAAGTATTGATACTGGATGAAGCCGACCGGATGTTGGATATGGGCTTTAGCGAAGACGTACTGGCCATCGCCGATAGCTGCAACGCACAACGGCAAACCCTGCTGTTTTCCGCCACTTTGACGCATTTTGGCGTTATCAAAATGGCTGATAAACTGCTAAAAAACCATGAAATCGTGGCCTTAAACACATTGCACGATGGACACCGCAATATAGAGCAGCAAATTGTTCTGGCCGACGACAATGATCATAAACAAAAATTATTGGCTTGGCTGTTGCAAAATGAAACCTATGACAAGGCGCTGATCTTTACCAATAGCAGGATTCAGGCGGACGCTCTTCGCGGACCGCTTCGGGGTCAAAAACTCCGGGTTGGAGTGCTACATGGAGAAATGGATCAAAAAGACCGTAATCGGATGATGGAGTTATTCCGCGAAGGCGCGGTCAACATCATGATTGCTACCGACCTTGCCGCACGCGGCCTGGACATCAAGGGCATCAATCTGGTCATTAATTTCGATGTACCGAGAAACGGCATCAATTATATCCATCGCATAGGCCGGACGGGGCGGGTCGATGAATTGGGCCTAACGATTGCGCTGGTGAAACATACCGAATGGAATTTAATGTCCGGCATTGAGCGCTTTTTGAAACAGAAATTCAAACACCGCAGTATTAAAGAGCTGGAAGGAAAATATAAAGGCCCTAAAAAACTTAAAGCCTCCGGAAAGGCGACAGGCGGCAAAAAGAAAGTAGAACCTAAAAAAGCTGCTGCCGAAAAAGTCAAAATCCGTCACAGGGACAAAAAGAATATTGGTAAAAGGCGCGTACCGACAGTTAAGCCTGACGTAGAATCAACTCAAGCATAAAAAAAGCCCCATTCGCAATCTAATGTTGCGAATGGGGCTTTTTTGTTTTTAACAATCGCGTATAACGATCAGGAAAGCTTTCCTACAACTTGTTTAACCAAGTTATCCGGTTTAAAGGGTTTTACAATATAAGACGTTATTCCTGCCATAATAGCTTCTTTAACCTTATCGCCTTCAGATGATGACGTCAGCATGATCCAAGGGGGAGTTTCTAATTTAGCATCGTCTTTTACCGCCTTAAACAGCTCAAGCCCGCTCATGCCCGGCATGTTCCAATCACATACTACGATGTTAATCTTTACTTTTCTCATCATAAGTAATGCTTCCTCTCCGCCCGGAGCATCAAAAACATGAGTGAACCCGGCCTCTCGCAGAATAGCTTTGGTTAGTGTCCGCATTGAGGCTGCATCATCTACAATCAGAATTTTTTTCTGTAGCAATTCTTGTGATATTTCCATTCTTGTTCCAAATTACACTTAGTATGAGCACAGCAGCACTTAATTGATTATTCTACAAGAACTCGAGGTATCCGACAAATACATTGTAAAAATAACGTCAACTAATTCACTATTTACGGAAAAACAGATTAACAACCAACGTTAATATAATACTAACAATCAGCATAGAGGTAATCGGGATAAACACAAACTTGCGCTCACCCTCAATACGTATATCACCGGGCAATTTCCCAAACCAGTTAATCAACCAAGGAGCATAACTAACAGTGAGTCCGATAACCACCAAAATAACACCAATCACCGCCAGGAATTTTCCGAATGCCATAGATTAACCCCCCATTTAATGCGAACGCGCAGTTAACAAGAAAAACACCGTTAAGGTAAAATAAAAAGCATCCTATTACACCGCCACCAGCAAAACAATCAGTTCTGCAACTTATCCGAACACCTGACATGCTAAGAATCACTGAACTTAAACTGCCGCTCGATCATTCTAAAAAGCAGCTAAAAACCGCGATACTTTATCGGCTTGGCATAAGCACAAGCGAGCCGGTTACTTATACGATATTCAGGCAAGGCTTTGATGCACGAAAACGCAACGCTATCATGCTGGTTTACACGGTTGATGTTGAGGCTGCCAATGAACAGGCAATTCTGGAACGTTTGGCGGATGACCCGTACATCTCTTTAACGCCGGACAGTACTTATCGTTTTGTAACTGGAGCGCCAAAGGATCCGGCATTACGGCCTGTCATCATCGGCACAGGACCTTGTGGACTATTTGCCGGATTGGTTCTGGCTCAAATGGGCTTTCGGCCGATTATTCTGGAACGCGGAAAAGCCGTGCGGGAACGCACTAAAGATACCTTCGGCCTTTGGCGAAAAGGCCTGTTTAACCCAGAATCCAATGTACAGTTTGGCGAAGGCGGCGCCGGTACCTTTTCTGACGGTAAGCTGCACACCCAGATCAAGGATCCAAACCACTATGGACGCAAAGTACTTACTGAATTAGTAAAAGCCGGCGCACCCGCTGAAATTCTCTATGTCAGCAAGCCCCATATAGGCACGTTCAGGCTGGTAGCCGTAGTGGAGCAGCTGCGTGCGACTATCGAGTCATTAGGCGGTGAAATCCGTTTCGAAAGCCGGGTTGATGACCTCGATATCGATAACGGACAGATACGCGGCGTGGTACTCGCCAACGGCGAAACCATTAGCACTAACCATGTACTGCTGGCTGTCGGCCACAGCGCGCGCGATACTTTCAAAATGCTCTATGATCGGGGAGTTTATATCGAAGCCAAACCTTTTTCGATCGGCTTTCGTATAGAACATCCGCAATCGCTAATCGACACTTGCCGTTTCGGCAGCAATGCCGGCCATCCATTACTGGGCGCCGCCGATTACAAACTGGTACATCACTGTAGCAATGGGCGTGCCGTGTACAGCTTTTGCATGTGTCCAGGCGGTACCGTGGTTGCTGCAACTTCGGAAGCGGGACATGTCGTCACCAACGGCATGAGCCAATACTCACGCAACGAGCGTAACGCCAACAGCGGCATCGTTGTCGGCATTACGCCGGACGATTATCCCGGCCACCCCTTGGCAGGCATTGACTTTCAACGCCGTCTGGAAGCAGGGGCCTTTAAATTGGGAGGGGAAACTTATGAAGCGCCGGGTCAACTGGTCGGCGACTTCCTCGCCCAACGCCCCTCTTCGGCGCTGGGTAAGGTACAGCCATCCTACACGCCGGGCGTTCATTTATGCGATCTCAGTTCGGCTTTACCGGATTACGCCATAACTGCTATACGCGAAGCCATTCCCGCTTTCGATAAAAAAATAAAAGGCTTTGCAATGAAAGATGCTGTGCTGACAGGAGTAGAAACCCGCACCTCTTCGCCTATCCGCATCAAACGCAACGAGCATTACCAAAGCCTGAATATCAAAGGGCTATATCCGGCTGGAGAAGGTGCTGGCTATGCGGGCGGGATTCTTTCTGCGGCCGTAGATGGTATCAAAGTTGCCGAGGCATTAGCTTTGGATATGAACAAATAATGCTGTAAAACTCTGAACTTGATCCGACAGTTTCAAAATATTTGCTTGGATTGAACGTGACACTGAGGGTCCTAGTTCGGCCAAGTCCTGCCACTCATCAACTATGCATGACCGGCTGGTCATTGTGGCAAAGCGGACCTTCGATGGCTAGTTTAGCTTAGTGGGTATGCGGATGGAGCGAGAACTCTGTAAGCGTTGAAAGCACAGTCTAGCTGTAAAGAGATTTGACTGTAAAAAAGGCAAAAAAGCCTCTACTTAAAGAAGCTTTGAAAAATAACCAGTACTACCGCTTGTATCGCCGCCGTATGGCAAAAAGTATTAAGGCAGACTGTGCAGTGAGGACAAGCACGGCGATATATAGCACAAGCTGCGACTTCTCATTGGCTGGATCATAGAACCTCTCCTTTTGAAATGTCAGAATTGACAGCGTGAGTAAAACCGATTTTTTGTAATCGCTCATCCATTGCTTAAACAGCACTGGCTGATGTTTAGCGTCTGGGAAGATATTGTACTCGATGATATGGACAGAGCCAGTGCTCTCTCGTAATCTGCTTGTTTCTAAATTGTCTTTGCTCGGAGCAAAACCGGTGTATAGAAAGAGGCCGGAGAATAGAGCAATCCAGAAGATTAAACCATCATCCCATGCAAGTAACTTGTTCCGTATTTGCTCAAAAATCGGTATACCGCATATCCATTTATCCACTCTTGTATAAGTCCCCACCCTCTCCACATCCTTTCCGCCCAAAAACACTTTGCTTCCGCAGCGTTATATGCTTTTGTATTTGCTATGGCTCTTTTCTTCTTACGACGCATCTCCATTTCGCCAATATGGAAGTCTTCCGCTGTATCGAAATCTCGTTTTGCCTCGTAGTTGAGAACTAACTGACGATAATTTTCCGCTATTTTTTCATAATCATGCTGCTTTTCATAAAAAGAGATACGGTCAAATTGAAATTCATCCCACAAGCCTCGGCGTCTACCTTTTCTGGGCCAGATCACATCGCGAAAACGGATTCTTTCTAAATCAGAATCCAAGAAGCTTGTCTGACTTAAATCAACTTTTATAAAAATAATTTCTGCCTTTTCATTTAGCCCAACTCCTGTAAAAAAGCATGCTCTTTTAAAAATCTGATCTCCTTCAAAATTAGCTTTTCCATTGAAAACAGTGCCAGAAAAAATAGTCTTATTACCGAATTCGGTCCCCTTAAAGTCAGCCTCATTACCGAATTCGGCTTTTCCAAAGCTAGTCTCATTGCCGAATTCGGCTTGCCAAAAGATAGTCTTATTGCCGAATTTGGCGCTATTAAAGATGATCCCATCACCGAATTTGGCATACCAAAAGTTAGTCTCACTGCCGAATTCAGCTTTCATAAAGCTAATCTTATTGCCAAATTTGGTTTTCCTAAAGTAAGCCCTAATGCCGAATTTGGCTTTAAGAAAGATGATCTCATCCCCGAATTTGGCCTCACAAAAGTTAGCCCCATCGCCGAACTCGGCATCCATAAATACAGCGTTATTGTCGAATTTGGCATCCCAAAAGTAGGCTTCATCACCAAATTTGGTGCGCAAAAAGACAGCCCTACTGCCAAACTTAGCACCATAAAAATCAGCCTTATTACCTAATTTGGCATATCCAAAGTCAGCCATATTGACGAATGTAGAGTCGCTAAAGTTAGTGTGATCGCCGAATTTGGTGCATCTAAAGTCAGTCTTATTGCCAAATCTGGCGCTTATAAAATTAGTCTTATTGCCGAATTCGGCGCCAGCAAAGTCAATCTCATTACCGAATTTGGCTTCTCTAAAGTTAGTCTCATTGCCGAATTCGACATCCTTAAAGTCAATCTCATTACCGAATTCGACTTCTCTAAAGTTCGTCTCATTACCGAACAAGGCTTTCCTAAAGACAGTATTATTGTTGAACTTAGCCATCATGAAATCAGTTTTATCGCTGAATTTGGCTCCTATTAATTTTATTGGCTTTGTAAACTGTCGTTGACTTAGATCAATTGTAGGAAAATGAAAATAGCAGAAATCACAAACTTCAACCTCTAGATCTTCCTCCTCATTTTCTAAAAGTCGTAAAAAGAGCTGCCGGAACTGCTCGTCAATCTCTTCCGCTGCCATGCGCTCTTCTTGCGCCATGGCTTGCTTTTCCTGTTCGGTATATTTATAAATATGAAAAATACAAAGACCATCCCTTGTAGAGGGATGGCTACAGTTATAGTTTGGATCATTAAATTTCTCTGGCGGCTTAAACTCGCATATTTCCTGATCCTCAGTCATAGATCGCTACCTCACTTATTCTATACTTGGCAAATTGACACATTACTTATTAGAAAAGATCAAGCCGAGCCAGCAGATTAACTTAAACGGTATCTTATGTCTTAGACCCAAACAAATATTTTAGTGTCTTCTATGAATTGAGATTGCCCTCTCGCAAATAATTCTCTGTACGGCCGAGGGTGTGTCAAAACGTAAAATCCATAATTATGGTGGAGACAATCAATCGATTATTGACTAAATTACACTGATAAGTGGAGATTGTTGTTAGCATTTAGCTATTTTTTACAAGTAAATAGAGCAAGTGCCACCGCTGGAGATTTTGTTTATGCGTTTTGACACACCCTGGGCCATTAAGAGCCAGTCGCTAATTTCCAACGAACGACTGGTCAAAATCATGGAGCAGTCATTCAATGAGTATCATTAATCGAAAATCCTCCAGCCAATGAATAGAGACAAGGTCAAGAATAAAATTTAACGACTTGAGTGAGCTACAGTTTACTGTCGGCGCGATTTGGTTGTTATCTCTTTTACCTCTGTAGACTCAGCATCACTACGCCAAAAAAAACCAATAAGACTCCACACATCCCTTGTACCGATAACTTTTGCTCTGGAAAAAGCAACAGAGCGGCGAATGTGATCACAAGAATTTGGCCCGCCTTGACCGCTGAGGCATACCCAGGATTTGGAGCGAGTTTCAGTGCTTCTATATCTGCAAGATTCCCAATGAATGCAAAAACCGAAGCAAGTGCGAGGAGGCCAAGCGCTTGCCAGCTTATGCCCAACTGAGAGCCTCGCTTAATACCCAAGATTAAGTAGAGAGCAGACGTAAACGTGAATAAGTAGAGCAAAATAATGGGAGTAGGAAGCCAATAAGTCAGTTTCTTGAGAATCAGCGCCATACAGGCGAAACTGAACATTCCAATCAAAGCTGCAGTAAACCAACTTACTTGAAAGAAAACCATAGAAGTTTGCTAAAAGAGATAGCGCTTGATATGAGCGGCTACTGTAAGCGGGCGAAGCCCGCTGGAAGACTTCCACTCGATGGAAGGGTTAGGCATGGTTAGAAATCGATGCCGGCCGAACCGCCCTGACAGCTCGGACACTTTCGTTGGAAGACATCAGTGCCATTGGCTCCATAAACGCTTCCACATTGCGCCTCTAAGCACTCCATTCGATAGGCATACTGACCATGATCAGTGCCTTCCACACCCCGATGGCCGCTACACCGCTGATTGTTGTGGTTGACGTAGCCGATCTTTGTAGTGTCTGTACTGCCGCTACGAAATGCTTTCAACATGGTTCTCCTGAAGCTTAAAAAATAATTAGATAGTTTTTATATATCATCCTTTTGGGACAAATTCTTGCAATAAATTGACTATATCTCCTCAGAAATTGATAGGCGGGCTTTCTTTATTAAGACAGTCAATTATGTAAAACTAACTAGCCAGTCAAACCATTTTAGTGAAATGGTCGGTTTGGGTCGGTTTTGCTCATTCAATTGCCATCAAGCTCTATCCGCCAGTTGCGGAATTGGACGAATGACGGTAAGACTTCATGGATACTGTCGTAGAAAGCGTCTTTGCTCACCTGTTTCTCAAGATCCGAATAGATTTTGACCTTCAGATCCTCCATCATGTGAGCGAATACCAGCCGGATGCCTTTTTCCTGCAAAAACCCTTGAAGAGAACGTAAAGTCTCGGCAGCTGAATAGTCCACATCATCGACCGCGGATGCTTCGATACAGAACCACTTCAGGGGCGGCTCGGCATTCTCTACCAGTTCAGTGACTTGAGAGGAAAACACTCCTGCATTGGCGTAATAAATGCTATGACTGAAATGATAGACCATGAGTCCCGGTACGACCTGCGTCTCTGTCATCAGCGGCTGCGGCTGCCAACCACTCTTTGCGGAAGCGATCATGACGTAGTTTTTCGGGTGGTAGCCGTGACGTGTATGCGCCAGCAGCGAAAGCACTATCGCCAGCAGGATACCTTGCTTTTCCGACTTTGTAGTCTTTTCAATGAACTGCAACCTCTATCAAAATGACGTAGTGCGATTCTTTCACAACGCTTAGGAATTTATCAAGTTATTTAAGGATAAGTTCTAAGTTAATCGCTTGCGTGCTTTTCATGCCCTGCATTAATTGGCAAGACCGATGCGGACAATGAATGGCAAAAATTGAGAGCCATTTACATAGTGGAGAAAAGAATCGCCGATAACCCTGGTTTCGTATACTCATCATCTGGTACG
Organism: Methylobacter sp.; assembly: GCF_004322395.1. Taxonomy (GTDB): domain Bacteria; phylum Pseudomonadota; class Gammaproteobacteria; order Methylococcales; family Methylomonadaceae; genus Methylobacter_A. The sequence goes on from NZ_SCTW01000040.1 coordinate 9,114, forward strand.
CGAAAGTATTCTCTTACGTAATTGAGCTTATTGTCTATATAACTGGATGCGACCAATATGGTGGTGACAACAAAAATTGATCAAGGATTATTCTATGCTAATGAATTTACAGGAACAATCGTGTTAGTTCCTTGGTTATTTTAAATCTGGAATCTGACCTTGAAGCGAGTTAATTTTCATGCGGCGTCAACACGCCCCTTATTCTGTCCGAGCGACAAGCTTTTTCCTAGTCATTAAGGTTTCGGAGGACGACATGGTCGATGCAAAACCTAGCAAGAACAAATCTGCCGTTGTAGCCAGCCATGTACCGGGGCGTATCCGCTTCAAACTTCATCGACAGAATCGCGACAAAGAAACGATGGAAGACATAAAGCGCAATCTAGCAGCGCGAGAAGGCATACTCGATGTGCGGACGAATCCGGATTGCGGGAGCGTGACTGTTCATTACGATCATGGTCGCCATTCGATGTCTGGCATCCTGGGTTTCCTGGAAGATATGGATGTGGTTATTGACTCCATAGCGCATTTACCGAGTATTGGCGAGAATAGAGAGGCTGATCACGACGGTGAAGCGCCGGAATTTATAGCGGCCGTTAACGATCTGAATCGGCTCATACGCGGAACTACCGGGCTTCCTATCGATTTGAAACTGGCGCTTCCTCTGGCGTTCGTCGGCGCTGGCATCTGGTCGATAAGTAAAAAGGGCTTGATGATTGAAAGCGTTCCCGGTCCGCTATTCCTCTGGCTTGCTTTCGATATGTTCGTAAAACTGCATTCAGCCCGCACTGATAAACTATCAACAATAGGTGTTGAAAATTTGCCAGGAAAGCGTGTCGGTGTTGATTGCTGAAACTGTTAATGCATTGTTTTCATTTAACTCGTTCTGCGCGATAACTGGCAAATCTGGAGCTCATTCTGAAAAATATTCGACGTTGCGTTACAAATCTGTCCATCAAATGCCCGTTTAACAGACAGTGATGGACAACAGCCGGCCAATTTCTGCCAGTCGAAACTTATCTTCGACCGTCTGGTTTATGTCAAAACTGACCGTTCTTAACGACACAATCCAATCAGAGGCGAATTTACGAGTCCTCTGCACTTTCTTGTTCAATCATTTTCATTCGATGAGCCACTTCCTTTTCTAGTGCCATCATACTCATTTGCATCTCATTGAATTTTATGGATGAATGCTCAAGGTTTTTTCTAACTTGCGCATATTCTTCTGATATAGTTGCATTGCGTTTCATGAAAAGTTCAAACTCTGGATTTTCATGATCCTCTCTCATCAGATATTCTTCGTGACGTCTCATTTCTTTACGCATTGATTCAAGCTCATGCATACGTTGTTGCAACACATGCCTCTCTTCATCGTAAGCCACCAACCGGTGTTTGCTATAATCAAGCTCCTTAAATAAGCGATTTATTTCATTTTTTCGTTTTTTAACATACTCCATCTCTTTTTGACGCCTTTGGGCCAATTTTTCCGAGTGTCTGACTTCCCTGATTTCTGCAACGATTTCGTCGCTAACCTGCTCGCCTAGATTTTCTCTTGCTAACTCTAGAAATCGGTCTGCTTGATACATATAAAATGTATTATTTGCGCGATCCTTAAATTCTTTCACTAGCTCTGGATGAGGCCCAATAGTCTTCCCTTTAAACTTTTCCCACCAGTCTTCCTTTTTGTCATCAGTAACTAAAACAACACCTTTCCCAGATTCAATTGCTTTTTCGATAACCTGAGTCCATACGATAAGATCGCCATATTTTCTGCACTTCTCTGTAAAAACCTCACTGTCTCCTGACTTTGAGCCATCCTTAAACCCTGGTGGGATTTTTTGCTTGTACCTTTCCTCACCCTCCGATATTAATTTTTCTAAACGTGATCTTTCATAGGGGAAACCAACTCTATCTTTAAAGATAGAGGCAACAGCATCCTTAATTTCGTCATTGTAAATACGCGTGGTGTGGACTGATTTGTTTTTTTCAAGCTCTGCACAAAGCTCATCGAAAACACTGGAAACCTTAGTCATAATATCTTGACTAACAAAAGGATGCTGTCTGGTATTCTCCAAGTCACGTTTAAATATCTCAATAGCCTTGATCGTGTCGTCGTATGATTTTTCTTGCTGATCAATTACTGATAATCGGCTGTTCAAATATTCCTCGGCAGCCCTATGGGGAAGCCACACCCTATCTTTTATTTTTTCTAAAATCCGCAGAAACTCTTGGCGAGTTGTATCTGAATATCTGTACAGATTTAGAAGAATATTTGCATCAAATACGAACAATGATGTATCCCAAATTTCCCTAAGCTGGCGTTCAACTTCTTTAAAATGGCCGGGGAATAAGTCTTTCATACTATCTCTAACTACCCTACGGTATATAATGTTGTGCTGAACGTAATCTTCAGCGAGTTGGTGATACTGAAGCACATCCTACAGGCCTGTTTGTCCTAACGTCAATCATGCAACACTAACCCGCCAGTCAAACAAAGATAAGGAAAGGCCGATTTGGGTCGAACTGAGACAGTCAAGGTCTGATACAGTTGAGACTAATTTTGGCAATTGTCTGATCAAGTCCAGAGTTTTACAAATAATGCCGTTTGTCACGAAAACACGCAGGAGACGTTTTAAACGATGCCGCCTCCCACATATACATCTAATTTATTTCGAGCGCTTGGTGGTATTGAATACAAAAGATGCAACAACACCGCGATTGTCAAATTTAATAACCAAATCTTCGGTACTGCCGTCACTAAACAAACTGTAATAATAGTTACCGTAAGTCCATGTCTTCATACCATTATCAAGACCGGTTCTCCAAGGGGCTCCAAACGTAGTGTAAATGTCATTCTGGGTAGTTTCCCCTATCTTAATGGTTGATACCTGACCTGCAGGAAACTCATGGCCGATCGTAGCGCATCCTGAAGTTAACAGGAACATCATCACAATCAGACCGCAGAAAGTTTTCCTCAGTAACCCGGCAAAGCTTGCTGACCCCAAAAAATCAATTTTCATTTTATCCACCGTCAAATTAAAAATACTGCGATATTTGATATACCACTAACAAACCTTGCAGATAGCCTGTTGCTTTTTTCCGCAATATGCCATGTTTTATTGCATACCGATTCTATTTGCTCACCAGTTCGGTCAAAATAACAACAAACTCATCGCCTCTCTGCACGCGCATAGCCGGCAAATAATATCATCAAGGTACTATTTGGCCGCACTGATTAATGATGCGTCAGCTTCAGTTAATTTATCAGCAACAAACAGTTTTGAATTTTTCAGGCCTAAAAATATGCTTTAACATCCGTTCAACTACCAATAAATCCCAAGCAAATCTGGTATTAAAGCTTCGTTCAAACTAAAATAGTCGTCTTTTTATTGAGCGCATTTATAAATAGCGTGACCTCCAAATCTGACGGAATTTTAATGACTGATTATAAACTGACCCACCTTAAACAGCTGGAAGCTGAGAGCATTCATATTATTCGCGAAGTCGCAGCCGAATTTGAACGTCCGGTGATGTTGTATTCAGTCGGCAAAGATTCCGCCGTCATGTTGCATTTGACCATGAAAGCTTTTTATCCTGGCAAGCCGCCTTTTCCGTTGTTGCATGTGGATACCACTTGGAAATTCAAGGAAATGATCGAGTTTCGCGACCAGATGGTCAAGAAACTGGGGCTCGAGCTGCTGATTCATATCAATCCGGAAGGCATAGCCCAGGGCATCGGGCCTTTTACGCACGGCAGCAAGATACACACCGACGTGATGAAAACCGAAGGTCTCAAGCAGGCGCTGGATAAATACCAGTTTGATGCGGCGTTCGGCGGTGCCCGGCGCGACGAGGAAAAATCGCGCGCTAAGGAGCGGGTTTATTCGTTCCGCGATAAAAATCACCGCTGGGATCCCAAAAACCAGCGCCCTGAATTATGGAACATCTACAACGGCAAAATAGACAAAGGCGAAAGCATCCGGGTATTCCCGCTGTCCAACTGGACAGAGCTGGACATCTGGCAATATATCCATCTGGAAAATATTCCGATCGTACCTCTGTATTTTGCCAAGGAACGCCCTGTCGTTAACCGCGACGGCATGTTGATCATGGTTGACGATGAGCGCATGCCGATCCGCCCAGATGAAAAAATTGAAATGAAAATGGTGCGTTTCCGTACTTTAGGTTGTTATCCGCTAACCGGCGCAGTGGAATCAACCGCCACCACCCTGCCGGAAATCATTCAGGAAATGCTGTTAACAACAACATCAGAACGCCAAGGACGATTGATAGATCACGACCAAGCCGGTTCCATGGAGCAGAAAAAGCGCGAAGGGTATTTTTAAGGGCAGGCGAAAGACGAAAGACTAAGGGCTAAAGATGGCGCGGTTTGAAGACTTGGATGTTTGGCGGCGTTCATCACGGCTCTGTGTTGAGATATACAAAGTCTTAGCTACTTGTAAGGATTTTGGCTTTAAAGATCAGGTAACTCGCTCTAGCTTGTCTATACCCAGTAACATAGCGGAAGGTTTTGAAAGGGGCAGCGATAAAGATTCCAATAAATTCTTTTATTATGCAAAAGGCTCCTCCGGTGAATTACGCACCCAAATCTACATAGGCATCGAAATTGGCTACATTTCAAAAGAAACAGGCATGTTATGGAAAAACGAAGCAGAACACATTTCAAAGATGCTGTCCGCCCTAATTAAATCGCGGTCAACCTAGCTTTCACCTTTTGCCCTGCGCCTTTTGCCTAACTTAATTTAATTTTTTATTTTTGGAACACCCATGTCCCACCAATCCGATTTAATCAGTACCGATATAGACGCGTATTTAGCGCAACACGAACGCAAAGAACTATTGCGCTTTTTAACCTGCGGCAATGTCGACGACGGCAAAAGCACGCTGATCGGCCGCCTGTTGCACGACTCCAAAATGATCTATGAAGACCAATTGGCCGCCGTCCAGGCCGACAGCGCCAAATCCGGCACCACCGGCGCCGGCAAGATAGACTTGGCCTTACTGGTCGACGGCCTGCAAGCCGAACGCGAACAGGGCATCACCATTGATGTAGCCTATCGTTATTTCTCTACCGCGACACGCAAATTCATTATTGCCGACACCCCAGGGCACGAACAATACACCCGCAATATGGCAACCGGCGCTTCAACCTGCGATTTGGCGATTATCCTGATCGATGCCCGTTACGGTGTGCAAACCCAAACCAAGCGGCACAGCTTTATCGCCTCGTTGCTGGGCATTCATCACATTATCGTCGCCGTCAACAAAATGGACTTGGTCGAGTATAGAGAAGCCACCTATAACAAAATCAAGCAGGATTATTTGAGTTTTACAAAATCGCTCGACCTGCAGGACATTACCTTCATCCCGATGTCGGCACTGGACGGCGATAACGTAGTCAATCCCAGCGCTAATATGCCCTGGTACACCGGCTTGCCGCTAATGGAAGCGCTAAACAGCATTGAAATCGCCAACGACCGCAATTTCAGCGATGCCCGTTTTCCGGTTCAGTATGTTAACCGCCCCAACCTCGATTTTCGCGGTTTTTGCGGCACGGTCGCTTCCGGCATTTTTAAAAAAGGCGACAAGATCACCGTCCTGCCTTCCGGTAAAAGCAGCAAAATCAAAGAAATCGTGACTTATGACGGCGAGTTGGAACAAGCTTTCTCGCCGATGGCCGTTACTTTAACATTGGAAGACGAAATCGATATTAGCCGCGGCGATACAATTATCGGTACCGAGCAAACATCGGCAACCGTCTCGGATAAATTCAACGCCACTATCGTCTGGATGGCTGAAAATGCGCTGGCGCCGGGTCGGCAATACACTATCAAATTGGCGACGCGCAGTGTGCCGGGCTCCATTGCTATGATTCACCATAGAATCGATGTCAATACCCTGGAGCACCACGACGCAACCGAGTTGCGCTTGAACGAGATCGGCTCCTGCACGGTCTCTGTGAACGCACCCGTGGTTTTCGACCCGTACAAAACCCATAAAGGCACCGGCGCTTTCATCATCATAGACCGCCTGACCAACGGCACTGTTGGTGCAGGCATGATTACCGGCAGTACCGGCCAAGAAAGCTTGCAACCGGTCAGCCCCGAAGAGCGCGCCGCACGTTTCAGCCAAAAAGCCACAGCGATTGCTCTTGCCGGTGCAAACAGCAAGGACATCGCCTACCAACTGGAGCGAAAACTGTTTGATAACGGTCATGCCGCAACGGTTTTGGAGACTCAAGACAAAGCACTGATCGCCGCCATCAAAAACGCCGGATTGATTTGCTTGTGCGTCAATGACAGCGCTAATTTGGCTGATCTAGATTTTGACTCCGTAACTCAGACTATCGATGACATTTACAGCGTGTTGAAAGACCAGAGGATTATCTATTAAGGCGAGAACCCAGCGCAGGAGCCAAATCAGGCAAAGCTGCTCCTGCCTTGATCTTAATTTACCCTTTTTTCAAATGAGAAATTCCGTTCCGATATTCGTACAAGATGAGGTAAGATAAAAAATATTGCCATTAACTTTTCAACGCGCAAGCCTGAACACCGCTACCTTAAAATGAAAAAATCTGAATTCTCCAAAATAAGAGCTTCCGGCGTGGGCTATCTGATTAATAGCGTCCAGACCTTATTCGTAGGCTTATTAAGGGTATGGACGATTCCCATTGTCTTAATGCTGAGTGTCGCCTCTGGCTTTACCACCTATTACGGCATGTCTCATTTCATCACCTCCTGGATTGCACTGATCATCACCATTGCCATTCAATCCATTATTGTGATTTGTTCGCTGGAAATTGCCGGCATGCATTGGCAAGCCAACCGCTTTCGCTATTTTTCCGTGGTATGTTCTTTGCTGGTTGCTTTGACCGCTTCTGTATCGTTCTCTTATTTCAAGTTTTATGAAATTTCCCAGCAGGACAATCTGCACATCAACCGCTTAAATCAGATCAGGACCGATGTAAAGTCCTATATAGACCGCGTCTTAGTCATTAAAGGCGAGGTCCTAAAACAACAGCGCACCGATCTGGAAAAAGCGACGCTCGATGTGCAGCAGGCCTATTTCGGCACCCATGCGCAAATTGCCGAAGGCTATAGGAAGCAAGTTGGCGAAGGGCCTTTCTGGAAACATTACAACCAGATTTATCAAGAGAAAAAAGAGCAACAGGTAAGATTCGATCATGATTTTTCCGAGTTGGACAAGGATATTCAAAAACTGCAAGTCAGCATCAATGCGCTGGATGTCGCAACCAATATTGAGAGCGCTTATTCCGCAATGCTGGAGAACTTCCAGAATGTCCAGCTGAAGATCAACCTGCTCTCAGGCAATATCGGCCAATCCTTGCCGGAAGCACCGTTATTGATGACTTATAATCAGTTCATAGCCCCTGTCCAACCTTCGGCCGCGATGTGGTCCGATTTTTCGCTGTTCGCTTTTATTTGTGCGGGTATGGTTGAATTTTTCACCGTACTACTGTCATACCGCCTTGAATTTACCGCCCCCGGCCCGTTGACCGCAGAGGAAGAAGACTTGGTTTTTGAATGCTTAAGACAGTTTACCGAGTTTCGAATCAATAAAAACAACGAACTCGAAATGACGATCGAGAAAACCGAAATGGAACGGGCGCGGCGTTATTCCGACTGGTCGAGAATGTTTGCCGTAGGCTTATTATTAAGCCGTGGTTTCTTAAGAAAAATCGATAATAAAACCGTAGAATTTGCGCCCAACCTTTATCCATTGATTGCTGAAAAAATGGGCGATAAGATAAACCGGTTAAAAGCCGAGTCCAACATTGTCAGGCAAGCAAATGACGCATAGTTCCAGAACTGAAATCGACAAATGGTTTATTGAAGGCACCTTAGCCAATGACGATATTGCTGTTTCAGAGACATGGGATCCCGTTTTTGATGCAGACCGTCAGCTTGTCCTCACCAAGTTAGGACCTTATTGGAAGCTATTTATACGCCCAGAAGGATTTGTTAGACGCTTTTATCACCTTATTTATCCGTTACCGGTAGAAAACTGGAGCGTTAACCACCAAATCAAGCTTTACGACGGCTTTTGTACGATTGATGTAATGCTGGACATTCGCTTTCAGGCTACATTGAAATATGCCCGCAACAATATGGATATTTTGGCTGATATTAATGGGCATATAAAAACCGCCTATGAAGATTTGCTTATCAACTTGATAGATAAAGAGCTGCTTAATTTATCGGATGGCGCATGGGTGCAAAAAGGCTTAACCGATATTGAAAAGAAGATTTCTTTGGCTGCTAGTGAAATGCTGATATTGCAAAATATCCAGTCACAAACATTATGCATATTAAAAGCCTCGTTTGAGGAATTTCCCGATGTGCAGCTGGCTCAGGAAAGTGTTTATTTATGCGTTCTTAAAAAAAACTTTGAATTTAACGAAGCGCAAAGAGAAGAATTATTCCGCCAGGAACAAGAAATTGAAAAGCAAAAACTGGAACATAAACAAAAGCAGCTTGAGCAACTAAATCGCGATGCCGAACTGGAACGCCTGAAACAGTCTCAAAAAGCTTTAAATACAAAGCTTTTACTTGAAGAAAAAGAAAAACAGCTGCTGGAACAATTTGAAATTGAAAAGCGGCTCCATGCCGAAAAAGTTAAGCATGAGAATAGCCTAAAGGAAATAACGCTGGAAGCGGAGCTTCAGGAACAGCAAAAACATGAAGCCCGTCTTAGAATTGCAGAACAAACAAATCACATGGAACTATTGGCACACCAAGCCAAATTAAAGGCAAAAGAACTGGAAGCCGATATTGCCAAATATGAAAACCAGCAGGCTAGATGGAGAGAATCTAAAGATAAAACCCAAGCTCAACAAATAGCCTTTGAACAACGCCAAAAACAACTGGAATTTGAAGCCGATGCCGAAAATCAAAGACGCCGTGAACAGCACCGTCTGACACTGAAAAAGGAAAATTATAAAAACAGAATGGAATCCGATGTTTATCTTCGCCGGGAAATTGAATTATTGGCTCGTGAAAAACAACACCTGGAGCGGCAATTGGCGATAAAGGAAGCGGAAAAACAAGAGGCCGATTATCCTTTAGATGAGGATTAGCAATCCGTCTAGGCAATATGTGCAATGAACGCATATATTCGACAAAAAATCTTATCGTCTATTAATCGCCCAATAACTCATGGCTAAACTTCGGCCTGACTTATACTCCGGATTTTATATATCCATAACTAACATCGGGATGCCGTAAGTTAAAACAAAATAACTAAACGCTAAAATAACGCTGACGCCCGTTTTGTACGAGAAAAACTGCCTCAGAATATAACCGACAATCGCTAAATACCATCCAACCAGTAATACGGCCAAACTGATCGATATCTCTTCCCGGTATTCTTCCCGGTTCATCACCATTACAAAATCCAATGCTTCGGCGGCGATTGCCAGTGTCATAATAAAATTTTCGCAGACAAAAATAGCCGTGAATAATTGATTAAAATACTGCCATTTTTTGACAATCAGCAATAACACAGCGATGGAGCTAAAGGCCATGATGGTTCTCAAAAAAACTTCCAGAGAACCATCGGCAGGATCGGCAATCAAGCCCTCAACAATACATCCTGAAATAAGATAAAACACCACTGTTTTCCACATAAACGATTTAGAGGGAACCAAGTCAGCGGGGTTATTAATGAACCAGCAAAGCCAAAGGTATTGAGTTAATAATTTCATTGTCAATTGAAAGAGATGATCTGTTTTCCATAAATATTGATGGCATTTAATTCCTATTATTCGGATCATGTATCCATCATGAAGCCATCAAAACCCGCGTATACTACTCGAGCCGCTTCGATTTTTCCAACTTTTACAACAATGTTTTTATGGAATATCTTTCCGGCAACTTACGTTTACTGCATAAAGCACACAACTTCAAGTCATCTATGCTATTAACTTGATAAATTTTTTATCAAGTTTCAAAATTAAAATTACTGTAAATGTAACATTCAGACCCGCTATAGTTATATTTTCTTACCCTTATGAATTTATGCGTCACAACATTCGCCGAAATCTGCTTGTATGAATAAACCGGCAACTCCACGTAAACGGGCCAGTGTTAAACTGGAAACCAACCCAAAACCCAAACCTCGCGCAACACGGAAAACACAAAAAAAAGTACCGCTTAAGCAGCCTATTACCAGCTTCAAAAACAGACTGTTGGTGATAGGTCTTGAAGCGCTAGGTTTGGCGATAACTGCGGTTTCTGCCATTATGATTTTGCTGGGCTATTCGGCTAGCTGGTTTTCCGGCACTCGTTTTTTCACCAGTTTATTACCGTTTGCAATCGGCGTTTTGGGATTGATAATTACATCGGCTGTGCTGTTGATAGCTTGGTGGAAACTGCGCAAATGGTTGCAGCACAAAGCTGCGTTTTTGCCTCCGGTTCTGGCTATCGGCTTTGCGCTGATTGTTGGCTGGTTCGTGATGCAAAACCACTTTACCCGAGCGTTCGGACACTTTCGCACCCTGGTCGGCGGCAAGCAGGAAGCCAGCAGGGTTACACTGGCTCATCAGGTCTACGCAGCCTATCGGCGATATAATCAAGCGCAATTGCTACAACTGGTTAACCGTGAACAAGCATTTAACCCAGCTATTGTAGAAGCGGCCAAGGCATTCGATATAGATCCTAATCTTCTGCAAGGCATCGCTGCAACGGAATCTTCTTTCTTGCCCAGAGACAGCCTGGACGGTGGACACGGCTTGTTTCAAATTACCCAAGTACCTAAAGCTATCATGGAACAAGCCAGCAAAAAGCTGGCAATAAGTAAGCCTTCGCTACTTGATCCACGGCATAATGCATTTATTGCTGCAGCGACATTCAAATATTATCTGGACCAGATGCACAAAGATCTATTTTTGGGTTTGCTGGCCTATAACATCGGCCCGGCCAACGGCGGCCTTCGATTTATCATGCAACAGTATGGAGCGACCGATTTTG
>NZ_SCTW01000041.1 GCF_004322395.1 Methylobacter sp.
CTAAAGGCTAAAGGCTAAAGGCTAAAGGCTAAAGGCTAAAGGCTAAAGGCTAAAGGCTAAAGGCTAAAGGCTAAAGGCTAAAGGCTAAAGGCTAAAAATTGCAGCGCTCCTTAAATCCAAATGCAAGCTTTTTTGTCTTCCGCCCTTCGTCTTTCGCCTAAACAACAATATTAACCAGTTTTTTAGGCACCACTATCACCTTTCTGACCGGCTTGTCTTCAATAAAGCGCTTAACATGTTCATCGCTTAGCGCCATTGCTTCTATTTCGTCTTTGGTCGCAGTGATCGAAACGGTCATCTTGCTGCGTAATTTACCGTTAACCTGTAGCACCAGTTCCAAAGTGTTCTGCTCCAAAGCCGTTGCATCGACCTTAGGCCATGATGCACTGACCACCGCTTGCTGATGCCCCAAATCCAGCCATAATTGATGGCAGATATGCGGCACAATCGGCGATAACATTAACACAATGGCTTCCAATACTTCCTGTCGGACCGCCTTGCCGTTGTCCGAATCATCGGCAAATTTGGATAAAGTGTTAATCAACTCCATATTCGCGGCAATCACGGTATTAAAGGTATAGCGCCGGCCAAAATCGTCGGTTGCTTTCTGGATAGCCAGATGCAATTGACGACGTACTGCTTGCTGTTCTTCGGTTAATGATTGTTTATCAAGCGGCGCTGTAGCTCCGCCCGCATCGCAATGCAGATAAGCCTGTTTCCAGAGCCGCTTCAGAAACCTGAACGCGCCTTCCACGCCACTATCGGACCATTCCAGCGATTGCTCCGGCGGCGCTGCAAACATGATAAACAAACGCACGGTATCCGCTCCGTATTGATCGATCAGGCCTTGCGGATCAACGGTATTGCCTTTGGACTTGGACATTTTGCTGCCGTCTTTCAGCACCATGCCTTGAGTCAGCAGTTTTTTAAACGGTTCGTCGCAAACCAGCAAGCCTTCATCACGCATCAGCTTGGTATAAAACCGCGCATACAGCAAATGCAAAATAGCGTGCTCAATACCGCCGATATAATGATCGACAGGCAACCAGTATTTGGCGCTTTGATCAACCATGCTATCCGGATTACTGCCTGCAAAACGCGCGAAATACCAAGACGATTCCATAAACGTATCGAAGGTATCGGTTTCCCGGCGCGCCGCTTTGCCGCATGTCGGACAAGTCGTATGGGAGAAAATCGGATGAGCCACCAAAGGCGATTGCGAACCGTCCAGCACGACATCCCTGGGCAGTTCGACCGGCAAGTCCTTTTTAGGCACAGGGACAGTACCGCAGTCGTCGCAATAAATAACCGGAATCGGCGCGCCCCAGTAGCGCTGACGGGAAACGCCCCAATCGCGCAATCTGAAATTAGTCTTTCGTTGCCCTTTTTGGTCTTTTTCCAGCGCTTCTGAAATGGCCGTAAAAGCCTGTTCAGACGTTAAGCCATCAAACGCGCCTGAATTTTTCAACACCCCTTTTACGGTGTAAGCCTGCTTCGAACAATCATCGTTTTCTCCGTCTATGGCAAAAATCACCTGCTTGATTGCGATACCGTACTTAAGCGCAAACTCGAAATCGCGTTGGTCATGGGCCGGAACGGACATCACCGCGCCGGTGCCGTAACCCATCAACACGAAATTGGCGATCCATACCGGAACCTGTTCGCCGGTGATCGGGTGAACGGCTTTGATGCCGGAGTCGATGCCGCGTTTTTCCATGGTTTCCATGGCCGCTTCCGAGGTTTCCATCATCTTACAGTCATCGATAAAGGCACTGATCTCGGCATTGGTTTCTGCGGCCTTTAACGCCAGCGGATGCTCCGCCGCCACGGCAAGATAGGTCACCCCCATCAAGGTGTCGGGACGCGTGGTGTAAATACTTAAATGCTGATTCAATTCAGGCACCGGAAAATCCATCTCCACGCCTTCGGAGCGGCCTATCCAGTTAGCCTGCATGGTTTTGACCTGTTCCGGCCAACCGTCCAGCGTTTCCAGCGAAGTAAGCAATTCATCCGCATAAGCGGTGATTTTTAAAAACCACTGGGCGATTTCTTTGCGCTCGACTTGAGTATCGCAACGCCAGCAGCAGCCGTCGATGACTTGCTCGTTAGCCAAAACGGTCATATCATGCGGACACCAGTTAACCGGTGCGGTTTTTTTATAAACCAAGCCTTTTTCCAGCAATTTCAGGAAAAACCATTGCTCCCACTTATAATAATGCGGATCGCAAGTAGCTAATTCGCGGTTCCAGTCATAGCCGAAACCCAGCCTTTTAAGCTGGTCGCGCATATAGTCGATGTTGCTGTAAGTCCAGTCGGCCGGATGTACGCCGTGCTGCATCGCGGCGTTTTCCGCCGGCAGGCCGAACGCATCCCAACCCATTGGCTGCAAGACATTTTTGCCCAGCATACGCTGGTAGCGGCTGATCACATCGCCTATGGTATAGTTTCGGACATGCCCCATGTGCAACTTGCCGCTGGGGTAAGGAAACATCGACAAACAATAATACTTGTCTTGTGTAGACGATTCCGACACATTAAATACGCCTGATGCGTCCCAGGCGGCCTGTACTTCTTGCTCGATTGCCAAAGGCTTATAATTTTCTTGCATCCTTCTCGTCTTTTACCAGTCAAAAGCGTTAGAATACCGTACAGTCGCTTAAATCTAAAGCGCCATTTTCAGGAGTTCAACCCTAATGAATAAAAATAAACTTGTCACCGCCTATACCGATTTTATGAAGCATCTTCATGAAACCATGGAAGATACGCTGCATTCTTTTGCCGAAGCGCTGGAAATATCAAAAGAAAAGACCAGACAAGACAGCGATTTGACAAACGATGAGCTGGACAAGGTCTCAAAATTTGTTAAACGCGACATCGAACACGCAGCTCACGGCTTATCACCTCAGGAAGATAAAGACTCATTATCGGAATGGTTTAAATTCGATGTTGAGCTGATTGAAAATTTCGCCTTGGACGCTTTCTTAAGCGTTGCCGATAAAACCCGCCTGGAACTGGCAAAACTGGAAGAATTGGCAAAAGCACATACCTATCACAGCGGCGACATTACCGTACCCGGAACCTTTATCTGTGACGACTGCGGTAAAGAGATTGCGTTTAAAACAGCCAGTGAAATCCCTGAATGTCCGCAATGCCACGGCAAAACATTTATCCGTATTTGATATTACCGATGCAAAGCTTATAATGCGGCTTTCAACTATTTGATTTAACGGGGATAACATGCGCAGAGTCATTTTCAACCAGAAAGGCGGCGTCGGCAAATCTACTATTACCTGCAATTTAGCGGCTATCAGTGCTATTGAAGGTAAACGTACATTAGTCATCGACCTTGATGTTCAGGGTAATTCAACACAATACCTGCTCGGCAATAAGATCAGCGACAGTGATAAAACCATTGCCCACTTCTTTAAAGATACCCTGAGTCTGTCTCTGTTTGGCGGCGGTTCATCCGGTTCCGGCCTTGAAAGCGCGATCCATGAAACCCCATTCCCTAACCTGTTTGTCATTCCATCCCACCCCGAACTCGAGCCGCTACAAGGCCGTTTGGAATCGCGGATGAAAATCTTTAAGTTAAAAGAAGCGTTGGAAAAACTTGGAGATTTTGATGAGATTTACATGGATACTCCGCCTATCCTGAATTTCTACAGCCAGTCTGCGTTAATCGCCGCCGAAAAGTGCTTGATTCCATTTGACTGCGATACTTTTGCCAGAGAAGCCCTGTATTCTTTGATGCAGGTAGTGGCGGAAGTAAAATCCGACCATAATCAAACCCTTGAGATTGAAGGCATTATAGTCAACCAATATCAAAAACAAGCCAATTTGCCGCGCAAACTGGTCGAAGATCTTGTTGCCGAAGGCGTGCCGGTGCTGGCATCAATGATTTCGCCATCGGTCAAGGTCAGGGAGTCGCACACAGAATCAAAACCGCTGGTGCATTATGTCCCCAACCATAAACTGACCGACGAATACCGTGCCTTGCATGAAGAAATTCATGGTAAAAAATCCAAGGCTAAAAAAGCGCATTCCTGAGATTTACATCGTTACCACGCTCCGGCACTCGTTGTTATACACAAGTAGTTAAAAAGCTTGTCATTCCGGCAACCCCTACCTAGACAGGCCGATAGGCAGACCTTCCAGGTTTTTAAAACCTGGAAGGTCTAACTGGCAATGTGCTGAACAGGCGGGACGTTTCGGATGAAGCAACAGGCCCCGTCCATCTGGGTTCGAAAGTGGCACGCTCCCTTCGGCTACGCTCAGGACAGGCATGGCGCTGGATACTGATATTCGTGCCAGTATGACAGTTCTGAAATAAAGTTGTGCATAAATGAACGTCCCAACATAGCCCTCGCATAATCACACTCATCCCTAACACCATGAACAGCGTTTTTAAGCCCTGGATACTGCCCACTCTGTCCGGCATTCTAATCGGCACCAGCTACATCCCCTTTCCGCCTTGGGCCTCCTTATTCTGTTTCGTGCCGTTGTGGATTTTCTGGAAACGGCAAACCCGTTTGAAGGACGTTTTTATTGGCGGCCTAATTACTTCGTTCGTATTCACGCTGATCGGCTTTAACTGGGTCACTTACCTGTTACATGAATTTGCCCATCTGGACTGGCCTATCGCGGTCATCGGCATGGTAGTCTATGGTCTAATTGCCCACTTGTTCGTGCCGTTGGCCGGCGTATTGTGGTTTTGGGGGCAACAAAGATTTAACTGGCCAAAGCAGCTTTCGCTGGGACTGATGGCGTTGATCACCGCATTGTGCGAAGCTTATTCGCTGACTCTGTTCGACTGGAACTTCGGCTACTCCTGGTACGGCGCAAATATCCCTGTTTACCATTGGGCGGAAGTGATCGGTTTTAGCGGACTCAGCGCCGCAACGCTGCTGTGCAACCTGCCGCTTTATTGGGCTTGGGAACAGCGTAAACAGAACTCCGGAAAAATCATTTTAGCTGTCGTAGTTACGGGGTTTATGCTGCTAAATGTCGGCGGCCTGTGGCTTAAAAACCGGCTCCCGCAACCGGATGCGTCATTTAAAACACTGATGGTGCAAGCCTATATCGAAAACGCGGAAAAACTGGCCGCAGAATTAGGCAAAGGCTTCGGCAAAGAAATATTTAATCGTTATATCACGCTGACCGATAATGCTCTTAAAGCCCATCAAGACGAACAAATCGATTTCGCGCTATGGCCTGAAACCGCATTTCCGGCATTGCTGGGCGAGCGATTCAAGGTCGATGACTATCCGGTAGCGCTGGCGCAGTTCCTCCATAACCGCCAACTGCCGCTGATTACCGGTGCGTATAGCATTGACGAACCCTCCCGCCTGATCACCAATTCCCTGTTTGTATTGAACAAGGACGGCGAGATAGTACCGCCGCATTACAGTAAGTCTATCTTGCTGGCTTTTGGCGAATACATCCCCGGTGAACAATTTTTCCCCGAAATCCGCAATTGGCTGCCGCCCACCGGCCACTTTTCCAGAGGCCAAGGCCCGACCGATTTGCTGCGCTGGAACGGCTACAAAATGGGCGCGCAAATATGCTACGAAAGTTTGTTCCCACGATTTTCGCGCTCACTGGCTGAACTTGGCGCACAGTTCATCGTCAACGTCACCAACGACTCCTGGTACGGCACATGGCAGGAACCTTACCAGCACATGTATATGACACTGGCGCGCGGCGTGGAATTTCGCCGTCCGGTACTGCGCGTCACCAACACCGGCATTTCCACGGTATCGCTGGCCTCGGGAGAAATCCTGGAACGCTCGCCGATACATCAGGCTTGGGCAGGGCTATATGAAGTGCCTTACCTGAAAAACCCGCCGGTTACTTTCTATCAAAACTGGTTCTGGCTGGTTCCGGGGTTATTGTGGGGGGCGTTGGCTTTATTGTTAGGGATTGGGCTGATAAACCGGTTCAGCACTAATGACGGCAAATAACCTGTTGCTACAACCGGTCCAACGGACTCACCACTCCCTTGCCGCCTTTGTTTAATACATGAGTGTAAATCATTGTCGTGGCGACATCGCTATGCCCCAACAATTCCTGGACAGTGCGAATATCGTAACCCGACTGCAAAATATGCGTCGCAAAGCTATGGCGCAAAGTATGCGGCGTAGTCGGCTTGGCGATGCCTGCTGCTTGAGCAGCCCGCTTGACATAACGCTGCACCTGTTTTTCTTCAACATGATGCCGGCATTCCGAGTGGCTACGCGGATCGATGGAATAGTTTTTGGCGGCAAACACATATTGCCAACCCCATTCTTTTGAAGCGTTGGGATACTTGACCGCCAACGCATCCGGCAACCATACATCCACCTTGCCCAAAACGCTATCCTGCTCATGCCAGACGCGGCGCAACGCCAACTGAACGCGCAACGGCTCTACCAGACACTCCGGCAGCACGGTCACCCGGTCTTTGCCGCCCTTACCGTCGCGTACAATTATTTCCCTGCGCACCAATTCAACATCTTTCACCCGCAAACGCACCGCCTCCATCAAACGCATCCCGGTACCGTATAGCAACTTGATAATCAGACCAATGGGTTCAGGCGCCGAAGACGCTTCTCGTAATAAGTCTTGCACTTCCTGGGTTGTAAGCACTACTGGCAGCCGCCGAGGCTTTTTCGAACGCTCAAAATTATCCAGCCACGGCAAATCGACAGCCAACACCTCACGGTATAAAAATAAAATCGCCGACAGCGCCTGATTCTGGGTAGAACTGGACACATACCGCTGCGTAGCCAAATAAGTTAAAAATGCCTCCACCTCAATCGCACCCATTTCCGAGGGATGGCGCTTACGGTGATATAAAACAAACTGTTTAATCCAAGCGATATAGGTTTTCTCTGTGCTCAAGCTATAGTGTTTAAAACGAACTTTGTCACGGACTTGGTCGAGTAATTTTTTGGGTTGCGTTGATGTCGTATTTGTTTGTACAATATGTCGCCTTATCATACAATCTAGTCATTGAAAACAATAAGATAATATTAATCAAGAATGATTATACGACAATATGATTTTTTTATACGACAAATGATGTCGTATATATTACGTTAGGCGCACAGGAACTACTTATGCCCGTTTCGAAAAAAAAGAAAAAGCCGTATGACGAACGCACTGATGTCGAGAAAATCCAGTCAAACTGGACAAAAATTAGTGGGCTTTTGGATCGAGAAGAGTGGTCTAGCGCAGTAGTACGTGCGGCAACTGCAACAGAGATTGCTGCCAATTTAGTTGTACGCGAAGAATTTATTGATACTCGTGGCCTTGATACCGTCTTAGTTGATCATTTTCTACGCTGGGCTAACGGAATTCAGGGAAAGTTTGACAAGCTGATTCTCCCTGCAATAAAGGGCAAAGATCATGAGAAGGCATTTAAGAGCCTCAAAAAGCGAGTCGAAGATATAAATACCGAAAGAAACGCGATTGTTCACTCTGGGAAGTTCATTACCAAGACTGATGCTAAGAAGGTCGTAGCCGAAGCTAAAGAAATCATTATCAGTATGCTGGAACCTTACTATGACAATTTCGAACTTGATGATCTCTCGTGAGCGGGATGCCTAACATGGCGCTCAAAGGGACGTGCCGCCTCATGGCGGTTTTAAAGTTTTGTAATTTATCAAGCTTTGGGGCTTCGTTTAGCGTCCGTGAGCGGCACGCCCCTTAGCTCTACGTTAGACATAATGAAAAAAATCATCTCACTATTAACTATCGCGTCCACATCCATAGTAAGCGGATGTGATACGTGGTACGGGCAACGCTTTGATCTCACGACACCTAGTGCTCATGCCTTCGAAATT
>NZ_SCTW01000042.1 GCF_004322395.1 Methylobacter sp.
CAATAAACAAACATCGCAATCCGCCTGTCGGCCATAATGAATGATCCGCAAATTTCGTGCCCGGGCAGCTTCGTAAACACTAGCCCATTCATTCATTTCACGATTCAAAATTGCGCAACCGCCTTCGGACATTCCTAAAAAAATGCGGCTTTTCTTTTTAGCTATTTCCGGCAATGAGTGATGGTATTGCAAATGAGCGGCTTCAACATTACTAATAACAGCAATATCAGGCTTTACCAATTCGGAGTTTCTGTGCATTTGACCAATAGCCATTTCAATTACCGTATGGGGAGCACTCCAAGGAATTGAAGCCAGATTCCATGCAATACCCTGAGGTAAGTTTGCATTGTGCGTGGTTTGTCCTACCTCGCCCCAAGGACGAAGAACATGGGATAGCATGGCTACAGTCGTTGTTTTTCCAGCGCTGCCGGTTACTCCAATGATTTTTCCCAGCATTTGAGTTCGGGCAAATTGCCCCATGTTGAGAATAGCTTGACCGACATCCGCCGTATGTAACACCGGAATATTTTTGTCCGCTATTGAATTCACAGTTTCGCTCGTAATCACTGCCTGAGGGAAAAACGGAAGTCGATTCAACGCAGCAATAGAAAGATAGCTTTTACTGTCGTGAGGTCTTAGGACAACCATTTGCCCTGGTTGCATCGTCGGCGCCCAAATGCACAAACCGGTTGCCCGCCATGAATTCGACAGCGGCGCTCTCAGCCATTGACCTTGAGTTGCTTTTAATAAGCTATCGACCGTCCAATTGGGACCTTCCTTAACGGTTATATTTTTATTTCCAGTACTTTGGCGATCCGCGCTAAATTTAGACGGTTTTTCATCGGTTAAAATCGATGTTTTAGCAGCGTCAAATACCCTACTTTCTTTTTGCAGATATTTCTTATACGCTACAAATCCCGATAAATAATGTTCAACATCGTCAATCCGCACCCTAAAAGCATGATGGCGAATAAAAAAACTACCGACAATCCGCGCCGGATTTTTAAAATACATCGCCAGCTCCGGCCAAAAATAACCGTTGAGCAAATAATGCGCACGATAATCCAAAGCCCGATAGAATTTATCGGTATCAAGATTTTCCAAGATAGGCTGCATGTCTGGCATATCCTTAAGCCTCGATAGCATTTGTTCCGCAGCCATCATCAATTCAAGCAGAGTCGGATACGTGGTAATGCGTTGCAACACAAAATCCAGATAGCCACTGACGTTTTGGATACCGAAACGAAAATATTTCTCTTCCGGTTTATAGCGGGTCAACTCGTTGACGCAGTAACTTAACCAATGATCGTGTGATTTCCAGTGCTTGTTGGCAATGAAATACTCAAAGGCTTTTTCAACGGCAGCCAGCCAACGGGAATCTTGAGTCAAGCCGTAAAGACGCATTAAGCCGAAGGCGGCTTCGCCATCATAATAAATAATACGAAACGATTCTTTTACCGATAAGTCGGTAGCATTTAAAACATGATCGAAACGACCGGTAGCAGCATCCTGCATATGCACGATGCCCAAGGCCAATTGTTCCAGCAACGGCATATAATCGCGAGTATCGGTTACTTCGCAATATTTAACCAAGGCCAATAGACAAACGGCATTGCCGCCAAGTTTGATTTCATCGCCGGTATCGGTCAGATAGGCTACCGTTTGATTATCGGGCAGAGCGTAAGTTTTAATCAGGGTCTGAGTAAAATAGCTTATCGAGCGATCAATAGCCGCTTTAAGCGTTTTATCGCCGGTCACCTCCCAGGCCTCGATCATGGCATAAGTAGAGCTTACATGCCGCAACGTATTGTAAGTAGCTATTTTGCGGTCGAAACAAGGATGCCAGCCATAAAAAAATTCACCGTTTTTTTTGACCTGCCCGGCCAGATAGAGGCTACTAGTCTCAATTAAACAGCTAACCTGATTCGTATCTAAGAAAGGCAATTCACGTCGTCCGGCAGCCAGGCCGGAACCAGCTAATAAATAGCAATCCCCGGATATATCGCAAAATACGCCTTGGGTTGAAAGCACGTAAACCAGTGCTTCCGAGGAAAAATCGAATACGGCTTTTTTGCCGTAACGGCTAGCGGCATAAGTTGAAAAATTTTTTTCGTTAAGTTGGGCATTCGCAACATCGCCGCCCACATATAGCATTGCGTTGGCATTGAGTTCCTGCTCTAAAAACGCATGTTTTAATGAGCTGTCAAACGCTAACCCATGCCTAAAGTAATTTCGCTTGGTATCTTGTAAGCGTTTATTCAGTTCACCCCAGTTCAAGGGCTCGGCATGCATTACCCAATCAACTCGCAGCCATCCCTCTTTAAGTTTATATTTGTCCAAGAGCCAGCGCAGCTTGACAACACCTTGATTCCAAACCGCATCAAAAGTGTCGCCACTAGCATGTACAACTTTAGCCCGCTCTTTTTGCTCGCTAACGGAAAAAAACAAGGTAACTGCTGGAAAGGGTTTAACTAACCGGACACAATGTTCCGCTACAACACCTCGGCTGTGGATAATCTGTTCGGAAAAACTCATAGGCAGCTACCTTGAAGTATTAGCAAGAATTAACCTAGAAAAATCATTTGATCCACGAAAACCACAAAAAGCACGAAAAAATTCAAATAGATACCCAATTACAGGTAGTCACCCAACGGGTGAATGACTAAATCAATGGAATATATTGATTTCTTTCGTGTCTTTCGTGCTTTTCGTGGACTAACTGCGTTTTTTAGGATTAATGATTAATTTTAATCTAATGCGCATTTTGACAGACATAAAAACAATCCGAACAAGAGCTTATTTGGCTGCCTCGTCAAATACCGAGCAAAAAAAACGGGATCCCCGCAAAGGGATCCCGCTTGGTTAGATAACAACTAGCTGATTACCATTCGATTTTATCGATATTGTCGAAGTCGATAGTATTGCCGGTATTAGTGTCCGTAATAGTACCTGATTCACCATGCGTATCGAAAAAGCCATGCTCACTACCATTGCCATCCACCATTTTTCCATCGATTTCCAAGGTCCAGTCACCACCATGTGCACTAGGGCCGCCGTCCATATCGATCTCAATAACATCAGTCCAGTTTCCTGAACCGCCATCAACAGTGGTGTGACCCGATATATCGCCGAATACGAACAGATCATTGCCGGCATCGCCATAGAGAGCGTCGTTGCCATCGTCACCATAGAAGGTGTCATTGCCATCACCGCCATACACCACATCGTTACCCGCATCGCCATATAAATGGTCATCACCGGTACCGCCATCGATTACGTCATTTCCAGCGCCGCCATGGATCTGGTCATTGCCGGCGTCGCCGGACAAATTGTCATTACCTTTACCGCCATCAATATCGTCGTCGCTTTGGTTGCCGGTCAAGGTATCGTTTTTACCAGTACCATTCATTGACTGCATATGATCACTGAGCTTACCGGCCCCTACAGTCACAGTATGGCTACTGTCTCCGCTATCTTGGTCATGTCCGCTGTTACCTTGGCCCGAGTGTTCACTGTTTTCGGCATTGTTATGATCATCCGAGTTGCCTGGAGCATCCTGATCGCCGTTGCCGTGACCGTTGTTGTCATGATCGGAATCTCTGCCGTGGTCATCATCGTCGTCATGATCGGAATCTCTGCCGTGACTATCTTCGTTCTGTCCGCTGTTACCTTGGCCCGAGTGTTCGCTGTTTTCGGCATTGTTATGATCATCCGAGTTGCCTGGAGCATCCTGATCGCCGTTGCCATGACCATTGTTATCATGATCATGATCATGATCGTGATCAGAATCGCAGTCGGAGTCCGAGTCACTGTCCGAATCCGAGTCACTGTCGGAGTCCGAATCACTGTCCGAATCGGAGTCGCTATCAGAGTCCGAGTCGCTGTCTGAGTCCGAATCGGAGTCCGAATCGCTGTCTGAGTCCGAGTCACTATCGGAGTCCGAATCCGAGTCACTATCGGAATCCGAATCACTGTCGGAGTCACTGTCCGAGTCGGAATCACTGTCAGAGTCTGAATCGCTGTCGGAGTCCGAATCACTGTCTGAATCCGA
>NZ_SCTW01000006.1 GCF_004322395.1 Methylobacter sp.
CTCGCCTTCGGGGGCGAGACCCCGATTCAAGCAAGTGTCGCGGCAGCGACTCCTTAAATCACAACGTAACGCATCCCAGACGGCATTCCTTGGTAGCACGTGGGAACGAGACAATTTATTTTAAAAAATTCTGGCTATGTTTTTGATTAACAAAGAAATGCTCTAGAGGCGCAGGGAGCAGTTGCCGAGAGGAAAATCAAAATAAGGAAGCTTGTTCGGCATTCATTGCCAAACCTGACGCCATTCAAAAATTTTTTCCATCAATCTTCTTTTCAACATCCACACCATTAACCGAAAAATAATTAATTTATTTCAATATGTTAAGACAACGAACGGTAATGTCGATCAATTAGAGAAAAAACGACATTTTCGATAATAATGATTTAAACGATCAAAACGATAAAAACGATTGACTAAATCGATATAATCGCTACACTCTTCACCAAGATCTTCGGCTGTACGTGGTCAAGAATAATTTTTGACAAGTATTTTTATAGTTCCGGTCGGTTGATCCTGTGGTGCCGGACATGTCGGGACGAGCGGCTTAATCGCTATGTTTTCAGCTCATTCACGCATGATCATCCGCGGAATGACCGTATCGGATGGATTTCATTCAAGGCGGCGGTATCGCATGAGTTGATGTGTCGAGAGAGTAGTTGCTCGGATAGAGCGCGAGAAGAGCCGGAAGATGGCGGGAGTTGCAGTAACAAGTTAATAGAGTGCTCAAGCAGTATGTAGGTTGTTAAAGCAGGAGGCCAAAGCGTTTTTCTTTATCAACCTACTTTTTTGTTAAACAAATAATAATTTTTGGGGAAGACAATCATGAATAATTGGACGCTAAAAGCAAAACTTATAGGTTTATTGACAGTGTCTTTAGCGGCGCTGATCCTGGTTGGTGCGGTCGGATGGATAGGACTGGAAAATACCTCGGCCTCGTTGTCCGAAGTGGGTAAAAACCGGATGCCGTCAGTGCTCGGCCTGGAAATTATCAACGAAGCGCAAACGGCATTACGTTCAAACGACCGCAAAGCCGCTCAATATGAGAACGACTACAAAGCGCAAGACCAGTTTGCCCAGGTATTAAAAGAAAAAAGCGAAGTGTGGCAACGCGTCGACGAAGGGTTCAAAATCTACGAGCCGCTGCCGCAAACTGCCGAAGAAGCCGAAATATGGAAGCAATTCATAAAGGACTGGAATGCATGGAAGGCGATCGAGGCAAAACTCGACGAGACCATCACGGCGCTGAGCAAGAACACCGACGAGCAAAAACAGAAAGCGTTGTTCGTTGTTCTCTATCAACAACTTTACGATTCAAGACCGTTGTTTGCCAAAGCGGAATCCACGCTCGATAAAATTATCGACATGAACATCACCTATGGCAACGAAGCCGTGGCAGCCGGAGATACGCAAGTCGGCTCATCAAAAACGATAATGCTGGGTTCGGCCTTTGGCCTACTGGTCGTCTTGGCGCTGTTCGGATTGTGGATATTGCGCAGCATCTTGCAACAATTAGGTGGCGAGCCGGCCGTAGTAGCCGAAATCGCCAACAAAATAGCGGTCGGCGATCTGTCCTCAGCTATCGCATTGAACGCGAATGACACCAGCAGCGTGATGAGTGCGATGAAGCGCATGTCAACTGCAATCCAGGCGCTGGTTTCCGACGCTACCGCCCTATCGACTGCCGCCGTCGAAGGCCGCTTGGATACTCGCGCGGACGCCAATAAACATCATGGCGACTTCCGCAAAATCGTCTCCGGCGTAAACGATACGTTGGACGGCATCGTAGGGCCGGTAAATGCCGTTATGGCATCGCTGTCGGCAATGGAGCGCGGGGACCTGACCCGTGCTGTGGATGGCGATTATCGCGGCAAGTTGAGTGAATTGCGCGACATAGTCAACAACACAATTGACAAGCTTTCCGGCGTGATCGGTGAAGTGCGCAGTGCAGCCGATGCACTGTCCGGCGCCTCGGAAGAAGTCAGCGCCACTGCTCAAAGCATGAGTCAGGCAACCAGCGAGCAGGCCGCCAGCGTCGAGGAAACCAGCGCTTCGGTCGAACAGATGTCGGCTTCGATCAGCCAAAATACTGAAAACGCCAAAGTCACCGACGGCATGGCGACCCAAGCCAGCAGCGAAGCCGTGGAAGGCGGTGCAGCCGTTAAAGAAACTGTCAGTGCGATGAAGAGTATCGCCGGCAAAATCGGCATCATTGACGACATTGCCTACCAAACCAATTTGCTGGCATTGAACGCAGCGATTGAAGCGGCCAGGGCCGGCGAGCACGGCAAAGGTTTTGCGGTGGTTGCGGCCGAAGTGCGCAAATTGGCCGAACGCAGCCAAATCGCCGCGCAAGAAATCGGCGAATTGGCCGGCAGCAGTGTCGAAATGGCCGAAAGCGCAGGAAAGCTGCTCGATACCATCGTGCCTTCGATCAAAAAAACCTCCGACTTGGTGCAGGAAATCGCGGCGGCTTCCGAAGAACAATCCGCCGGCGCCGGTCAAATTAATACGGCAATGGATCAACTGAACCAGATCACCCAACAAAACGCCAGCTCGGCCGAACAATTGGCCGCGACTTCGGAAGAAATGAGCGGACAGGCCGCACAGCTACAGGAATTGATGGCGTTCTTCACGGTAGGAGATGTTGCCGGTGCGGCGCTTAAAGCGCCTAACGTCAAACCCTTCAAACCTGCGCTGAAAAAAGCGGCGGTTGCGAGACATGCAGTGCCTAACGAAGCCGAATTCGTCAGATTTTAGGAGGCGGACATGAATGCAATCGCACAAACACTGCCGACTATGGCCGACAATCAGGAACTTGAGGAACAGCAGCAATACCTGACTTTCATGTTGATCGGCGAAACCTATGCCATCGGCATATTACGGATCAAGGAAATCATCCAATACGGACAACTGACCGAAGTACCGCGGATGCCGGATTTCATCCGCGGCGTGATTAATCTACGCGGAGCCGTGGTGCCGGTCATCGACTTGAGCGCCCGCTTCGGCAAGCAGCCTACTGCGATCGGACGCCGCAACTGCATCATCATCATCGAAGTGACAATGGGCGACGAAACCCAGAATGTCGGGGTGATGGTCGATGCGGTGAATGCGGTGCTGGAGATTCCGGCTAGCGAGATCGAACCGGCGCCGACTTTCGGCACCAACATCCGCGCCGATTTTATTGCCGGCATGGGCAAAATCAACGGCAAGTTTGTGATCATCCTGAACATTCAGCATGTGTTGTCGATGGATGACATGGCGTCGCTGGCCGGAGTAAGTTCCAGCCCGGTTGCCGAATTGGCGCAGACAGGATGACTTGGCCCGAAGAGCGCGGACTGTTTATTAAAGCACTCTGCGCTCTACCGGCAGGACAATCATCGCGCTATATGAAAAGTTAACGCCGTTAGTTAAATCTCCGATCGGGAGCAATGCCGTTAAGTTAAGAAAAACGCTCCCTCTCCTGTTGGAGAGGGTCGGGGTGAGGAGAATAAAAATAAGGCAAAAAGCTTTATTTGATCCCCTCAACCTAGCCTTCTCCCTGAGGGAGAAGGAACTGTCCATCCTTAACTTAACGGCATTGCGATCGGAAGATGGTATCTCCCTACCGCCGTAGCGCGATTGCCGAACCTTGGATTACGTATTGCATGATGGCGATAAAAGGATGTTATTCGCAGTGACTTTTATAAATGACTCAAACACAAAGCGCCGATGAACGAATTAAAAACTATTGCAAAAATCAATGAGGAAATCAAAAGCATTGTTTACGCTGCGGAAAACATCAGCCTGACGGCAACCAATGCGATGCTGGTCGCCAGGCAAGCAGGCGTTAATGCCGTGGGATTCAACGTGGTTGCGCGTGAACTGCGGATGTTTAGCGAGACGATGGCCGCTGCGATGCAGGGATTATCCAGGCTGATTTACCGGCAAGTGATGGTCACAGCAACCAAGCGGCATCGGTTGCGCAATGTGGTTTTGCTCACCCAGACCGGAACTTACGGCAAGTTGGCAAAAACGCGGATCGGCCCCGCATGCGCGCGCAGCCAAGCCGACATACAGGAAATGGAGCGGCTTATTAGAGACCTGCTCCGAGAATTGCGGGTCACCATGAAACGGACTGCAAAACAATGCGCCACCGGCCTGGTCATTGCCCGTTCGGCCGGCATTGAGGCCGCTCACGGAGGCGCGATGACGCCGATATTGCGCCAGATTGCACAAGGTGTGGAAGAGGTTGTCGGCAATATCGCCGAGACCGTTAAAAAACTTGAAGCACGATTGACAGAGACAGGGTTATGAAAAAGGCGACAATTATTTATCAATCCGGACAACACCAATGGATTGCCATAGCCCGAGACCCGGAGCGGCCTAATTACCTGATCGATACCAACGAATACCTGATTACCGACGGCAGCACGGCACTGCTGACCGATCCCGGCGGTTCGGAAATCTTTGCGATGGTGTTCGCGGCGATCTGCGAAGCCTTCGACCCGGCGAATATAAGCGCGCTGTTCGCATCCCACCAGGACCCGGACATCATTTCGTCGCTGTCGTTGTGGCTGGATTTTAAACCGGAACTCAAATGCCACTTGAGCCGTTTATGGACAACCTTTGTTCCGCATTTTGGCGGCTCCGACCAAACCCTGATCGGGATTCCCGACGAAGGTTCGGTAATTGCTGTCGGCAAGCTGAAACTGCAAGCCGTACCGGCGCATTACCTGCATTCCTCCGGTAACTTCAATTTATACGACCCGGCGGCAAAACTGTTGTTCTCGGGCGATATCGGTTCGGCAATGCTGCCGGAAGAGTTGAACGCTTTATTCGTTAAAGATTTTGACCGGCATATTCACTATGCCGAAGGTTTCCACAAGCGCTGGATGGGATCGCCGGAAGCCAAGCGGCTGTGGTGCGAACGGGTAGCAGTTATGGATATCGACATGCTTTGCCCGCAACACGGCGCCATTTACCAGGGCGCAGACGTTGATCGCTTCATCAATTGGTTTTCGGAACTACAAGTGGGCTCCGGCTTGCTATGAGCAGCGCAACGGTGACTCTACCTCGTTTCCACGCGCTATGCGGGGGACGAGTAATCAGGAGTGCAAGCTTTGCTTGCGATTGCAGGCAAAGCCTGCACTCCAGCAGTAGCCTTGAGCCTTTGTGCAGCCAGCCAAACTGATTCGGGTCCCTGCGTAAGCTATAAATAACGATGAGCGCCGGAGCGTAGGAACGATAAAAATAATGGGGATAAATAAAAATGACAGCATACGCACTTACCAAACCTAATCTTGCTGCCGCAGTGTTGCAAGACAAGGAATTCACACAATTTCGCGATTTGATCTACCGCATCGCGGGCATTAATATGTCGCCGGCCAAGAAGCCGCTGGTGACCAGCCGTCTGGCAAAACGGCTCAGGCACTACGGGCTTACGAGCTACGGCGACTATTTCAAAATGATTACCGCGGACAACAGCGCAGAGGAATTGCAAATAGCGGTGGATTTATTGACCACCAACGAAACGCATTTCTTCCGCGAACCCAAGCATTTCGACTTTCTACGCCAACGCATTTTGCCGGAACGCAAACCCGGCACGCCTTTTCGCATCTGGAGCGCCGCTTGTTCGAGCGGCGAGGAGCCATATAGCATTGCGATGCTGCTGGATGACGCATTGGCTAATGCGCCGTGGGAAATCGTCGCTTCCGACCTGAGTACGCGGATGTTGGAAAAGGCGCGCACCGGGCTTTATCCGCTGGAGCGCATGCTTGAAATTCCCAAGCCTTATTTGTCGAACTACTGCCTTAAAGGCACCGGCACTCAGGAAGGAACGTTACTGATCGAGCGCAAACTGCGCGAACGCGTGCGGTTCATACACTATAACCTGACTGAAGCCCCGCCTAAACTGGGCGGATTCGACGTGGTATTCCTGCGCAACGTGATGATCTATTTCGACCAGAACACCAAGCGTCAGGTTGTATCGAGCCTGCTGTCGCTGTTGCGTCCCGGCGGCTATATCCTGATCGGCCATTCCGAAACGCTGAACGGCATAAGCGACGACGTACGCCTGGTACAGCCGGCGGTTTACCGGAAGCTCTGAAATGGTAAAGCCGGCGAATCCTTTGGATATATTTCTTCATCCCGGCGACTATTACTTCGCCGATCGGGATACCCGCATCCGCACGATACTGGGTTCATGCGTCGCGATGACTTTTTGGCATCCGCAGTTGTTGGTCGGCGGCATGTGCCATTACATGCTGCCGGAACGCGGCAGCGAGCATAAATCGGGCAATCGACCTGCTCCGGACGGGCGCTTTGCCGATGCGGCAATTGCCCTGCTGCTGGCGGAAATCGATACCGTCGGCGCGCCCTATCGGGAGTACCAGATCAAGTTGTTTGGCGGCGGCAATATGTTTCCTAAAAACGGCAACACGACCCAGCTCGGCATGCAAAATATCGGAGCCGCGAGGCGGCTGGCCAAACATTATGGCTTTACCTGTGTAGCCGAGTACCTGGGCGATTTCGGCCACCGCAATATAATTTTTGAAGTCTGGAGCGGCGAAGTATGGGTCCGGCATAGTCAGATATTACCGTTAACCGAATATGAATCGATAGACAGGAGCTTAGGATGACGCAGATTAAGGTATTGATCGTCGACGATTCCGCAGTGGTGCGGCAGGTATTGACAGCAAATTTGTCTCAGGATCCGGGCATTAGCGTGATCGGCGCCGCTTCCGACCCGGTATTCGCAATGGCGCGCATGCAAAGCCAATGGCCCGACGTGATCGTGCTGGATGTCGAAATGCCGCGCATGGACGGCATCACCTTTTTGAAAAAACTGATGGCTGAGCGGCCGACGCCGGTAGTGATTTGCTCGACACTGACCGAAAAAGGCGCGGAAACGACGATGCAGGCGCTGGCGGCCGGAGCGGTCAGCATCGTCACCAAACCCAAAGCAGGGCTCAAGCAATTTTTACAGGATGATTCGGAAGGCTTGATCAGCGCAGTCAAAGCCGCCGCCCGCGCCAACCTGCGCCGGCTGGGCACAGCGAACGCGGTATCGGTGCAGGGCAAATTAACGGCCGATGCGATCCTTCCGGCCGGTGCGCATGCCATGGCGGAAACCACCGACCGGGTGGTCGCAATAGGCACCTCGACCGGCGGCACGCAAGCTCTGGAAGTGGTACTGACCGCGCTGCCGCGGGTCTGTCCCGGCATTGTAATCGTGCAGCACATGCCGGAAAAATTTACCGGCGCGTTCGCCGACCGCTTGAACACTTTGTGCCGGATTGAAGTGCGCGAAGCCGCCAACGGCGACCGCGTGCTGCCGGGACACGCGCTGATCGCGCCCGGCGGGCGGCACATGCTGCTAAAGCGCAGTGGGGCGCAATACCATGTCGAGATCGTTGATGGGCCGCCGGTCACCCGCCACCGCCCTTCCGTCGATGTGTTGTTCCGCTCGGTCGCCAAATGCGCCGGTAAGAACGCGCTGGGCATCATCATGACCGGCATGGGCGATGACGGCGCCAAAGGCCTGAAGGAAATGCACGACATGGGCGCGCGTACCGTGGGACAAGACGAAGACAGTTGCGTGGTCTACGGCATGCCGAAAGAAGCGGCCAAACTGGGCGCTGTGCACAAGGAGCTACCGCTGGGCCGGATTGCTTATGAGATCGCGGCATACGGCAGCGGCCGATGATGAATGCCCACGCACTGACAATAAATGAATTTGACGATGCCTTGATATAAGGGAGCACTGACATGAAAATCTTTAGTCATAAAACAATGATTGCGGCAGCAAGCAGTCTTTTATCGATCAGCGTTAGCGGAACTCATGTTTATGCAGATTCAGGCATGGTCGAATCGCTTACGGAATTTGCCATTAACGAAACCGATTTGTTGAAAGATAACGGCGTAGTGGTCGGCGGCTGGGCCAATGCCGGTATCACCTATAACGCGGCAAACCCGGCCAACAACTTCAACGGCCCCGTTACGTTCGGCGACCGTTCCGGCGAATTCCAGTTGAATCAATTAAACTTGTTCGTACAACGCGCCGTAGCGACAGAAGGCGACGCATGGGATTTCGGCGGACGTGTCGACGCCATGTTCGGCACTGATGCGATTTTCACCCAGGCTTACGGCGTTCCTGCGTTTGATGCGAATACCGGATTGCCGTTGAACCGAAGCCATTGGGACTTGAATCTGCTCGGCGCTAACGACAATCGTTTTTACGATATAGCCCTGCCCCAAGCGTACGTCAAAATTTATGCGCC
This sequence comes from Methylobacter sp., assembly GCF_004322395.1. Classification (GTDB taxonomy): domain Bacteria; phylum Pseudomonadota; class Gammaproteobacteria; order Methylococcales; family Methylomonadaceae; genus Methylobacter_A. The sequence goes on from NZ_SCTW01000006.1 coordinate 8,259, forward strand.
AGCCGGCAATGGCTTAAATATCAAGGCCGGTCATTTCTATACACCGATCGGCTACGAAACAGTTCCCGCTCCCGACAACTTTTTCTATAGCCATGCCTACACCATGCAATATGGCGAACCGTTCACCCATACCGGTGTGATGGGCAACTATACGGTCGATAAAAACTGGTCCGTTATGGGCGGCGCTGTAACCGGTAGTGCAACCGGGGGTTGGGACGGCGGCTGGGATAAACAGTTGGGTAATTGGGGCGGCTTGGCAGGCGTTATCTGGACCAGCGACGATAAAGTGAGTAGCGCTAATATCAGCGGTACTTATGGCGGTACTTCAGAGCAAAGCAGCCAATCCTGGGGCTTATACAGTATCGTGTTGAAGCACAACATTAGCGCTAAAACGCACCTGGTTTTGCAACATGATCATGGCTATGCCAATGGCGTATTGCTGGGCGGTATACCTACAGATACTGAATGGTACGGCGTCAACACGCATTTGACCTACGACATTAAGGATAACTTGGCTGCGGGGATCCGCGCCGAATGGTTCCGCGATCAAAACGGATTCAGGGTCTGCTCTCCTGCGCGCGTGGCGGCCGCTACCAATAGCGCCGGAACCAGTTATGCGATCGGCGGCCAAGTTAACAACAGCACTTGCAATGCCGCCAGCTATTACGCGATCACGGCCGGGTTAAACTGGAAACCGGTCAAATGGCTGAATATCCGCCCGAACGTTCGTTATGACTGGGTCGATGGCAATATTTCGGCAGGAGGGCGCTACCGGCCTTTCGGCAACGGCAAGCAGGATCAATTTTTGTTTTCGACCGATTTTTCGATCAGTTTCTAATGAGCCGTCAAAGAGGGCACGTTCGTATTATCAATGTCGGCGCAAGTTTGAGCCCTAATAGATTTAAACGATATATTCGATAAAATCGATTGACCAGTTAAACTTTATGTATTATATAATAGTCTTATATATCCCTTATATAACGGCAAGAAAAGAAATTGATACGCTCAAATTTCGCGAGCTATTTAAATATCGATCTATACCTTGACCTATTAAATTTAAAATTCTATTAACCGATAAGGAATCTTTCCATTATGGCAAGTAATGACAATAAGTCTTATCTAACACCCAGCGAGGCCGCCAAGCTATTGATGGTGTCGCCGATTACTGTGCGTGCGTGGGCTCAAAAAGGTTTGTTACCTTCCGAGACAACGCCTGGCGGGCACCGCCGTTTTCTGCGCGAAAGTGTAGAGCTGTTTGCCAAGCAGTGTAAAACAGCGCCAAAACGTAACGATTTGCGGATACTGATCGTAGACGACGACAAACAAGTCGCCGGATTCCTCGTCGAATGGCTGACCGGCTTGGATGAGCCGTTTATAGTCAGTTCCGCAGTCGATGGATTCGAGGTTGGCAGCAAAGTGCATACTTTCGAGCCGGACATCATTCTGTTGGACTTGATGATGCCTGGGCTGGATGGATTCGCAGTCTGCCGGCAGATCAAAGCCGACCCGGATACCAGCGATATTCGCGTGATTGCGATGACCGGCCATCCGAGCCCGGAAAACCAGCAGCGTATCCTTGAAGCGGGCGCGGAAATCTGTATTGCCAAACCGCTGGACACCAAATTTCTGCTTGGGTTACTGAAAGCCGACTTGTCGTAACATTTCGGCTACACCCCCTTATCTTCCAACAGCTTGAAAAGGTGGCTCATGGATAAGCGCATTACCCTCTTCGTATCGGGCATGTTGGCGGATATGAATCGTTACTGGATGTTGCTGGCATTGTTGGCTGCTGTGGCGATTGCGTTTTTTTTGACGCCCGGCACTTATTTCGAGATGGCACAGCGCGACTTCCTGCCTTTGCATACCTTGCTGGAATTTTCCTCGGTTCTGGTCGCATTGATGGTATTTGGCGTGACTTGGCACAGTTTGTCGCCAACCCGTTCCGCCAACATAACGTTGCTGGGTTGCGCGATGCTGGCCTCCGGCTTGCTGGATTTTGGCCATACGCTGTCTTACAAAGGGATGCCTGATTTTGTTACGCCATCCTCTCCCGAAAAGGGTATCGCTTTCTGGCTGGCGGCCAGGTTGACTGTTGCGACTGCACTCTGTATCGCCTCTTTCATGTCTACAGACCCGCTACGCAAACCGCAAATCCGCTATGTACAGTTGTTGGTCTATTGCCTGTATACGCTGCTAATCTACTGGGTAGTGCTATTTCATGAATCGGTTCTGCCGCGCACCTTTATCGAAGGCCAAGGCTTAACGCATTTTAAGGTGGCTTGTGAGTGGGGCGTTATCGGCCTGCTTGCTATTGCTGCAAGCCGTTTTTGGCGGCGTACTTGCGATGCTGCGGATATCCACAACCTGAAAACTTATTTTTTTGCCGCCGCTGTGGTCTTTATCATGAGCGAGGTGTTTTTTACTCAATACAAAACCACGAGCGACGCTTTTAATGTATTGGGCCATCTTTATAAAATAATTGGTTATTTTCTGCTGTACCAGGCCGTATTTGTGACTACTATTCAGGCCCCTTACCATGAAGTCGAGCACCAGCAAACGCGGTACCGGCAATTGTTCGAGAATATGACCTCCTGCGGCGTGGTTTACCAGTCGGTTGATAACGGCAGCGATTTTATTTTTCTGGAAGTCAATCACGCAGCCGAACGCACTGAAAAAATGGCCCGGGAAGAATTTATAGGCAGACGGCTGGCTGAGCTTTTTCCCGGCGCAGCTAATTCCGGCTTGCTCGATGTGTTGCGCCGGGTCTGGCGTACAGGCCAGACTGAACATTTTCCTGTTAAGTACTATAAGGATGGGCGCATTGCCGGCTGGCGGGAAAACTACCTCTATCGTTTGGCCGATGACAATGTTGTTTCCATCTACGATGACATCACCGAGCGCAAATTGGCGGAACAGGCGTTACAGGAGAGCGAGAAAAATTTTCGGGCGATTTTTGAAACGGCCGCCATCGGTATGTCGGAAGCCGACCCAGTGACCGGTAAGTTCTTGCGCGTCAATTTGAAATTCTGCCAAATGACCGGCTATTGCGCAAAAGAACTTCTCTCCAAGACCATTGAAACGATCACTCATCCCGATGACCGGGAAAAGAACATGGAAGACTGGGGACGCATGGCGCGCGGAGAGGTGCCTGAATACACGGCTGAAAAGCGCTATATTCACAAGGACGGCCATGAAGTTTGGGCGCATTTGAACGTAGTCGCCCTTCGCGATGAAAACGGAGTGATAGTTCGCACTCTGGGGGCTATTGCCGACATTACCGCACGCAAACAGGCTGAAGCCGACCGCCTCCGCCATGACCGTGAGTTAAAATCCATTTTCGACGCTTTACCCGATTTCTACTTCCATCTAGGCTCGGATGGAACCATCCTCAGCTATCACGCCAATCCAACAGCCATGGGTGAACTGCACGTGCCTCCGGAACAATTTCTTGGCCGGCGCGTAATTGATATTTTGCCGCCTGCGCAGGCGGAGCTGTTTGCTGTTAAGCTCGGAGAGCAACGAAGTAGCGGCAAGATAATTACTTTTGAATATCAGCTTACGGTATCCGGTGCGGAGCGTTATTACGAAGCGCGTCTAACCAATCTTGCCGATAGTGACGACATTATCGTGCTGGTACGGGATATCGTCGAGCGCAAGCTATTAGAGCAACAATTGCAGCAAGCGCAGAAAATGGAAGCATTAGGGCAATTGACCGGCGGAATCGCCCACGACTTCAACAATATTCTGGCTGCCATTCTCGGTTACTCCAACCTTGCTATGGAGCGGTGCGTATCCGACCCCTCGGATAAACTGGCCCGTTATCTGGGCGAAGTCATTTCCGCCAGCGAACGGGCTCGCGACCTGATTGCCAAGATGCTTGCTTACAGCCGGACTTCTTCGGCCGTGGCAAGCGTTCCCCTGGACATGGTTCCGGAGGTGGAAAAAGCCGTTGCCATGTTGTCCGTTGCCATTCCGGCAGGCATTGAAGTTGCTACTCACATCGAACCCTACGTTCCTTCAGTACGGATTGATCCGATTGAAGTACAACAGGTGTTAATTAATCTCTCCGTTAATTCCCGCGACGCCATTGGCGAACAGGGCCGTATCGACATTACGCTTGAGCGCGCCAAAGTTAAACACAGAGCCTGCGCGATTTGCCACAATATCATCGAAGGAGATTATGTAGCCCTGGAAGTGAAAGATAGCGGTAACGGTATTCCAGCCAATATACAGCAGCGTATTTTCGATCCCTTTTTTACGACCAAAGACATTGGCAAGGGCTCGGGGCTCGGTTTAAGTATGGTGCAAGGGGTCGTCATAAAAAACAATGCGCATTTACTGATAGAAACCGGCCCTGGTCAAGGCACTTCATTCAGACTGTTGTTTCCCTTTACGGAAGCAGAGGCGGTCAGTTCAGCAGCCCCACTTTCCATGCCGAGCGCGCGTATAACAGAGAGCTGGCGCATTTGGGTGGTAGAAGACCAAGAGTCTTTGGCTAGCTATTACCTGGAACTGCTGCAGGAACAAGGCTATCTGGTTACCGTTTTTACCGATCCTTCCGAGGCATTACGCGCTTTTCGGCTTGATTCGGACAATGTGGACCTGATTCTTACCGACCAGACCATGCCGCATTTGAGCGGCGCTGAATTGGCCGGTGCCGTGCTTGCCATAAGGCCGGAACTGCCGATTATTCTGGTCACCGGTTATAGCGAGACAATTAATGAAGAAGAAGCGAAACGCCTGGGTATTCGATGCTATTTGAGTAAACCTGTGGACGGAAACAAATTGTTGGACATATTGGCAGCAGAACTCCGCAGAAACGGCTATGCCTAAAGCGTCTATTTAGATTTAGACACAGCGTTTCCAGATATATCTCCGCAACGTATTAAAAACTGATGTTACGTAAGGATGGTTTTGTCCCGTTTGCCCCTGAGATCACTCGATACCTCCCTGTGCCTCGCCCTTCGGGTCCGAAAACCCGGTTCAAATAACGTCAATAAAAATGTTAATGCAATCTAAATTTCGAATAACTGCAAACATCAGGTACTAAAAAAGAAATCAAACTGATGGCGTGCCAAAGAGCGATAGATTTAGCTGATTGACGTTTTCCTTGAAGCATATTTTTTAAAATTCCAATTCCAAATTAGCTTCGCAAAAATTAAATTTAGCCTCCTCGGATTCTGAACCGTCGGCATAGGCGGCCTTAACATATTGATTGCAACCTTCATCGCGTTGGTGCTGGAATCCCAAACCAGCATCATGCTATCGCCTGCTGCAATGCCCTGCCCAATATCAAAATAACCCCAGTCCTTCTTATCCTCGGATACCAGAAGCTTGGTCATTTTGAACCGGGTATTATTGTGCACTTTAAAAGAATAATCCGAATCCTCTGCTATCGCATTACCGGTAACAATCGATCCGATAAGTAACGATGCAATAACTGTCAACGTGCCGCTAAAATTTCGAGCTTTCATGCTAATTCCATTGGTTGAGCCGCAACAATATGTTACGGATTTCAGTTTATATACTTGCAAAAAAATCATGTCAACGACTACAAAGATAATAGCCAATCAATGTATAAAATACTTTTAAATTCACTTGATCGGACAACATACAAATAGCTTTTATAATCAGCCGGTTTGTGTATAAGAACTCCAAACAGTTTGAATTTAGTTGCTATCTTTTACTAAAAACATAATATCTGGACAAAATCCCATAAATTGGGCAAAATTAGCAGCTGATAATGCTTTTTAACCCCCAACCGACTGTGCAGATTGATGGCAACAATTACCGTTCTAAATGGGCCGAATTTAAACCTGTTAGGCATTCGCGAACCCGGTATTTACGGTAATCAAACCCTCGCCGACATCAAGCAACATCTCGAACAAAAAGCAGCTGAACTCACACATCTGCTTAACTTTCATCAAAACAACGCAGAACACGAGATTGTAGAACTGATACACGAAGCTTACCAAGCCCGGATTGATTTTATCATTATTAACCCGGCAGCCTTTACTCATACCAGCGTCGCCATTCGTGACGCGCTGCTGGCAACCAAAATCCCATTTATAGAGGTTCATCTATCAAACGTCCATGCACGCGAACCTTTTAGAAAACATTCCTATTTCTCGGATATTGCCAAAGGCGTTATCTGCGGATTAGGCGCAACAGGGTACGAATTGGCCTTACTGGCCGCTCATCAGATATTAGCCGAGAGACACTAAAAACTATGGATATTAGAAAAATAAAAAAACTCATTGAAATTATCGAAGAGTCTGACATTGCCGAACTGGAGATCAAAGAGGGCGAAGAATCCATTCGCATCAGCCGTTATTCCGCTGCTCCTGCTGCTGTCGCCTATGCGCCTGCACCTGTTGCTACAGTACCTGCCGCGGCTGCTCCGGCAGCGGCGCCTGCAGAAGAGAAAATCGCCGGGCATGTGGTTAAGTCGCCGATGGTCGGCACATTTTACCGCTCCGCTTCACCGGGCACTAAAGTGTTCGCCGAAGTCGGTCAATCGGTTCAAGTCGGCGACACTTTGTGCATCATTGAGGCTATGAAAATCCTTAATCAGATCGAATCGGATAAAAGCGGCACCATTACTAAAGTTCTGGTTGAAAACGCCGAACCTGTCGAATATGGCCAACCCTTATTCATCATTGAATAACACCAAGAACGGGGAACTCATGTTCGATAAAATCGTTATCGCCAATCGTGGCGAAATAGCACTGCGTATTTTACGCGCCTGCCGAGAATTAGGCGTCAAGGTTGTTGCCGTTCATTCCGAAGCTGACCGGGATCTAAAACATGTGCGCTTAGCAGATGAATCCGTTTGCATCGGCCCTGCCGCATCCGTTGACAGCTACTTGAATATTCCGGCTATTATCAGTGCCGCCGAAGTGACCGATGCCGAAGCCATTCATCCGGGCTACGGTTTCTTGTCTGAAAATGCCGATTTTTCCGAGAAAGTAAAACAAAGCGGCTTTATTTTTATCGGCCCGAAAGCGGAAACCATTCGCATGATGGGCGATAAGATTTCAGCCAAGAAAGCTATGCTATCAGCCGGAATTCCCTGCGTTCCCGGTAACAATGACCCGTTACCGGACGACAACAAAAAGAATTTGAAGCTGGCTCAGGAAATCGGCTATCCGGTTATCATCAAAGCTGCCGGCGGCGGCGGCGGCCGCGGCATGCGCACGGTACATACCGAAGCGGCCTTAATAAATGCGATCTCGATGACTAAAGCCGAGGCGGGTACTGCTTTCGGTAATTCTACGGTGTACATGGAAAAATTCCTGGAAGACCCAAGGCATATCGAGTTTCAAGTTATGGCCGATTCACACGGCAACGCGATACATTTAGGTGAACGCGACTGCTCCATGCAGCGCCGTCATCAAAAAGTGGTTGAAGAAGCCCCCGCTCCGGGCATCACTGAAGAGCAGCGCAAAACCATCGGTGAGCGATGCGCCAAAGCCTGCGTCGAAATAGGCTATTTGGGTGCAGGTACGTTTGAATTTCTGTATGAAAAAGGCGAGTTTTATTTCATTGAAATGAATACCCGTGTTCAGGTTGAGCATCCTGTCACCGAAATGGTAACCGGTTTTGACATCGTCAAGGAGCAATTGCGTATCGCTGCCGGCCTCCCGCTATCCATTACCCAGGATCAGGTAAAAATACAAGGACATGCGATTGAATGCCGATTAAATGCGGAAGACCCAAAAACCTTCATGCCCTGTCCCGGCACGATAGACCAGTTCCATATGCCCGGCGGCCCCGGCATCCGTTGCGAGACGCATATCTACAATGGCTATAAAGTACCGCCTTATTACGACTCGATGATCGGCAAGCTGATTGCTCACGGCGAAGACCGCAAGAGCGCGATTGCCCGTATGAACACGGCGTTAAGCGAAATCATCATCGATGGCATTAAAACCAATATTCCGCTACAGCACGATATTATGAATGACAGCGCCTTTGCAGCGGGTGGGCAAAATATCCATTATCTGGAAAAAAAGCTCGGGATTTATTAAAAAGATTTAAAAGCTCACCACGAAGGACACGAAGAATAAATAAAATTAAGACTTCGTGTCCTTCGTGTCTTCGTGGTGAATAACCCCCCCGTCCCTACCTAAAATAACCCGCATCATGCCTTGGCACCAAATTTCCGTTATTACCAATGAAGACCTTGCCCCCCGGCTTGCCGATTTTTTCGACAATCTCGGCGCAGTGTCCGTCACCTACATGGATGCCGAAGACGAGCCGGTTTATGAACCGGCTATCGGCGAAACCAAAATATGGAGCAACACCGAAGTCATTGCGCTGTATGAACTGGACCCCGAACCCGAGCTGATCAAAACTCTGGTTTACGCGCAGTTTAAGTCCGAGCAATTGCGCAACTGGCAGCATGAAGTTGTGGAAGACCAAGAATGGGAACGCGCCTGGATGGAATACTATAAGCCGATGAAGTTTGCCGATAAACTCTGGGTTTGCCCGACCGACCAAGAGCAGTATGAACCCGGCACAGCTTGCCTGACTCTCGATCCGGGACTTGCTTTCGGCACCGGCACTCATCCGACCACCGCTTTATGCCTGGAATGGCTGGCCAGCCACGACTTGACCGGCAAAACCGTTATCGATTACGGCTGCGGCTCAGGAATACTGGCTGTTGCGGCGATCTTATTAGGCGCTAAACAAGCTCACGCAGTGGATATTGATCCGCAGGCAATAACTGCAACACAGAGCAATGCGCAGAAAAACAATGTGCAAGATAAAATCATTTGTTATCTGCCCGAACAGTTTGTCCCGTTTCAGGCAGACGTAGTGCTGGCTAATATACTGGCAAAACCTTTAATAGATATGGCGGAACAAATTTGCAACCTGGTTGCTCCCGGCTGCCAGTTGGTTTTATCCGGCATCTTGCATGAACAGGCCGAGTCGGTGATGAACGCTTATCGGCAACACATAACGTTCAGCGCGCCGGTGCAACAGGAAGACTGGATCAGGCTTGAAGGCGTCAAGCGCTAAACCGCCCTGTTTGCCGTGGAATCGTGAGATCGTACCCGGCAAGTCTTATTGGCGCGCCGGACTGATTGTTGCTTTACTGATACTTGTTGGGCAAATAGTGTATTTTGAAGGCGTTACGATAAGCCGGAACCCGGTATTTCGTTCAAGCCTTGAAAAAGTATGCCGGCAATTGAGCTGCCAACTGCCCGCCTATGAAAATTTGGACGAGCTCATTGTATTACAGAGTTCATTGTCCGCATTACCGGACCGCAACCGATTATTCAGGGCGACTATCGGCAATCGGGCTGCTTTTGCACAGCCTTACCCGAATGTCGAACTGACCTTGCTCGACTACGCTGGAAACCCGTCAGCCCGGCGGATTTTTCGGCCGCGAGATTATTTACCTGAGACGCAGGTTGGGTCGTCAGTGCAACCGGATGCAAGCACAGTCATCAGCCTGAGCATCGCAACACTGAAAACCAAAGTCGGCGGTTATACTTTTAAACTCATTGATTAATATGGCTCATCCTGAAATTTATTTAAAAAAGAACGAAGACAAACGTCTGCGCAAAGGCCATCTATGGGTTTTCAGCAACGAAGTCGATATCAAACGTTCACCGCTCGAACAATTCAATGCGGGCGACTTGGTGCAGGTAAAAAGCGACGACGGCAAGGTATTGGGCACCGCCTACATCAATCCCCAAGCCTTGATATGCGCTAGGCTCTTGTCCAGAAAACCCAACCTAAAATGCGGTGCCAACTTTTTTAAAGAGCGTTTGACGACAGCACTGGCTTTGCGAGAAAAACTGTTCGACAAACCCTATTATCGCCTGGTTTTCGGCGAAAGCGACGGCTTGCCAGGCCTAGTCATCGACCGTTTCGGCCCGGTATTGTCAGTGCAAATCACCACCGCCGGCATCGAGCAACGTAAGAAAATACTGTTTGCCGTTCTACATGAATTGCTGAGCCCTGAAGCCATTATCCTGAAAAACGATAACAGCCAGCGCCAACAGGAAGGTTTAAGCTTGGAACCCGAACTGGCCTACGGCAAACTTCCCGAACCACTGATCATTGAAGAAAATGGCGCTCAATTTAAAATAGACATTCTGGAAGGACAAAAAACCGGCTGGTTTTACGATCATCGCAGCAGCCGCGCCCAATTGGCTGGTATTGCAAAAAACCAGCGGGTGCTCGATTTGTTTTCCTATACAGGGGCTTGGGGCATTCCTGCCGCGATGGCCGGAGCCGCGGAAGTTACCTGCGTCGATGCCTCGGAAAGCGCGCTGACGTTGGCCGGAGAAAACGCGGCGCTAAACGGGGTTCAGGATAAAATGAACTTTGTGCGTAGCGATGTATTTGAGTTTCTGAAACAAGCCCGCGTGGAAAACCAGCTCTATGATATTGTCGTGCTCGACCCACCCGCTTTAATCAAACGCAAGAAAGATTTCAAACAGGGCTATGAAGCTTATCGCCGCCTGAATCATTTGGCTCTGCAAGTTTTAGCCAAGAACGGCATACTAGTCTCGGCATCTTGCTCCCATCACCTGAGCCGTGAAAATCTGCACGAAATTTTACGCTCGTCGGGACGGCATATCGATCGTCATCTGGTGTTCTTTGCTGACGGCGGACAAGGGCCGGATCATCCGATAGACCCGGCAGCTCTCGAGACCGAATACTTGAAAACTTTTTTTTGTTCTGTCTCTTCAAGCTTGTAAAATATGGGGGATTTTTATGGTCAATGCACAAGATAAAGAACCCTGCGTACTTTGCGGTCAACCGGTAGAAATTACTGGATTTTCGCTGACCACGAGTGACGGCGAGCAAAAATTTTGCTGCGCCGGTTGCCTGAGCATTTATCAGTTACTTAATAAGGATAACGCCAAACCGACTATAACCCCCCTACTAACAACAAAAAAATGAGGATATAAAAATAATGAAAGCATGTGAGTCCTGCGGCCGCGTTGAAATCGGCAAAAACCATCAAAAAGTCCCGGTAGTACAAAGAGCCATTGGTATGGTTTTGGTTTATATGCCCATAGCTACCCTTCCGTTTGTGTTTGCCAGCGCCTATATGACTTACTGGCACTTGCTCCTGATTGGCGCTAAAAACCTAAAGACTTACTCAGACTTCCTGCCTGATCGAGCCAGTCATCGCTATACCTTAAAGAATCAAATCACTATGCATGGTTCGTTCAAAGCCAGCACCTCCCAGTCAAAACTGTTCTGGATACTGAACTGCACTTGGTACTGCCCTTACAGTGTCGCCCTGTTCGAATGGCATGCTTATATGGTCAAGATCGTTGAGAACTGGTGGTGCCCGTTCGGCCACGATAAAAAAGAAGGCTATAGCAACGCCAAGATCGACAAGTCTTTCTGGCATATTTATCCCGAAGATAATGCCAAACTGGAACCGGAAGACCGCGACAACCCTATCTGGAACGAAGACGGAGACAAATAACATAGACGAAGGGCAAAAGGCGAAGGGCTAAAAAGCCTCCTTTGTGCCTTTAGCCCTTCGCCCTTAGCCTTCCTATGCAAATCGGTTCTTATCAGCTTGAAAACAACCTGATTCTGGCGCCTATGGCCGGCATCAGCGACCGCCCGTTCAGGGAATTGTGCAAACAGTTCGGCGCAGGCCTAGCGGTGTCTGAAATGGTGGCGTCCAATCCGGCCTTACGTCGGCATAAAAGAACACTGTTAAAAACAGATCATAACGGCGAAACCGGGATACGTTCCGTACAGATTCTGGGCACCGATCCTCAACAAATGGCCGACGCGGCAAAACTCAACGCCCAAAGAGGCGCCCAGATTATCGATATTAATATGGGTTGCCCGGCCAAAAAAGTTTGCTCAGTCGCCGCAGGCTCCGCGTTATTGAAAGATGAAGCGTTGGTAAAGCGAATACTTGACGCGGTCGTTAATGCCGTCGACATTCCGGTTACGCTAAAAATCCGTACCGGCTGGGACTTGCAGAGCCGCAATGCCGTTGAAATCGCCCAAATAGCCGAAAATGCAGGTATTGCCGCGCTGACTATTCACGGGCGAACCCGTGCCTGTAAATTTGACGGCCAGGCAGAACACGAAACCCTTAAAAAAGTGAAACAAACCGTCAACATTCCCGTTATTGCCAATGGCGATATCGATTCACCCGAACAAGCTCAGTTTGTGCTTGATTCAACCGGTGCGGACGCCATTATGATCGGCCGGGCCGCCCAAGGAAATCCATGGCTATTTAGTCAAATAAGTCACTTTATTAACCACGGGAAACACCTTGAAAAACCAACAATTACAGCCATACACAGCACACTTATGAATCATTTGGACAAACTATATAGCTTCTACGGCAATGAGAGCGGTGTTAGAATAGCAAGAAAACATATAGCTTGGTATTTTAGGCATCTTGAGCCCGTAGTTCAGGATACCCAAAGCGCTATCAACCAAGCACAATGTCCATCCCAACAAATAGCGCTGATTAATTCGGCATTTGATTTTTTAACTATTGACCGTGCTGCATAATATATGAACGCATCCCAAAAAAGTGCTGAAATCATTAACATAGACAGCAAGAAAACAGCCGCCATTCCGTTAGCTGCGCATGTTAAACAGACAGTGGAACAATATTTTTTGCACTTGAACGGTCATGACGCAGTAGACCTGCATGCGATGGTCATCGGTGAAGTCGAAAAACCCTTATTGCTAGCGACGCTGGAATATTCAGGTTACAACCAAACCAAAGCAGCCAAAGCGTTGGGCTTGAGCCGCAGCACCTTGCGCAAAAAACTGGAATTCTACGGCCTGTCCTAATGCCAAACCAGGCTGGTTTTAACCACCCACCCAAACCACCTCTTTCATTCTGAGATCTGCATGAACAAAAAAGTCACCCGCGCGCTGGTCAGCGTATCCGATAAATCCGGTATCGTGGATTTTTGCCTGGAGCTTCATCACTTAGGCATCGAAATTCTGTCTACCGGCGGCACTGCTAAGACGCTGGCTGAACATAATATTCCTGCAACTGAAGTTTCCGATTACACCGGTTTCCCGGAAATGATGGATGGCCGGGTCAAAACCCTACATCCTAAAGTCCACGGCGGCATTTTGGCTCGTCGAGGCATAGACGATGCGGTGATGGCCGCGAACGGCATTAAGCCGATCGACATGGTGGTGGTCAACCTGTACCCATTCGAACAGACTGTCGCCAATCCGGACTGCGATTTAACCACGGCCATTGAAAACATCGACATCGGCGGCCCAACCATGATCCGCGCGGCAGCCAAGAATCATGTCGATGTCGCGGTCATCGTCGATCCAGCCGACTACTCATCGATAGTTACCGAACTGAAAAATAATAATAGTGGACTTTTCCAGCAAACCCGCTTTAATCTGGCTCTAAAAAGCTTTGAGTACACGGCCCATTACGACACCGCGATTGCAACTTATCTTGGCAGCATTCGCCGCGCCTGTTCCCGACAGACTAGCGGCATACACACCATCCCTGGCGATAACGGCGTCCAGTTCCCTGAAACTTTAAATTTGCAGTTTTATCGCAACCAGACCATGCGTTACGGTGAAAATCCGCATCAAAACGCGGCGTTTTATCGTGAAAAATCACCGGCCAACGGCACGATTGCCGCCGCCAAGCAACTGCAAGGCAAAGAGTTATCCTATAACAATATTGCCGATGCCGATGCCGCACTGGAATGCGTCAAATCGTTCAGCGACCAACCCACTTGCGTCATAGTCAAGCATGCCAACCCCTGCGGCGTAGCCCAGGCTGACAACCTGCTTGCCGCTTACGACAAGGCCTATGAAACCGACCCGACCTCGGCGTTTGGCGGCATTATTGCGTTTAACCGGGAGCTGGATGAACAAACAGCCGCTGAAATCGTCAAGCGTCAATTTGTCGAAGTCATTATTGCGCCGTCAGTCAGTGCAGCCGCGCAAACTGCTTTGGCTGAAAAACAAAATGTTCGGGTGCTGGAATGCGGTATCTGGAATAGCGATAACCAAGCTTCACTCGATTTCAAGCGCGTCGCCGGCGGCCTGCTGGTTCAAGACAAAGACATCGGCGAAATCAGCGCATCCGACCTCAAAATAGTCAGTAAACGCATCCCGACAGAACAGGAACTGGCCGATTTGCTATTTGCCTGGAAAGTCGCCAAATTCGTCAAATCCAATGCGATTGTCTATTGCAAAAACGGCCGGACTATCGGCGTAGGCGCAGGACAAATGAGCCGGGTCTATTCGGCCAGAATCGCCGGCATCAAAGCCGCCGATGCGGGTTTGGATGTTCCGGGTTCAGCCATGGCTTCAGACGCATTTTTTCCATTCAGGGACGGCATAGATTCCGCTGCCGAAGCGGGCATCACCGCCGTCATCCAACCCGGCGGCTCGATGCGCGACAGTGAAGTCATTGCCGCAGCCGATGAACACAATATCGCGATGGTATTCACCGGCATGCGTCATTTCAGGCATTAATTTTAGATGAAGGGCAAAGGGCGAAAGGCAAAAAATCTCCCCTTAGCCCTTAGCCCTTAGCCCTTAGCCCTTAGCCTTTTAATTATGAAAATCCTGATCGTCGGCAGCGGCGGCCGTGAACACGCCCTAGCCTGGAAAGCCAAGCAATCGTCCAAAGTCGAAAAGGTGTTTGTCGCGCCCGGCAATGCCGGCACCGCACTGGAATCCTCTGTTGAAAACATCGCCATTGCGGTCAACGATATTCCTGCGCTGCTGGCATTCGCCCAGAAAGAATCTATCGACCTGACCATCGTCGGCCCCGAAGTGCCGCTGGTTTTAGGCATTGTCGACAAGTTTCAAGAAGCCGGTTTCAAGTGCTTTGGCCCAACCGCAAAAGCCGCGCAACTGGAAGGATCGAAGACGTTTTGTAAAGACTTCATGATCCGCCACAACATTCCGACGGCAAAATACCAATCCTTCACAGATAAGCAACAAGCCATCGCTTACATAAAGCAACAAGGCGCACCAATCGTGGTCAAGGCCGACGGCTTGGCAGCCGGAAAAGGCGTAATCGTCGCCCAGACCGAACAGGAAGCGATAGCCGCCGTTGAAGACATGTTATCAGGCAACGTGTTCGGCGAAGCAGGCAATCGCGTCGTCATCGAAGAATTCCTGGCCGGCGAGGAAGCCAGCTTTATTGTGATAGCCGACGGTAAACACGCCTTGCCGATGGCGACATCTCAGGATCATAAAGCCCGCGACAATGGCGACCAAGGCCCCAATACCGGCGGCATGGGCGCTTACTCCCCAGCTCCGGTCGTCACCCCTGAAATACACGATAAGGTCATGCGCGATGTGATCGAGCCAACCTTGAAAGGCATGGCCGAAGACGGATTGCCGTATACCGGCTTTCTGTACGCCGGTTTGATGATCAGTGCCGATAGCACTATTAAAGTGCTGGAATACAACTGCCGTTTCGGCGACCCTGAAACGCAACCGATCATGATGCGCTTGAAAAGCGATCTGGTGGAACTTTGCGAGGCCGCTCTAGCCGGAAACCTCGAAAAAACCAGCAGCGACTGGGACGAACGCGCCGCATTAGGTGTAGTCTTAGCCGCAGGCGGCTACCCCGATGCTTATCAAAGCGGCGCGGTTATTTCCGGTTTGCCTAATCAGGAGCTTGAAGACAGCAAAGTGTTTCATGCGGCCACCAAACAAGTCGGCGGTGATTTGGTTACAACTGGCGGACGGGTATTATGCGCTTGTGCTTTAGGCCATGATATTAAAGAAGCCCAAAGCAGAGCCTATGCGTTGGCTAACGGCATTCATTGGGATAATGTCTATTACCGTACTGATATTGGCTTTAAGGCTATAAAATCCTCGTAGGGTACGCTACGCGTACCTTTCGGCATTCAATGGTACGCACAGTTTACATGGCGCCCGTAATCAACCCACAGCGGATAGTGAAATTATTTTGGTAACGTTGCTGATAACCGGCTTTGACCGGCTTGCCGAGCAAAGTTCGGTTGATTAGCGGATTAGGCATCAATGTGCCGTTTGATTCGCTATTCGCGTTGTGCTTTCGACTTTCAGTTTTTCTAGCGCGTCGCGCGCATTACTGATACTGCTTGAAGTCGGTATTTGTCGGTTTGGTGCTATGGATAAGAGATAAATCTGGCGCGCCTCAGCCGAAACGGCCGGATGCATTATGGCCAGATCAAAAAATTCGAAACCAAATGGTGGAATTGAGAATTCCGGCTGATCAACCAATGGTTCTATGATTCTCAGTAGTTCTACCGATAGATCGAACGTAAATTCGGAACAGATCAAGCCGATACCAAAGTGGGTGCGCGTACAATCTGAGCCTTACCCTTGTCATCTATTCTATATATGTCGCAGGGGACGTAATAGCGACCGTCAGACCAAAGTGTGATAATTGGATTTCCATCATGGGTAATTGCGTTTCGAGCCTGCTTGATAAAATCGATGTGCCTAATATGCGCCAAACCTCCCCAACTTACTGACTTGTCTGTCAATACTGGAAGAATATCTTTGAGTGTCTGAGCTAGGGCTGTGAAAGCGGAAAACTGGTAGTTCAATAGTCGTCCTTGTCCATCAATTTGCCCCTCCTTTGACTCAAACCGCTGTCTAGACTGTTCGCATATATTCGAGATCTGCTCCAGAAAATAACTCAGCTCACCAACTTTGTTGGTCAAGTGAAGTGCGAACTGTGATTTTCTGGTAGTTAGTGTTGTCGTCATTTTGTTCATGCCTAAAAATAGTTATAAAACGCGAAGCCTGTAGGCCGAAATAAGCCTGTTTGGACGACAGCGAGAACTTGCGTTTCCGGCAAAATACTATTGATTGGCAGCTTGTTTCAACACATCAACCGCCCATTGATTCAAACTTTTTCCGGACGCAATAGCAGCTCGGGTAACTGCGGCGTGGTCCTCAGGCGGAATTCTCAAAACAAACTTTCCTGAATAGGCTTTAAACGGCTCAACGCCGTCCTCCTGACAGGCATCCATAAATACCTTAAGCGAAATCGCTCCTTCGCGTCTTAAACCTTCTGCATCGGGGGCATAAAAATCAGCGCCTCCGTTAAGCCCGACAAATTCGCCGCGAAACAGATCAATATCCGAATCGTAAGTAATTACAGCTTTAACGCCGTTAATGGTCATTTGATTAATCATGGTTTTACCCCGTTGTCATTCAGCCAATCGCGCAAGCTGGCAACCGCGCCTTTATCGGTCATAGGTGAAGGATGCGGCCTATGAAAGACCCGCCGCTCTCCGAACAGCCGTATTAACACCCGTGAACCCTCGCGCTCTTCAATACGTGCACCTAATTCCAGCAATAAGGCCTCAACTTCAGACCAACGCACATTGGCTGAAGCCGGTCTGGAAAAAATCAGCTCAAGGGTTTTAAGATGTTTCCGCCTCATGATTATATAGTATCATTATTTAGTATCAAAAAACTACCCGCACGACACATTCGTTCAATTCTTCGTGTCTTAGTGACGCATTAATCAATCCGCCTTAATTTTCCGAAACGTCAAATTAATCCGCGGCGTTTTCGGTTTTTTGGTTTTCGGCACCGAATGCATCCAGTGGTGCTGCAAGGTTCCTGCCATCACCAGCAAATCGCCGTGACCTAGAACTATATCCAGCTTGTCTTTGGTTTTTTTATGATGCAGTTTGAATAAGCGTTCGTCTCCCAAGCTCAATGACACAATCACCGGGTTTAGGCCCAGCTCTTTTTCATCATCGGAATGACAGCCCATTGAATCATTACCGTCACGGTATAAATTGGCCAATACGCTGTTAAAAACGCATTGGCATTGCTGCTCCACCTTCTCCCTGATGGCCTGTAAGGTCGAAGTCCACGGCATCGGCTGGTGATTAACGCCCGAATAGCGATACCAGGCATCGGAATCGCCGTACCAGCACATCAGGCGGGGTACCTTAACCCATCGGCCATAGATAAAAATGGCCTCTTCCTGCCAGGCCAGATCGGCTTGCAGCTGCGCAAACAGCAAATCAGATTCCGGCAAATTGTAAAATTGTTTGATTAGATAAAGCTCACCATCAAAAGGAATAAGGTTTGCCGCATCAAAAATTAATCGATGTTTCAAGATAAAAGCTTCTGCCCTGCATAGGAAAATTATCTCCAATTCTAACTGCCGCAGGCTCCGAATAATTTGTGTCAAACGCATTGCGTAAAGAAGCGGCAACATTCAGATGTCCGTAGAGTTTTTTGCCTCTTAGTGTGAAATCGACGGTTTGGTAGTCGACCAGCTTCCCATTATCCGGTATCGGATTTATCCTGCTACCTATCCAATTGAGCTGAGACTGTATTTGCCATTTCGGAATAAACTGCCAGGCAGCGGCAACATAAACCTGATGTTCGGGCACGCCGGTTACCCGACTTTTAGTTTCGTTGTTTCTTGCATATTGCCACGCATAGTTGCCCGATAAATTCCATTGCTCCTGCACTTGCCAGTTCCATTCCAGCTCGCTACCGTAGCCGTCTTGGTTGCCGTTATTCTGAAAAGTGGAAGAGGGCCTGCCTACATCAGGTACAAGCGTGATCAGTTCTTTTATCTGGTAAAAATACAGATTGGCCGCAGTTCTAAGCGCAGGAACCGGACGATAATCAATCGCCCACTCATAAGTATTGATCGTTTCCGGTTTTAAAGATTTGTTACCCAACTGCACAGGATTGTTTTGATTGCCTTGCTCTGTAAAATTAGGCGCCCTAAAGGCTTTACCATACAACAACTTACTGGTCATCTGTGTATTAATGTCCCAAACTAGGGCCATACGCGGATTAACGGTGCCACCAAAATCAGAATAATCGTCATAACGCACACCCGCGGTTAATTGCCAATCATCGGCAAATCGCCACTCGTCCTGCACAACATAAGACCAAACTGAGCGATGCGTACTCGGCAAAAACACAAAAGGAGTACCGGTAACATTTGTTAATGAGCCGCCTATGACATTCATTCTCGGATCAACCACACCCGGCCCAAAATTGGTAAGCTGCTTCACGGTGATATCCTCATAGCGAAAACCTGCGCTTACCAGTAGTTGATGATTGCGTAGCCCTCGATAGATCGAACTCAATTCAATCGAAGGAATGTTTTCAGTTTGATCGGAGTTACTGATAACTCCTTGAGGAAATAGGATTAATGAACTTGGCGTTAGTAAATCAACATTGGAATCTGAGCCAATAGGTAATACTGAATTTTCTGGGAATGGTCTGAAATTAGCTAGTAATTCATTATGCAGGTAACTGGTGTGCGCAATAAACTCCCAGTTCTCAAACCAGTCTTCTGTTGAAAAACGCACATCGCCAACATATTGTTCACCATTTATAACGCCTTTCGGATCCAAGGCGCCCGCAGCGCCTGCACGAAGACCATTCTCTCCACTAAATGCCCAGAAGCCAATATCCCAATGTTTGCGTTGTAAGTTCAGATGACCATTAAAGTTTTCATATTGTGTATCCAAACTACCGGGAGCATGAGACGCATGAGTTCCAAGCGCATTATCCAATGCCGTTTGGCTATCAGATTTAACCACGCGGCCACTATCACCGCCGCTATGCTGATATTGCAAACTGGTCGCAATATCCCAACCCGCCCACGTTGTACCGTGCTGCCCCCATCCACTCTGACTATCATGATCACCAACCCTGCCGCCGACAGTAGTGCCATCGATGTCCTTGGCTTTTTTGGTGATGATATTGATAACGCCGGCAAAAGCATCGGCGCCATAAAGCGCCGAGCCCGGTCCGCGTATCACTTCTACTTGTTGAATCGCTTCAATTGGCAGCTCCAAGCCGATCATTAGCGTACCGCGATAAGCCGAGGTAACCCGGGTACCGTTTAACAATATCAGGATCTGCGAATTTGACGCATTTTGTATACCGCGCATGCTGTAGTTATAATCACCGGTCAGTGCTTGAATACTGGCATGAACGCCTGGGACTGTTTCCAGCACCTCGTGCAGCTCGGTTGCACCCATGGATTTGATTTGCTCAGCAGTAATAACACTGGTCACGGCAGCTGATTGGGAAACCAGCATTGGCGTACCCGTCGCGATAGTAACCGGCGTTGCTGCCAATTCAGCCGGCGACATGGCGAAAAAATCATCCATTTTTTCTGATGCCGCCCTAGCGGAATCACTGCAATAAAGCATCAACGCTAAACAGTTAACGATGAGTGCAGCTTCGACTCTCATTTTGATGCCCCCGAATAAGGCTTTATAAGTTTGAGTTCATCCAGAGGCACAGGTTTGCCGATTCCGTAGCCTTGCGCATAATCGACGCCCAGGACATAAAGCAAATTAAAGATTTGTTCGTTTTCGACGAATTCGGCAATCGTTTTCTTGTCCATAACGTGACCGACTTCGTTAATTGATTTCACCATCGCAAGATCAACTTTATCATCAAGTATATCCTTAACAAACAACCCATCGATTTTAAGAAAATCAACCGGCAGGTTCTTCAAATAGGCGAATGAAGATAAGCCGCTGCCAAAGTCATCCAGAGAAAAAAAACAGCCCCGCTCTTTCAATTGATTAATAAACTTAGTTGCATTGGATAGATTAGCGATAGCTGCTGTTTCGGTGACCTCAAAACAGATTTTATGTGGAGGAAGCGCCCACTTGGAGAACTGCTCTGAAATAAACGCCAGCATGGTTTCATCGGACAGCGACAAGCCGGATAAATTAACTGAACACAATGATAGCTCATCCAGAAAACCCTGTTTCGTCGCTATCCATTCAAACAAATGACTGATCACCCAACGATCCAGCAAAGATGCCAAGTTATAGCGTTCCGCCGCCGGTAAAAATGCACCGGGCGGAATAATCTGCCCATTATTTTCCTGATAACGAACTAAAGTTTCAAAATGCATGCCTTCGTCATTATTAGCAATCGATACTATCGGCTGTCCGTACAGGCAGAATCGGTTTTGTTCCAGTCCCTGCTGAATTTTTTCTACCCATTGCATTTCTCCATGCCGTATAGCCAACTCTTCATCATCAGGCCGGAAAACATGCACCCGATTTCGGCCTTTATCTTTTGCCGCGTAACAGGCGGCGTCGGCCTCTTTAAGTAGATTAACGGCATTACCGCTGGAACCGTTTATAGCTGAAATACCAATACTTACACCAATAGTAAAACTTCTATCTTCCCAGGCAAAACGAAAATCCCTGATCAAATCGCGTAAAGTCTCACAAACTCGAGACGCCTCGTTTAATGAACAATTGTTCATCAACACACCAAACTCATCACCCCCGAGACGCGCCACAAAATCATTCCGCCGTATATATTTTCTTAATAACTCACCCAACTGCCTAAGCAACTCATCACCTGCAAGATGCCCACACGTATCATTAACCACCTTAAATTGATCCAGGTCCAAATAGCACAAGGCATGTTCAGAGCCGTCCTCACAGGCTAGGGCAACTGTCTGCTTAATATGCCTATCGAGTTCGCTACGGTTCGCCAAGCCTGTCAAGGCATCATGACTGGCTTGATAAGCAATTTTTTCATTCAGCAAACGAGCTTCGGTAATGTCTTCACCAACAAGCAACAAACTGCTTTGTTGATTTTCATTTTCGACCAATCTTGCTGTTGCCCTAACCCAAATGATCCTTCCATTATTACAGACCTGCCTGATTTCCTGTTTATACACCTGCAAAGGACGCGTCAGGCAACGCTCAAATAAGCTATGCATGCCAAGCAAATCATCTACATGAACAAAATCGGAAATCGAACAACCTTGCAACTCTTCTACAGACAAATTAAGTTGTTTGGCGCCGGTACGGTTAACCGACAAAATACGACCATCAACATCCAAGTTAAACACCATTGTCGGATTGTCATCATAAAGGGCCAAATAACGATCTTTTGCCTGCGTCAAAGCCCGGTTTTGAATTTCAACGGTGCCAATTAAGCCATTAAAGGCATCTACCAGAACACCCAGCTCATCATTATTAACTTTAACCGCTCGCAACGAATAATCTTTCGTATCGCTAATATTTTTAACCTTATCGACTAGTTTTTTTACCGGCGAGGAAATAAGCGTTAACAACGGTGCTGATAAAAAGAAACTCAATATCGATACTCCGGCCAACACCAGAAGTATAAGCCCGGAAAACTGAATTCTACGCCAATAGGCAAGAGTCAAATCGGCATGAATATAAACCGTACCGAGTTCTGCGCCATCTACAACAATCGGTTGAGTTATATGTAAATGATCATTTTCAAATCGGGTTATTTCAGACTTAATCGATACAGGACATATCCATGTTTTGTGATCTTTTTTCTGTAATTGTGCAAAAACAATATCCTGCGCATCATAAAGACACGCTAACTGCACGTCCGGCAAGTTATCGAATACGGACAAATTTTCGTTAGCTAAATCGCTATCTCCAAACATTAAGGCAGCAGTACTACGATTACCTACAATTCGGGCCACGGCTGATAGATCATCCCGGGTATTTTTCTGAAACTCTGAAATTTCAAGCACTATCAAAAGCAGACCGGCAAAGAGTAACGATGAAGCACTTGAAAACAATAGAATTAACAGCAGCTTGCGATTTATCGACAGATTACGAATAAACTTAATCATTGTTTTCTCCCTCAACAAGCTCAGCGACTTCCAATAATTTTGCGCTGATTTTTAAATCGCTCTGTTGCAGCATTTTCAAATTAATTTGTAACTTTATTTTGCCCTGTCTGTTAATAAAACCAATCATTCCACCCTGAGCTGCAAAATCTTTACTCTCACCAACAGTTAATGTTTTATCTTCGTCATGAATAACCAGCATACCTTTGAGCGAAAGGTTATCTTTAATTGAAGAACTGATAAAAAGAATATGGCAGCGCTGATCTTTATTGAAGTTATTAAATCTGAATAATTTAATAGGTCGTCCAAATGCCGATCGCTGTTCGATGGGATCGATTAAATCGTTGAAAGGATCTTCGCCCATAATACAGAGATTAAAGGTCTCACTGTTATCCGCAGGCCAAGTAATAAATTTGGTGAAATTGTATAGGTAACCTGCTTTGACTTTATATTCGACATCATCAGCGATGGCATGCTGTGAAAATAACAAGACTATGCTAAAAAAAACGCCTGGTGCATTGATAAGCTTCATTTATTCTGGCGTATGGGTAATTATAAAATATACTGTATTTCTTGATGTGTTTATGTATTCTACCACTTTAATCCATCTAAACTTAGTTCATTAACTGATGTTACGCAAGGTGATGCGAGAATCCGATTCAAATAACGTCGCGCTAGCGGCACTTTAATAATAAAAATATTAGCGCCGTGATATTCAAGTCAGAATGTATATCTCTGAATGTAAAGGCCACAGCAGCTCTGTAAAAACAAAACTACCTGCCGATTTCTTGTTAAGCGCTTAGTTCATTAACGTAAAGCAAAAAACCATTTCATTGCTCTTATCATATAATCATGGTCTAACACCCCGGCACTTTCCCTAATGCTGTGCATTGCCCACATTGGATTGCCGACATCGACTGAGCGTATGCCCAGTTTTGCGGAAGTAATCGGCCCAATTGTGCTGCCGCAAGGCAGATCGCAGCGATGCGAATATTTCTGGTACGGCACTCCGGCCTGTTCGCACCAATCGGCAAACATCGCTGCCGAAACACTTTCCGAGCTGTAGCGGTGATTGGCATTGACTTTAATCACCGGGCCTTTGTTGACGATGACTTTATGGTCGGGATCGTATGCGTTAGGAAAGTTAGGTTGATAAGCATGCGCCATATCCGCGCTGATCATGAAACTTTTCGCCAGCGCTCTGGCATAATCCTCGCTGTCGGTTGCGGTCGCTAAAGCGATGCGCTGGAGTACATCGGGCAGAAAGCTTCCTTCAGCGCCTTTATTGCTTTGACTGCCGATTTCTTCATGGTCGAATAATGCACAAACCCGCGTACTATCCGGCTGCAATTCAGAGTTATCAAGCAGCGCCTGTAATGCCGCATGGCACGAGGCCAGATTATCCAGCTGGCTGTTTGCATAAAATTCGCTTTCCGCTCCCCAGAAAGCCCCTTTCTGCGTGTCGTACACGGCCAGATCCCAGGATAAAATGTGTGTAGCGGCTATGCCGGTTTGCTGTTGCAGCAACGCCGAAAAATAAGTTTGCGGCAATTGTTTCTCAGCCAATGCCGATAAAATCAACGGCAACTCGGTCTGCTTTTGCAGCTTTAGGCCTTCTTCATTAACCGCCCTGTTCATGTGTATTGCCAGATTAGGCAAACGCAGCAGCGGCTGATCAAATTTGACCAGGGCACCAACTATCTGGTCCTGATCGTTTTTATAAGCGATCCGCCCTGCAAGGCTTAAATCCCTGTCGGTAAAAGTCGCCAGTATCGGCCCACCGTAAACCTCAACGCCTAACCTTAACAAGCCGTCGGTATTGCTCGCGGCATTCGGTTTTATTCTCAATCCGGGGGAGTCGGTATGCGCGCCGATAATTTTAAAGCCGGTTTCAGCCAGCGGCTTTTGCCCTTGTATAAACAAAACGATAGACGAATCGTCACGCACTACGTAATAACGCCCGCCCGGCTTTAATGTCCACTTGGCCGTTTCGTCGAGACGCTCCCACGCGGGTGTTTGCGCCGCAAGCTGAACCTCGATAGTTTTTACGACATGCCAGGGACTAGGGCTGGCATCGATAAAATCCAGTAAGTTTTGAACTTGTTGTCTGACGCTCATGGTCTCTCTTTCAAGTCTAATGCTGCGGAATTAATGCAGTAGCGCAATCCTGTCGGTTGCGGGCCATCCTCAAATACATGGCCTAAATGCGCATTGCAGGATTTACAGGTTACTTCAACTCTGCGCATGCCGTGACTGACATCGACATGCTCAGCCACGCTGTTTTCGGACAGTACGTCCCAGAAGCTCGGCCAGCCGGAGCCTGAGTCATATTTAGTCGCCGAATCAAACAACGGGTTGCCGCAGCAAATGCAATGATAAATACCGTCTTTTTTGCAATCGACGTATTTGCCGGTAAAAGGCGGTTCGGTGGCTTTCAGGCGGCAAATATTAAATTGCTCAGACGTTAATTTGTCTTGCCACTGTATATTTTCGTCGTGTTCTTTATTTGTCATATTTTTACCCCTATAACAAGCATTTACAATGGCGCGTATTGTACGCGTTCAAAACTGCATAGCCAAAAGACTAACGATCACAATCGACATGAAAAAAAAACAACGATTAGTTATGAATTTTGCCTATGATACAATTCAATGGTTAATGATTTTTAAATAAGTGATCAACCATGACAGAACAAATGGCTAGCGGAATTGAATTAATGTTTGCCGGGATGGGTATAGTATTCTTGTTTTTGACCATGCTGGTAGTTGCAATCAACATCATGTCGGCACTGGTACAACGCTTTTTCCCGGAAATACCGATATCAAAAACAATCCCCGGCATTACCACCGACATTGATAAAAGCGTTGTTGCAGCGATAACTGCCGCCGTGCACCAGTACCGCAAAAAACATAACTAACAGCCACAATGTTAATGATTAAATACAATAGAACGCAGATGACACAGATAATTATGATTAAATAATGATCAGCGCTCATCGCATTTATCTGCGTCGCTTAGAGGCGCCTACTTTTGGCATCTGCGTTCTATTTTTCTAACTGCTGAGTAATTACAAATTAATGTTTCAGGAGAAACAACAAGCATGTCCACCGTTAAAAAGCAGCCCTTAGGTATCACCGAAGTCGTTCTGCGTGATGCTCATCAATCTATTTTGGCAACCCGTTTGCGCATTGAAGACATGCTGCCGATTTGTGAGCAACTTGACCAGATCGGTTACTGGTCAATTGAATCCTGGGGCGGCGCGACCTTTGATGCGTGTATCCGTTATCTGGGCGAGGACCCTTGGGAAAGACTGCGTTTGCTAAAAGCTGCAATGCCCAACACGCCTCAGCAAATGCTGTTTCGCGGTCAGAATATCTTGGGCTATCGCCATTATGCCGATGATGTCGTGGATAAGTTCGTCGAGCGCTGCGTAATCAACGGTATCGACGTGTTCCGCGTCTTTGATGCAATGAATGACATGCGCAACATTGAACACGCAATCAAAGCCGTACTTCGAACCGACGCACATGCACAAGGCACCATCTCCTACACTACCAGTCCTGTACACACTATGGATTTGTGGGTGGATTTGGGCAAACAGATTGAAGACATGGGCGCGCACTCCATTTGCATCAAAGACATGGCCGGATTGCTCAAGCCTTACGATGCCTTTGAACTGGTCAGCCGTCTGAAAGACAGCACCCATATTCCCATCCATCTGCATTGCCATGCAACCACCGGTTTGAGCGTGGGTACACTGATCAAAGCAGCCGAAGCGGGCGTGGATAATGTCGATACAGCCATTTCATCAATGAGCATGACTTACGGCCACAGCCCCACCGAAACCATCGTCGCCAGTTTAGAAGGCACTGGACGCGCTACCGGTCTGGATCTGGTCAAAATGGAACACATTGCTACCTATTTTAGAGATATACGGAAAAAATATGCGCAATACGAAGGCAGCTTAAAAGGCGTCGATAGCCGCATCCTGATTTCTCAAGTACCGGGCGGCATGCTGACCAATATGGAAAGCCAGCTAAAAGAACAAGGCGCCTCCGACAAGTTCGACGAAGTCCTGCTGGAAATTCCCCGCGTTCGCGAAGATCTAGGCTTTATTCCGCTGGTCACTCCGACTTCGCAGATCGTCGGCACCCAGGCCGTAATCAATGTGATGAATGGCGAACGCTACAAAAACATCACCAAGGAAACCGCCGGGGTTTTAAAAGGCGAATACGGGGCAACGCCCGCGCCGGTCAATAAAGACTTGCAAGATAAGGTACTGAACGGTGCACAACCGATTACCTGCCGTCCGGCCGATCTACTCGCACCTGAAATGGATAAGCTGGTTGCCGAAGTGCGCGAAAAAGCCCAAGCCGAAGGCGTCACTCTAGCCGCCAACATCGAAGAAGACGCTTTGATCAACGGTTTGTTTGCGCAAGTCGGCTGGAAATTCCTGGCTAACCGGGGCAATCCGGCCGCCTTTGAAGCCGCACCGGATGCGCAAGCTTTTGCTGCCGCCAATGCAGCCGCAGCCAACGCTGGCACCCCTACCCCGCCGCCCCAACCGCAAACGGAAACCTATACCGTCAACGTCGACGGCAGGAACTTTAGCGTCATCGTCGGCGCTAACAACGCAGCCCTGACGATTCAGCCGGCCGCCTCCGTCACAACCCATGCAGCACTGATAGCCAGCAGCGGCGCAGTAGTTGAATCTCCAATGGCCGGCAATATTTTGAAAATTCTGGTCGATGTAGGCAGCATCGTTGCCGAAGGCGATGTCGTAGTCATCATGGAAGCAATGAAAATGGAAACCGAAGTGCGTTCCAAAACGGCCGGTATCGTCAGCACTGTGAATATCAAAGAAGGCAGTGCCGTTGCCGGTGGCGATGTATTGATTTTTTTATAGAGGATATTCACAAAGCGCACGAAGAACCCTATGGGCGGCCGGCCGGTCGCCTGCGTCCTTCGCAAATCTGAACAAGGGCAGCCAACCGGTCGCCCCCTATATGATTTAATAAAGAGACATCTCATGGAAAATCTTATTTCACTCTGGCAAAGCACCGGTATTTACAACTTTACCGGTGGTCAAGCCTTCATGATGCTGGTCGGCTTCTTGCTGTTATTCCTGGCTATTAAAAAAGGCTTTGAACCCTTGCTGCTTTTGCCGATAGGCTTTGGCGCAATACTCAGCAATATCCCGGTTGCCGGTATCGCCGAAGAAGGCGGTATTTTATATTACCTGTACTACGGCATTAAGCTCGGCATATTCCCGTTGCTGATTTTTATGGGCGTCGGCGCTATGACCGATTTCGGCCCGATGCTGGCTAACCCAAAAACCTTGCTGTTGGGCGCTGCGGCGCAGTTCGGCATCTTTGCCTCATTACTGGGAGCACTGGCACTCAACGCTATACCGGGGCTGGAATTTACTTTAAGAGACGCCGCCGCGATTGGCATTATCGGCGGCGCCGACGGCCCGACCGCCATTTATGTAGCCTCAAAACTGTCGCCTGACTTATTGGGCGCCATTGCAGTTGCGGCTTATTCCTACATGGCTCTCGTACCACTGATACAACCGCCGATCATGCGCGCCTTAACTACCGAAGATGAACGCAAAATCGAAATGCAGCAGTTGCGTGTAGTAGGCAAAACCGAAAAAATCGTCTTTCCGTTAATGCTGCTTGTTATCTGCACCTTGTTGTTACCGTCGGCGGCGCCTTTAATCGGCATGTTCGCACTGGGCAACCTGATGAATGCCTGCGGCGTAGTTGAACGCTTGAGTCAAACCGCGCAAAACGAACTGATCAATATCGTAACTATTTTCCTGGGTTTGGCGGTAGGCTCAAAACTCAGCGCAGAAGCCTTTTTGCAAATCAAGACCTTGGGAATCTTGGGCTTGGGAGCAATTGCCTTCAGTATCGGCACGGCGGCCGGCGTGGTCATGGCGAAAATTATGAATAAATTCAGCAGCACTCCGATTAATCCGCTGATCGGCGCCGCCGGTGTCTCTGCTGTGCCGATGGCGGCTCGGGTGGCCAATAAACTGGGACTGGAGAGCAATCCGCATAACTTCCTGCTAATGCATGCGATGGGACCTAATGTCGCCGGTGTGATTGGTTCTGCGGTAGCGGCGGGGGTGTTGTTGAGTCTGGTTAAATGACCTTTGCAAAATAAGAGACAATATCATTGATAAAGATGGCAGGGCGACCAAAACGATCGCCTCGTCATTTTTGCTTCCGCTGCTATTGAGCTACTTCAATCTTGCGTTTTCCATCCCAAAATTGTGATTTTTTTATCGCATCGACTGCATTCTCAAAAGCCTGTTCGGCTCTGGATTTTAATTGCTTGACCAAGCCTTTCAGCAACATATCTGTATTGGAGCCCAGCTCCTTTCCAATAACAGGTAAAGCCTTTATTTTCTGCATGGCCGGTTCCGCTACCCAAACCTGAAAAATAACCTGACTCTGAGTCGGCAAGGACAACGCAACCATAGCAATTTTGTCATACCACTCTTTGCCGGGATATATAATTTTTTGCTCGACAAGCTCCCGGCTGTTTTTTACATTGCTGTCGATTAATCCGGTCACGTCATTGA
>NZ_SCTW01000043.1 GCF_004322395.1 Methylobacter sp.
GATTAAGTGATTTTACATCTTCATCAATGAGGCTATTCAATACCGATTCAGTAGTATTGAAAATGATGTCATGCTTTCCCAGGGATATAGTGTCGTTGTTATTGAGGTTGCATGTTTTGATTTTTTCACCGTTGATGATAAGCGGAAATTCATCATTGAGTTGCTTGATAGTGTAGTCAGCGTCACGAATAACTATAACGGCATGAGCCGGAGCGACTGCCAAGCTATCAATAGTTAAATCATTGGTTTCATCGCGTCCGATACGCACAATACCGTTTTCAAACAGGCCCGAATGGATTGCTTTATCTTTAAAAAAAACAGTGAGTTTTGCCATTGTTGTGGTAACACATCTTTAAACGAACTTTGATTATAGACGGTATTATTTTAGTTATTCAAGAAATTCCATTTTTTTGATTATGGCTTATTTATATTGTGATAAGAATTTATTTTCTGGGCAAAAATTTAACCAACTTAACACTATTCTCGTCCCGTTTTAAGATTTCCAGAGGGTAGTCATGCAGTTTAATGCTGGTTCCGATTTCAGGTATGGTTTCCATAAACTCGATGATGAGTCCGTTAAGTGTCTTTGGCCCTTCTGTGGGTAACGACCATTGAGTGATGCGGTTTAATTCCCTGATTGTAATATTGGCATCGACCAGATAGCTGCCGTCATTTTGGACTCTTACAGCGACCTCGTCTGTAATCAATTCACCTACGATTTCCTGAAGTAAATCGTCAAGTGTAACCAGCCCTTGCACATCGCCATACTCATCGACTACCAAACCTATGCGGATCTTTTCATGTTTGAATCGATGCATCTGATTGTGCACCGGTGTACTGTCAGGGATAAACGAGGGTTTGTCCAAGTGATTTATTATGGTCTGCTTGTCAAAATCTTCCTGATTAACCAGCGCAAGTATTTTTATTAAATGAATAAAACCGATAATTCTGTCAATGCTGGTTTTATAAACAGGTAATCGGATATGCGGACTGGTTTTTATTTGGTTGACGATGTCTTCAATCGGCCAGTCAAGGTCTATGCCGATAATTTCATTGCGAGGCGTCATGATGTCTTCAACCGTCGCCGATTCAAGATCGAGTATACCCATCAGCATTTTTTGGTAGCGTGGAGGCATTAAGCTTTCTGCATCGCTGATAATGCTTTTTAATTCGTCTTTATTGATTACCTCATGGTGATTTTTTTGGATATCGATACGAATTATTCTAAGTAATTGATTAACAAATAAATTAACGAGCCAAACGATAGGATAAAGGATTTTTAGCAAAGGCGTATAAACCCAGGCGGCAGGGAAGGCAAGCGGCTCCGGTTTGATCGCAGCAATCGTTTTGGGCGTTACTTCTGAGCATATCAGCATCACGATAGTCAAAATTACCGCAGCGATAGCGACACTGGATTCTTCATCGGCGTAGAGCTTAATGGCAATGACAGTCGCTATTGACGATGCAAAATTATTAACAAAATTGTTGCACAGTAAAATCAGGCCGAGCAAGCGTTCAGGCCGTTGTAATAATGTATGCGCTTTGATTGCGCCGGAATGTTTCAGCTTAACCAGATGTCTTAAACGATACCGGTTTAGCGTCATCAAAGCTGTTTCCGAGCCGGAGAAAAAAGCAGAAAGAATAAGCATGGTGGCAAGTATGCCAAACAACATACTAAGGGACATATCGTTCAAAGAAAGCGCCTCCTTGGGTTGTGAAAACAGCCCTAGTGTCTATGATGAGAAATTTTTGTCAAGCGTAGAGATAACTTAGTAGATTGATCTATTTGTGTAAATAACATTAAAAAGATCATAGAACAGCATGAAATAAAAAGAATTTTGACATAATACTGATTCGATGCTTAACTTTATTAAGCAGCTAAAATTAAAATGGATGATGTAAGGCAATGCTGAGTGATGAGCAGCAGGTATTGTTGCGGAAGATGTAAGGTCAATTCCAATGGCCAATAATAATGAGAGTGATGAGTGTGAAAATATGGCGTTGCCGCGTATTTTGTTAATTGATGATAATAAAACAAGAATCCAACAGCTGGAGGCGGTTTTTCAGTTTATGGGATACAGCATAGAAGCAGTTGGTTCTACGGAATATGCGCCTTATTTTAACGAAACCGATCAGTTATGCGGGGTTTTTGTCGGTGACGGCATCGATAAACAGGCAACTGTGGTCAGTGATATTATCGGACGGGCTGATAAAATTCCTGTCATCCTAGTAATTAATAAAGGCACTGGGCTTCAGTTATCTACCTTAATCGCTAATAGCGTGTCCCAAGTGCTGGAGTGGCCGACTACCTATCCTATCCTGAAACCGATACTGGATAAATTGCCGGCAGTATCCGGTGCCGCAACAAATTTTACGGTGCGTGAGACGCCTGATCGTCGTTCGTCTTCAGTTGAGCGGCTAAAAGGTAAAAGTCAGGCTATTGCTGGTATCCGTAAGTTGATTGATCAGGTTGCGGAATCGGACGCGACGGTTTTGATTCTGGGCGAATCGGGAACAGGAAAAGAAGTCGTTGCCCGGGCTTTGCATGATGGTTCTTTACGCAAAGAAAAACCATTTGTACCTATTAATTGCGGCGCGATTCCAGGTGAATTGCTGGAAAGCGAGCTGTTCGGTCATGAAAAGGGAGCGTTTACCGGAGCTTTAACCTCTCGGCAAGGCCGCTTTGAAATGGCCGAAGGCGGGACGCTTTTTCTGGATGAAATCGGCGATATGCCTTTGGCTATGCAGGTCAAGTTATTGCGCGTATTGCAGGAACGTACTTTTGAACGCGTAGGCAGCAACAAAACCATACATTGCGATGTGCGGGTTATTGCTGCTACGCACAGGTATTTAGAAAATGAGATTAAAGAGAACCGGTTTCGAGAAGACCTGTTTTACCGCCTAAATGTTTTTCCTATCGAAATACCTGCCTTAAAGAACAGGGTTGAAGACATTCCCTTGTTAGTGAATGATCTTATCGCCCGCATGGAAGCGTCAAATCGCGGTTCAGTGCGGCTCACCAATGCGGCATTAACCGTGCTGATGCAACATGAGTGGCCGGGTAATGTCAGGGAACTGGCAAATTTAATTGAAAGATTAGCCATTATTAATCCCAAAGGACTCGTTGAGGCGGCTGATCTACCGGAAAAGTTTCAAAAATATAAGGCTTCTGAAGAAATTATTGATTATACGGAATCAGTTAATTTAGAAGAAGATGATGATCAGCTCGGGCAAATTGAAGTTGTCGGTGCTTTTGAGGGTTCATCCGGCGCTTTAGCGCAGTTGCCGGAGCAGGGTATAGATCTGAAAGAATACTTGAATGTTTTAGAGGTCGATTTGATACGTCAGGCGTTAAACGAATGTAGTGGGGTGGTGGCTCATGCAGCTAAACGCTTGAATATGCGGCGTACGACGTTGGTTGAAAAATTACGCAAATATGATTTGCAGCGTTAAAAGAAAGTCATTTTTTTGGCGTCTTATTTTAAGGTATTGAAAATAAATAAAATAATATTTGGTCTGTTTTTTGCTTATTTAGTTTAAACAAGTTTAAGTTGTAGTAAATCAGAGCGATCAGACATGAATACTCATAAAATTAAGAAAACCGAGCAGCTTACCGATGCGTTCCGCATTTTTAACGAGCTATCCCAAAATTTATCCGTTTCATATCAAGGATTGGAAGAGCAAGTTGCTAAACTGCATGGCGAACTTGCCTTCGCCCATAGTGAACGGCTTAAAACGCTTGAAGAAAAAGAAAAACTTGCCAGCCGCTTGGAGAAAATACTGGCAGCGCTTCCGGCCGGCGTTATTGTGTTGGATGCGGACGGGAAAGTTCTGGATTGTAATGCGGTAGCGATTGATTTTTTAGGCGAACCGTTGATCGGCATGAAT
Source organism: Methylobacter sp. (assembly GCF_004322395.1). Taxonomy (GTDB): domain Bacteria; phylum Pseudomonadota; class Gammaproteobacteria; order Methylococcales; family Methylomonadaceae; genus Methylobacter_A. The sequence goes on from NZ_SCTW01000043.1 coordinate 3,889, forward strand.
TGGCCCGATGTGGTCGTCCGCAGCCTGATTCCGGTTGTTGGTAATCCTCATGAGCGCCAATTGCGTAACGGCAAACGGGTCAATATGACCGTTAGTAGAGACATCGCACATAATGATCCTACCGATTCCGGACAAATCGTTTTGTTATCCGATGTCAGTGAAATGCGAAACTTGCAGGATATGCTGAATCAGCAAAAGCAGTTATCGGCAATGGGGGAAATGGTCGCGAGTATGGCGCATCAGGTCAGAACGCCGCTGGCGACAGCAATTCTCTACGCATCGCAAATGAGCAGTCCGGTATTGGATAATGAAAAGCGGCAGCGGTTTTCGCAAAAAATTCTTGAGCGCCTGCAATATTTGGAAAGGCAAGTCAACGATATGTTGATCTTTGCTAAAGACGGGCGCTTGGCAATGGAGACTTTTTCATTGGCCGAGCTATTAGATCATCTCAGGGAATCGGTAAAAGAATATACCGGCAGCGGTGGGATTGATTTGCAGATTATCAATCAGGTGCAAAATGATGTAATGCTGGGTAATGAAAACGCCTTGCGCGGTGCGTTGCTTAATTTATTGAATAATGCGGTCGATGCGGTAGGGCAGGCGGGATGCGTATCTATCAAACTGGATCAGCTTGATGGGGGTAAGCTGCGGATCGTCATTAAAGACAATGGTCCAGGCATTGATAAAGAACTTAGGCAGCGGATTTTCGAACCGTTCTTTACCACCAAGACTTACGGTACCGGTTTGGGCTTGGCTGTCGTCGACAGTGTAGTGAAAGCGCATGGAGGCGATGTCCAGGTTGAGTCGGTTCTGGGACAAGGCACTGCTTTTTCATTAGTCCTGCCCTGTATAAATCAGGCATATAATTTGTTGCCGGGCGGTTTTTCACATAAGGCTATCCAGCCTGATGCCCTTCGGGTAAATGCAAATCTGTTCCAGACAGATTTGTCCGGTAAAAATCACCATCAAAGCCATAATCAAGGAGAACTGAGCCATGAAACAGTATGATGTGTTGGTCGTTGAAGATGATTTGTCGTTATGCGAAGCACTTTGCGATACCCTGGAAATAAGCGGCTATCATGTAGTTTCGGCTCGCAACGGCACCGAAGCATTAATCAAGCTGGAGCACGGCCAGTTTAAACTGGTCGTTAGCGATGTGCAGATGCCGGTTATGGACGGTTTTCAATTACTGAAGAATATGCAGCATAAATATTCCGAGACTCCGGTGTTGCTGATGACCGCTTTCGGAACCATTCCCAAGGCCGTCGAAGCGATGCAGGCAGGTGCTTCGGACTACTTGATCAAACCATTCGATGCACAGGCGCTGGTAAACAAAGTGGCCGATTATGTGGTTGCCAATCCGGCAGCCGCCAATACAGTAGATGATCAGCGAATCGTGCAAGACGACAGCATGAAAAAACTCTATAACCTGACGGCCAAAGTCGCTAAAACCGATGTCACTGTATTGTTGCAGGGCGAAAGTGGAACCGGTAAAGAGGTTATTGCTCGCTATATCCATCAGAATTCAACATACCATCAAGGGCCTTTTATCGCAGTGAACTGCGCGGCTATTCCTGAAAATATGCTCGAAGCGATGTTGTTCGGTTATGAAAAAGGCGCTTATACCGGAGCCGTTCAGGCTATGCCGGGAAAATTCGAACAAGCGCAAGGCGGTACTTTGCTGTTGGATGAAATAGCCGAAATGGATTTAGGCTTGCAGGCAAAATTACTGCGGGTATTGCAAGAAAAGGAAGTGGAGCGTTTGGGTAGTTCAAAAAAAATCAAACTGAATGTCAGAATTTTGGCGGCCACTAATCAGAAACTAAAAAATCAAGTCGAACAAGGAGGGTTCCGCGAGGATTTATATTACCGTCTTAGCGTGTTTCCTATTAATATCCCGCCGTTACGTGACAGGCCGGGCGATATTTTGCCGTTGACACAGGAATTGATGCAGCGGCATAGTCAGGAAGGCAAAAAATTGCCTGAATTCGATAATAAGGCTATTGAAAAAATGCTGACTTACAACTGGCCAGGTAACGTAAGGGAGTTGGATAATGTGGTGCAACGGGCTCTAATTTTGCGAACCGGCGACAAGATTACAGTGGATGATTTAGTGTTTGAGGACTTATATTCGATGACTACGATCAGTTCTTCATCCGAGGTTACAGCGAGATTGCACACCCCGTCTATTCCTGACTTTAAAGATGAAAAACAAGAGGTTGTCGGTTTGGGTGAAGGTGTTCGTTCCGCCGAAGAAAGCATCATTTTGCAGACATTACAGATGGAAAACGGTAGCCGTAAGATAACCGCTGAAAAACTGGGTATCAGTCCTAGAACGCTCCGCTATAAGATGGCCAGGATGAAAGATTCCGGCATTATTATTTCATGTTAACATGTGGCATTAAAAATGCTTCAAGCTCTGTACTATTAAGAAAGTAAGAGGAAAAACCCATGAGTGAGATGAATGTAAATCAAGTTTTGGCTCAAATGCGGGCAATGTCTCTTGAAGCCGGCAGCAAAGTACAAGAGACTGGCGGTGGCGGCGCCGATTTTGCCGCAATGCTCAAGCAGACCATTGGCGCTGTTAATGACACCCAACAAACCGCCGGAAAAATGACGGAAGCTTTTGAATCGGGCGATACTAATGTAAGTTTGGCTGAGGTTATGGTGGCTTCGCAAAAAGCGAGTGTTTCATTTCAGGCAATGCTGCAGGTCAGGAATAAATTAGTTGAAGCCTATCAAGATGTCATGAATATGCCAATGTAGTGCGGCAAACAGTAATTAAAAAATGAGCGAACAGAGCGGTAACAGTTTAATTGAAGCAAATCGCCAGCATGATCCAACGGCAAAGGGCAAGGATCATCTTGAAGGTGAGGCGTCTCATATTTTTGCGACCAAGGTCGATGCGCATCCCGCTATTAAAGGTCTGGCCGGGCTGACCATAGCACGCCAGATCGGATTAATGCTGGGTCTGGCTTTGAGCGTCGCTATTGGCGTTGCTATTGTATTATGGTCACAGGAACCTTCTTATGGACGCTTGTATTCCGAAATCGGTGAAAGTGATGTGGCTGAAATTCTTGAAGTTCTTAATAAAGAAAATATTAAATATAAAGTCGAAACCGGTTCCGGCGCTATTATGGTGCCGATGGATCAGGTGAGCACAGTAAAGCTTAAATTAGCGGCGCAGGGTTTGCCCAAAAGTAATAGCCTGGGGTATGAGTTGCTGGATAAAGATCAGGGCTTCGGCACCAGCAAAAGTATTGAAACAGTACGCTTCCAACGGGCCTTGGAAGGTGAGATTGCACGAACCATTATGTCTATCCAGAATGTAAAAACGGCCAGGGTACTGTTAGCTGTTCCTGTTCAGTCGGTGTTTGTGCGAGAGCGCAAGAAGCCTAGCGCTTCAGTCATAGTCAATTTATATCAAGGCAGATCGCTGGATAAAGGCCAAGTTGAATCAATTATTCATCTAGTGGCTTCCAGTGTGCCGCAACTGGACGCTGAGCAAGTGACAGTTGTCGATCAAAAGGGTCAGCTATTAAACAGCAATGACTCATCAGTAGCGGGTAATTTGACCTCCAAACAATTCGAATATAAGAAAAATATTGAAGAGCATCTAATGGGACGGATTGAAAATATTTTGTCGCCATTGGTCGGAAGCGATGGAATGCGTGTGCAAATTTCAGCGGATGTGGACTTTACCGAGACAGACAGAACCCAGGAAATGTTCAATCCGGATTTGCCGGCTTTAAGAAGCGAGCAAACATCGGAAGAGAAAAGTTCATTGTCGGCTATTCAAGGAGTCCCCGGCGCGTTATCAAATCAACCGACTCCAGCAGGCACTGCTCCGGAAACAACGCCAGCGGCAGCACCTGGTTCCGTTGCGGCAAATACGGGAGCTACTACACCGCCGGGTACTGCGGCAGTAAATTCACCAGCTCCATCCGGTTCAGTCGCAAAAAATGCAACCAGAAATTATGAGCTGGATAAAACTATTACCCATACCCGGTTAGCTACAGGAGCGTTGCGCCGATTGTCCGTGGCCGTAGTTGTCGATGATCGGCGTGTAGCCCAGAGCGACGGTACCGCTAAAGCACAGCCTTATTCGCAGGAAGATATCAATCGTTTTAGCGATCTGGTAAAGCAGGCTGTCGGTTTTGACAGTAGTCGGGGCGACCAAGTTACAGTCACTAATGTGGCTTTTAAACTGGACGAACTTGTTGAGGCATTGCCGGCAACGCCTCTTTGGGAACAAGGCTGGTTTCTTGATCTTATGAAACAAGTTGCTGCGGTGTTGGCTGTATTATTCCTGCTTTTTGGAGTATTGCGCCCGACCATGCGCAGTCTCGTCGGTCGGGACATAGAAGAGAAAAAAGCCTTAGCTTTGGCTGAGGCACAAGAAAAGGCTCACGCTATAGGAGGAACTGTTCGTTTTAATGAGCATGGACAGCCTGTCGCTGTACCGGCCGGCCAGAATACCGTAAATTTTACCATGCCCGAAGAAATGCAGGATCTGTTGCTTCTGGAGACGCCTCAGAGTTACGAACACCGCTTGGAATATGTGAAAAGATTGGTCGATGACGATTCGAAAGTAGTCGCGCAAGTTATTAAATCATGGGTTCGAAAAGATGGCTAAAGCGGAACCAAAAAAAGACTTAAACCAAATTGATCGTGCCGCTGTATTGTTGCTGGCTTTGGGCATGGATAGGGCGGCGATGGTTTTAAAGCACATGACTCCCCGAGAAGTGCAGACTTTGGGCATCACCATGGCAAGCGTGGGCGAAATTTCCATAGATATGATGGATGAAGTGGTTGAGGAATTTATTGTCGCGGTAAAGAACCAGACGGCTCTGGGTATGGATACCGATGAATATATCCGCACTGTGTTAATCAGCGCTTTGGGTGCAGATAAAGCAAACAGTATTCTTGACCGGATTTTACAGGGCGGCAACACCAAGGGTATTGAGCAGCTGAAATGGATGGATACCCGATCGATTGCAGATATGATTCGATTGGAACATCCTCAAATTGTCGCGACTATTATGTCCTTGATGGATAGTGAACAGGCGGCTGATGTGATGATGTTCTTGCCCGAAGCTATGCGTTCCGATTTGATGATGAGAATTGCAACAATGAAAGGCATACAGCCAGCCGCCCTGCGTGAGCTGGATCAAATCATGGAAAAACAATTAACCGGCTCCGATAATGTTAAGTCGACAAATATCGGCGGTGTGGATGCAGTGGCTAACATTTTAAACTTCCTGGATGGCGGTGCGGCTGATTTAGTGATGTCGGGAATTGCCGAGCATAGGTCTGAATTGGCTCAAGAAATTCAGGAGAAAATGTTCACCTTTGAAGACCTTACTACGATTGATGAAAGAGGTATGCAAACATTGTTGCGCGAAGTTTCAACCGGACAATTGTTACTGGCGTTACGCGGTGTAGGCAGTGAGCTTAAGGAAAAAATATTCAGCAATATGTCCAAGCGTGCTGCGGAAATGCTCCGTGACGACTTGGAAGCTTCTCCTCCGGCCAAGATCAGCGAAGTGGAGTTGGCGCAGAAAGATATATTGGCTATTGCTAAAAAACTAGCCGATGCAGGCGAAATACAGATGGGTATAGGTGGTGATGAACTCATATAAGACGCCCAGATTCACAGCCTCCGAGCTGGAATCGTTAAGATTATGGAGTATGCCGGATGTCTCCGGGGCAGATGCTCTGAGGGACTCGGAGACGGTGGAACTTGAGGATGAGCCGACACCTATTTTAACGGTTGATGAAATTGAAGCCATGCAAAAGCAGGCGTATGACGAAGCATTCGCGCAGGGCAAAATGCATGGTTTTCAGCAAGGTTTTGATGAGGGCTCAAAAAAAGGCTACGAGGATAATTTGCACTTATTGCAAGGCCAAGCGGCGATACTGATTAGTCTTTTGGAATCTTTAAGCGAGCCGTTTAAACGTCTTGATGAAGAAGTGGAAAAGGAACTGGTTAAGCTGGTTATAGGTATTGCAACGCAAATAATACGTCGTGAAATTAAATCAGACCCTGGACAAATCGTTGCCGTTGTTCGAGAAACACTCAATGTCTTGCCTCTGACATCACAAAAAATTACTTTGAAATTACACCCTGAAGATGCTGAATTGATGCGAACCGCATTAGCGCTGGATGATGTGTCGCCAAGCTGGAGCATAGTTGAAGATCCGTTGATTACGCGCGGCGGCTGCGAAGTCGATACCGATATTTCACATGTGGACGCGACTGTAGAGCACAGATTGGCCGCAGTTATCGCAACTCTATTGGGCGGTGAGCGGGAGCACGACAGTGCGGCCGCGACTGCTTCCGGTAATCTTGCGGCATTTCCTTCGCCCATAGGGGGCGGATCAGGAGATACAACCCCACAGACGGGGGAGGTAGGGCAACGCACGGAGCAGTTACCGGGAGCGTCAAAAGTTGATGGCTTAAGCGATGCAGGAGCGGTTGCCGATGGTAAAAGCCCGTGATTCCAGTTGCAGACCGGTCGCAGATTTGGCTCGCTAAATTAAAACCGTATTCTGAAAAACTGAAAGAGGTGCCTGAGCTTGTTGTCGAAGGCAGGCTTTCCCGTATGGTTGGACTGACGCTGGAAGCAGTGGGTTGCCGGGCAGCTATTGGCTCCCGCTGCCGAATCGAGACTAAAAGCGGCAGAATGGTTGAAGCGGAAGTCGTGGGTTTTTCCGATGCGCGAATTTTTTTGATGCCAACTGCCGAAGTTCATGGGCTTGAGCCGGATTGCCGGGTCATTCCGATGGGTAAAAACAGTCTGGCTAAAGTAGGTTTCGGTTTGCTGGGGCGGGTGCTGGATGGTGCTGGAAATGCGATTGACGGCAAAGGTCCGCTTAAAACCGATGCGCTGATTTCGCTCAATGGCGTACCGATTAACCCTTTGTCCCGAAAGCCGATACGCGAACCGCTTGATGTTGGAGTTAGAGCGATAAATTCGATGCTCAGCGTGGGCCGCGGACAACGTATGGGCTTGTTTGCCGGCACCGGTGTTGGAAAAAGTGTGCTGCTGGGCATGATGACCAAATTTACTACCGCTGACATTGTTGTTGTCGGGCTGATCGGCGAGCGGGGACGAGAAGTTAATGAGTTCGTGCTGAAAACCTTGGGTGAAGAGGGACTTAAAAGAGCAGTGGTGGTCGTTTCGCCTGCGGATTGTCCGCCTTTGATGCGTGTTCATGCCGCGTTATTGTCAACCAGTATTGCCGAGTATTTTCGCGATCAGGGACTTGATGTTTTGTTGTTGATGGATTCATTAACGCGATTTGCGCAGGCGCATCGTGAAATTGCCCTAGCCATCGATGAGCCTCCTGCCACCAAAGGCTATCCGCCTTCGGTTTTTGCCAAATTGCCGCATTTGGTGGAACGCGCCGGTAATGCCGATCACGGAGGGGGCTCTATAACCGCATTCTATACTGTTCTGGCCGAAGGCGATGATACCAATGACCCTATTGCCGATGCGGCCAGAGGAGTGCTGGATGGCCACATCATATTGTCCAGAAGTCTGGCCGAAGCGGGCCATTTTCCTGCCATCGATGTAGAGGCTTCAATCAGTCGCGTTATGCCGGATATTATCGATGTCGGCCATTTGCAGATGGCACGCGAGTTGAGACGATTATATTCACTTTATCAGCAAAACCGCGATTTAATCAGTGTAGGCGCTTATCAGGCTGGATCGGATCCCAGAATCGATAAAGCGATTGAAAAAAATCCGGCGATTTTAGATTTTCTGCAGCAGGACATGGATGAGTCGGTCGATATGAATCGGAGCTTGCAAGACCTGGCATTGTTGCTCGGCGTAAACAGGACGGCTACTACCGGCAGATAATCCAAGTTCCTTTGAGAGACAGAGTACATTAAGTGAAAAAATCGCAACGTATTAAAACGATTGTGGATATTAAGGCGGCACAGGAAAAAAACGCTTTGGAAGTGCTGGGTGCAGTTCAGAGAAAACTCCAGTCCATGCAGGCTCAAGTTGAAGGTTTAAGAAACTATCGGCAGGAATATCAGCATAGATTCGATCAGTTGGGTATTAAGGGCGTCAATGTTGCACAGCTGCTGGAGTTTAGATCGTTTATTGATAAGCTCGATAAGGCAATAATAGGCCAAGAACAGGTGCTGAGCGCAATTGAAGCTGAATTAGCGGCCAAAAGAAAAATCTGGGAGGATCTGCATAATAAAACTCAAAGTCTGCAAAAAGTCTGCGATTCGGCTTTAATGGTAGAAATGAGGCAGGAAGCAAAACGAGAGCAGCAGGAACAGGATGAGCGGGCATCCAGAATCGGCCGGAATAATTAAAGCGGCATGATAAATGCTTAATAACCTGTGGAATCTCAGGAGATTAATATGAATATTGAAAGTACAAATTTATCCTCTATAGCACCAAACAGCGTAATGGTTGAAAATGCGTCGGCGCCTTTGACCGATGGTAGCGTTATTTCCGAAGGCTTTTCGGAGGCATTGGTGGCGCAGATCGAGTTGTTGAGTAATATAAAAACTGAAGATTCGTTGCCTTTGCAGGTATTGGATCAGTCCGTTTTGCAAGGCGTTAATGCTCCGCCAAGCATTGCCGGATTACCTGTAGATACGCAAAATTTTGCCGCTTTATTAGGCAATGATTTGCCGCCGTCATACAAAACAAAGGACGATGTTGATCATGAGGCTGCGTTGGCTGCGGTGACCGACACATTAAAATATATTACCTTTGGTGCTACTGCTGGAGAAAAAGCGGCAGAGGCTGAGCAAAACATCAAAGATGTGATTGCAACGACCGTTCCTGCCCAACAGAATAGTAAAGATGCGGTTGCGATGACTGTTTCTTCTCAACAAAATAGCAATGATGTCATTGCAACGGCTGTTCCTACTGAACAAAATATCGTTGAAAAAACTGTCCCGGTTGAACAAAGCTCGTCAGAGGCGGCGGTCGATGTAGCAGAGCAAATGCCGAAAGATGCTCCGATTCAAATGGATTTAAAGCAATCAAATAATAAACCTGATAAGAAGCAGGATGAAGGTGAAGCACAGGTAGCAGCTGTTACAGAGAATCAAGGAGCAGAAGAGTTGTTGGCAACCATCATTCTTCCTTCGGTAATTCCAGTTGAGCAAGGAAAACCAGCCAATAATTTACCACCTACAAATACAATTAAAGAGGATGGGCTGCTGTCATTTATAAAACCATCGACTGAGCATACTAAACCGAATCAGATAACGAAAATTTCGGGTGAAGTTCTGCAAAGTGAAGCTGCCTCTCGTGAGCCGGATCAAAATCAGCAGGACGTTAACTTAAAATATTTTAGAAATGCCGGGCAATCCGAACAGGCCGGGCAGGTTGAGCAGCGGGACTTAAATGATGTGGAAAAGACTTTGCCTCGGTTCGCAACAGACATCATTCAGCCTAACAAACCCGTTGTTGACAATAAAGCAGACATTCCGGCAATAACCAAACCGCTATCGCACCCGGAATGGAATAAGGATATAGGAGAGCGGATTGTCTGGATGAGCAGCAAAGCAATACCTTCGGCCGAAATCAGGCTGAATCCGCAGCATCTTGGCCCTATATCGGTTCGTGTCGATGTGACTGACGATAAGGCAACTGTGGCATTTACTGCGCAGCACGCTGCTGTAAGAGAAACTCTTGAAGCTTCCATTCCCAAGCTACGGGAAATGATGAGTGCCCAGCAGCTCAATCTGGTAGAGGTGAATGTCTCTCAAGGTTCCGCGTCGGATCAAGGACGTTCGCAATCGCAAACTTTTGCGCAAACATCGGGCCGTGGGCAAGGCGTAATGGATGGTGCTATCGACGAAGTTGATGATGTCGAGCAAGAAATTGAAAGCGGACGGGCTGTAGTCAGCAAGGGCTTGTTGAGTCTATATGCTTAGCGTTAGAGTACGCAAAACCCCATGTAATCGGCGTTAAGTTTGAACTGCCGTAACTAATACAATTGTCTTCAAGTAGATGTTTTTCATTCTGACTTCGTCAAGGTAATCCTGCGACTCGTTATCTTAGCGCCTGATCTTATTCAGGTTGCGATATCGCTACGCCTTGATCAGACTCATCCCCCTTTTTAAATACGTTAACCATTTAAAGCCTGCAACTTTTCTTGTAAAAGTCTAAAAATAGATTGTTATAAGGTGAGTAAAGCAGCATTGTTATTTTTATGCATTTTCTCTAAAAGCACGATGGAAATAACATCTACATTAACGGCATCAATATCGGTCTTTATGATTTACAATATGTTATTGGCTTGAAATAACAAATAGATAACTTTTGGCGCTGTTGCCGCAGAACCTCGTCCACATAGAAGCTGTATATATTATTAAAAGTATTTATGAAAACGACACATTATCGGAGCGATAAAGAATGAGCAACCATGTTACTTTGACCCAATTTATCATTGAGCAACAGCGCGAGTTGCCGGGAGTATCGGGAGCGTTTACTTCGTTACTGAACGATATAGTTACAGCGTGTAAGAAAATCTCGCATTTGGTTAATCAAGGTAATTTGATCGGTGTGCTAGGTAGCGCCGACTCCGAGAATGTTCAAGGCGAAGTGCAAAAGAAACTGGATATTATTACCAACGACATTATGGTGGATGCGTTGAACTGGACAGGTCATTTGGCCGGCATGGCATCCGAAGAAATCGACGACATTATTTTCATTCCTTCGCAATATCCAAAAGGCAAGTATTTGGCATTATTCGATCCATTGGACGGCTCTTCAAATATCGATGTCAACTTGGCGGTAGGCACTATATTCTCGATATTGCGTTGCCGGGAAGGTGTGGATCCGGCTCTGGAGGATTTTTTGCGTAAAGGTACCGAGCAGGTTTGCGCGGGTTTTGTTCTTTACGGCCCGTCTACGATGATGGTTTTAACAACCGGGCATGGCGTTAACGGTTTTACGCTGAACCAGGATATAGGCGAGTTTATCCTGACTCATCCCAACATGACGATACCCACCGACACCAATGAATTCGCGATCAATATGTCGAATCAGCGTTTTTGGGAGCCTCCTGTACGCCGCTATATAGACGAATGTTTGCAGGGTACCGAAGGGTCGCGCAAAAAAGATTTTAATATGCGCTGGGTCGCGTCGATGGTTGCAGAGGTCTACCGGATACTTACGCGCGGCGGGGTTTTTATGTATCCGTACGATTTACGCGATCCGACAAGAGCCGGGAAACTGCGCATTATGTACGAGGCCAATCCGATGGCTTTTATTATTGAGCAAGCGGGCGGCGCTTGTTCCACTGGGCGCGAGCGTATCCTAGACATCAAGCCAAAAGCTCTGCATCAGCGGGTTCCGGTTATTTTGGGTTCGAAAAACGAGGTTGAGCGGATTGTTGGGTATCATTTGGAAGGTTGATTTAGATAGGCAAAAGGCTCAAGGCGAAAGACTAAAAAATGGTTCGCTATCCATTTTTACTCTTGCTGTTCATATAGACAAAGCCAGCTTTGTACTCCGGTGTCAGTGGTTTTTGGAGTTCAAAGCTGGCTTTGGACTTATACGATTCTCATACTCCGGAGCGTGCGAAAGACTAAAAAATAGCCTCCCTGTATGATAAAATTTTATTTTTTTAATTTCACTATTTGAGTTTTCCCATGAACAAACCTAAAAAAGTCGCGATTCTTACGGCGGGCGGCTTGGCCCCTTGCCTAAACTCAGCCATCGGCAGTCTTATCGAGCGTTACACTGAAATCGATCCTTCGATTGAAATCATCTGCTACCGTAGCGGTTATAAGGGCCTGCTGTTGGGCGATTTTTATACAGTTACTCCGGCAATCCGCGAGAAAGCGGGTCTTTTGCATCGCTTCGGCGGCTCAGTGATCGGCAACAGCCGCGTCAAGCTGACTAACGTTAAAGACTGCATTAAACGCGGATTGGTTCAAGAAGGCCAAGATCCGCAGAAAGTTGCAGCCGACCAATTGGTCAAAGACGGCGTGGATATTCTGCACACTATCGGCGGCGACGATACCAATACTGCTGCGGCTGATCTGGCTGCGTTCCTGGCGAAAAACAACTACGGCCTTACCGTTATCGGCCTGCCTAAAACCGTCGATAACGATGTGTTCCCAATCAGACAATCGTTGGGCGCCTGGACGGCTGCAGAGCAGGGTGCGCGTTACTTCTGGAACGTTGTTGCCGAAAACAATTCCAACCCACGCATGCTGATTGTCCATGAAGTGATGGGACGCAGCTGCGGCTGGTTGACTGCCGCGACGGCTGTTGAATACCGCAAGCTGCTGGATCGCGCCGAATGGCTGCCTGAGCTGGGCCTGGATCGTGCGACTTATGAAGTGCATGGTGTATTTATCCCTGAAATGACTATCGATCTTGCTGCCGAAGCGGCTCGCCTTCGCGCAGTGATGGATAAAGTGGATTGCGTGAATATCTTCGTTTCGGAAGGTGCTGGTGTCGAGTCTATCGTTGCTGAAATGCAAGCCAAAGGACAGGAAGTGCCGCGCGACGCTTTCGGCCACGTCAAACTGGATGCGGTTAATCCAGGTAAATGGTTTGGCGATCAGTTCGCACAAATGATCGGCGCTGAAAAAACGCTGGTACAAAAATCAGGCTATTTTGCTCGCGCTTCTGCGGCTAATGTTGAAGACATTCGTTTGATCAAGTCTTGCGCCGATCTTGCCGTTGAGTGTGCATTCCGCCGCGAATCAGGCGTGATCGGCCACGATGACGATCAAAATTTCGTACTGCGTGCGATTGAGTTTCCACGTATCAAAGGTGGCAAGCCTTTTGACCTGGATACAGCTTGGTTTAACCAAACTTTGGCTGAAATCGGCCAGACCAAGGGTGCCAAGGTTGAGGTTGGGCACTAACAATGCATCGTTCCCACGCTCCGGCGTGGGAACGCAGTTATTGAAGCCTGTCCTGAGTCTTGTCGAAGGGCTCCAGCGTCACGGTTGGCGACGCTGGAGTGCCACAAGATGCCGTTTCCAGGCAGAAGTATCGGAACGATTAAAATGTTTCCGTGTCCGTTTTTAAACGACGCATCATGAATCCCGACGAATATATTTTTGTTTACGGAACACTCAGGCGTGATACGAACAGCGAGATGCATCATCTTTTGGCTAAATATGCCGAATTTGTAGATGAGGCAACCTACCGCGGCAAGCTTTATAAAATCGATTACTACCCCGGCGCAGTTCCTTCCGATGATCTCAATGATGCAGTGCAGGGTGAGGTCTATCAACTTCATCAAGCCGATGTTGCGCTTCCATTGCTAGATCAGTATGAAGAATGCGGCCCAGAGTTCCCCGAACCCAACGAATATAATCGTCAGAAACAATCCGTGTTACTTAGAGACGGGCGCACTGTTACTGCATGGGTTTATGTCTACAACCATTCCCCGGAAGGCTTGGAACTGATTATGAAATACATCCCCGTCCACTCTTAAAACTTGTCAGTCTGTAATACTTTATGATCACCATTATCCAACGCGTAACTACCGCTAAAGTCACTGTCGATAACCGGGACATCGGAAAAATCGACACCGGCATTATGGCGCTGGTTGCTGTGGAAAAGGCGGACACCGAAAAAGATGCTCAACGTCTGCTGGAGCGTATTTTGAATTATCGGATTTTCGCCGATAGCGATGATCGTATGAATCTGAGTTTGAGGGATATTAACGGCGGTTTATTGCTGGTTCCGCAATTCACGCTAGCGGCGGATACCGAAAAAGGCAACCGGCCCAGTTTTACTTCAGCTGCATCGCCGGAAAAAGGCAAGGAACTGTTCGATTATTTGCAACAACTGGCGAAGCAAACTTACCACAATGTTGAATTCGGCCAGTTTGGTGCCGATATGCAGGTTGCGCTGGTCAATAACGGCCCGGTTACTTTTACCTTGAGGACGACTCGTTAGGTGATTTCCAATACGACCCAAAGAATCGTCCACGAAAGACACGAAAAGCACGAACAATCCTGTAACGCAATTTTTGACTGTTTTTTCGTGTCTTTCGTGCTTTTCGTGGACCTTTTTTCTGTGGATCAGATTTTGATGGGGTTTTCTTTCTCGGGAATCACCTTAACATCGACTCCTACTAATCATCTTCTTCATAAGGCTGCGCTTTCACATTATCAGGAATTTTCGGCATCTTGGCCGAGCGCAACAGAATTAGAGCGCTGCCCAAAACAAACAGCAGTGCGACTATAAACAGTATTATCCACATTCGAACCTCCCATTTTGGCTTGCATAGCGGGTTAAGATAGAATACTCCTACATAGATCATTTATATACTTCAACATGAAACAAGTCGAACTGCTTTCTCCTGCCGGAACTCTTAAAAACATGCGCTATGCTTTTGCATACGGCGCAGATGCCGTTTATGCAGGACTGCCGCGTTATAGCCTTCGGGTGCGCAATAATGATTTTTTGGCCGATAATCTGGCCAAGGGCATAGATGAGGCCCATCAGCTCGGCAAAAAGTTTTTTCTGGCGACTAATGTGATTCCGCATAACGCCAAGGTTAAAACCTTTATTAAAGATATTACCCCAATTATAGCGATGAAGCCGGACGCGTTGATTATGGCCGATCCGGGCTTGATTATGATGACTCGGGAAGCTTGGCCGGACATGCCGATACATCTGTCGGTGCAGGCCAATACCGTCAATTATGCATCGGTCAATTTCTGGAAAAGCATGGGTGTTGAGCGGGTCATTTTGTCTCGCGAACTGTCATTGGATGAGGTTGAAGAAATCCGCCAGCTTTGCCCAGATACGGAACTTGAAGTGTTTGTCCACGGCGCGTTATGCATTGCTTATTCCGGTCGCTGTTTGTTATCCGGCTATTTTAATCACCGCGATCCTAATCAGGGTACTTGCACTAATTCCTGTCGTTGGAAATACGACACATTGCCCGCGCATGAAAACGCAGAGGGCGATTACGTACTGGATGGCGCGGCGCTGTCGATGTCGGATATCAGCAACGCTAGTTGTGGCGGCGCAGAAAGACATCCGTTGGCGGACAAAATATATTTTCTGGAAGAAGAAGGCCGCAAAGGTGAGCTGTTGCCGGTCATGGAAGATGAAAACGGCACCTATATCATGAACTCGAAAGACTTAAGAGCTATCGAGCATGTGCAGCGCCTGGTCGAAATCGGTGTAGATAGCCTCAAAATCGAAGGCCGCACCAAGTCGCATTATTATGTAGCGCGTACTGCACAAACTTATCGCCAAGCGATTGACGATGCGTTGGCAGGCCGTGCATTCCAGCCTGAACTGATCGGCGTTTTGGAAAATCTTGCCAATCGGGGGTATACCGATGGTTTTTACCAGCGCCACCATACCCACGAACACCAAAACTATATGACCGGTTACTCCAAAAGCCATCAGCAGCAATTTTGCGGAGAAATCAGGAGCTATGATCAGTCAACCGGCCTTGCAACGATTGATGTGAAAAACAAATTTTCGGTTGGCGATAAACTGGAATTAATATTGCCGGAAGGCAATCAGGACATTATCGTCGAACGCATGGAAGGCATGTATGGACAAGACATGGAAGAAGCATCGGGCGGAGGCTATGAAGTAAAAATACCGCTGCCGGAAATATGCGGCGATAATGGCTTGCTGGCGCGATATACTTAAAAGATAGGCGAAAGGCACAAGGCTAAAGGCGAAAAAAGCTTGCCGCCTTTCGCCCTTTGCCTTTAGCCTTGTGCCTTTATATCCTTTTGAGACTTAAATCATGACTTTTACTACCGCCGACCTTTGCGATGCCCATTCAGCGGAAGATCACTTCCAGATTGCCGAACCGCTGCTCAAATCATACGGTGGCCACTCAAGCTTTTGCGGTCAAATCACGACAGTAAAAGTTTTTGAAGATAATGTTTTAGTCAGGACAGTGCTGGAAGAGAAGGTCGACAACAGGGTACTGGTTGTTGATGGTGGAGGCTCTCACCGTTGCGCTCTGCTGGGCGCTGATTTGGCAAGGCTTGCTATCGCCAATGGCTGGCAGGGCATTGTTATTCATGGCTGCATTCGAGACTCAGAAATCATCAATCAACTTCCCATAGGAATACGCGCATTACATACGCATCCGTTAAAAAGCCATAAAAAAGACCATGGCGACCGCGACTTATTAGTCACTTTTGCCGGTGTCAATTTCAAACAAAATCATTTTTTATACGCTGATGCCGATGGAATTATCGTCTCAGAAACAATGTTGAGTTAGAATAACTCCAAATTAACCTAGTAAAGAACTCAAGATATGCAAATTGTACTCGCTAACCCCCGTGGATTCTGTGCCGGCGTAGACCGGGCTATTGAAATTGTCGATCAGGCCATTCAGGCTTTCGGCGCCCCCATTTATGTTCGCCATGAAGTTGTTCATAATCGTACGGTTGTTGACGGACTTAAAGAGAAAGGTGCTATCTTCATTGAAGACTTAACCGACGTGCCGGTTGGTTCTTATCTGATTTTTAGTGCTCACGGCGTTTCCAAACAAGTGCAGCAGGAAGCTAAAGAACGTAATTTAACTGTTTTTGACGCTACTTGCCCGCTGGTTACCAAGGTTCATTTGCAGGTTGCCAAACATGCGAAAGAGGACCGTGAGGTTATCCTGATCGGCCATGCCGGACACCCTGAAGTTGAAGGGACAATGGGACAATATGAACGCTGTACGGACAATGGCGGTATTTATCTGGTAGAAACTCCGGAGGACGTTAAAAATCTGGTGGTAAAAAATCCCGATAATTTGGCTTATGTGACTCAAACTACTTTGTCGATAACCGATACCAAGATTATGGTGGATGCCTTAAGAGCGCGCTTTAAAGCGATACAAGAGCAGAAAAAAGACGACATTTGCTACGCCACGCAAAATCGTCAGGACGCAGTTCATGGACTGGCCAAAACGGCTGATATTATCCTCGTAGTCGGATCGCCCAACAGCTCCAATTCCAACCGTTTGCGCGAAATTGCAGAACAACTCGGTAAACAAGCTTACCTAATTGATACCGCAAAAGATATGCAACAAAATTGGTTTGACGGTATTGAGGTGGTTGGCGTTACCGCCGGAGCCTCCGCGCCGGAAGTGTTGGTTCAGGAGGTTATCAATCAGTTAAAACAATGGGGTGGACAATCGACTATTGAGATTCAAGGCATAGAAGAAAAAGTGGTGTTTTCTTTGCCCAGAGAATTAAAAAAACACATCAACTAACATTCCTCGCTACGGGACGGTCGTTCAACCGATTGATCGCCCCGGCCTTTTTTCATCGCAGAGTCAACCTTGAGCTCGGATTAATATAGAGCAAAAACCGTCGTTTTTATCTAAAATAGTTGGTGTTGTAAAAGCAACCTTAACGCCAATAATGACAGGCCAAAAATAAATGCTATAAAAAACGGCTCCTTATTATTGTTAACATTATTTTTATTTTTCCTAAAGATGATTATGACTCTTACCGCAATGGATCTTGTCGCTCAAGCCAAACAAAATATTGTTGAAATTGATATTGATGCCGCAAAAAATACCTTGGAGACAAGCCTAATCCTGGACGTCAGGGAACTTTCTGAATATGCCTCAGGCCACTTACCTGGCGCGTTCAACATACCTCGTGGGGTATTGGAATTCAAGATCGGCTCACATCCTGACTTTCAGGATAAACAAGATGCCCATATCATTGTTTATTGCCAATCCGGCGGCCGTTCCGCATTGGCAACCGAAGTATTGAACAAGATGGGATTCAATAACACCGTCAGTATGGCAGGCGGATTTAAGGCATGGACTGACAGCGGTAATGAAGTAGTCTGAATGCCTGAACTGGACGCTATTCGCTTGGATAAATGGTTATGGACTGCGCGTTTTTTTAAAACGCGCAAATTGGCCGCTGAAGCTATTTCCGGTGGGAAGGTTCATGTCAATGACCAGCGCGTCAAGCCTGGAAAAGAAGTCAAAATCGGCGCTATGCTCTCCATCAGTAAAGATAATTATCGCTGGGACATCACCATTACCGGCATTAATAGCCAACGGCGTTCAGCTAAAGAAGCTGTTTTGCTCTATCAGGAAACCGCCGAGAGTCTTACCAAGCGCGAGCAGCAAATCATACAAAACCGTGAGCAGCGGGAGTTATTCGATTTTAGCGGCAAAGATCATAAACCGAACAAAAAAGAACGGCGTCTGATTCACCGATTTAAACAAGGGTAGGGTTGCACAATCATCTTAAAGCAATCACCACGAAGGACACGAAGTTTTATTTCTTCGTGTCTTCGTGGTGAATTAATTAGTCTATTTGGGTTTTCTGCTTAAGTTGATGCGTATGGGGAGTTGCTACAAACAGGTGGGCGGCTTAGGCAAACCGGCCAACTTGCAGGCATATTTTAAGGGGCCGTCGGGAAACAAATTATGCAAATAACGACTGTTGCCTTTTGCTTCGCCCAATTCTTTCGCAATCGCTTTAGTAAAAACCCGCGTATTAGGCAGATGTTTGTAGTGCTGATAATAACGCCGAATAAACAAAATAATTTCCCAATGCTCATCGCTCAGCTTGATGTGGTTTAAATCGGCCAGCCGTTTTGCTACATCTTCATTCCAGTCTGCCTGATTTATCAAAAAACCCTGTTCGGTTGTTTTTAGCCGCGACTCCTGATTTGTCACGTCCATGATTGAATAACCGGGTTATTGACTGTCAATTCAACCAGTTCAGCGTAATCTATCACCTCGATCCCTTTAACTAGCTCATTAGGTACGATTCCGCGCACGGCAATATCATATGACAACACACAAAAGCGAGTGTCGCCGATTTGTTGGGCCAGCGTATTGCTTATGCTGCCATTTTGTAAGATTCGCAGAACTGCGTTTTCAAGAAATATCACCACATCGCCGGAGTCAATGCGCTCTAAAATGGCGGTTTCAATAGGTGACTGAAAAATAAGGTGCAGCACGTTAAGTGCTGTCCGTTAATTTAAGACCGATAATTCCAACAACTACCAGCGTAATTGACAGCAGACGATACCAGTCGGCAGATTCTTTAAATAAGATGATCCCCAACACAGCCACGCCAACTGCGCCCATGCCCGTCCAAACGGCATAAGCCGTCCCTAGCGGCAAAGTTTTAATTGCCAAAATTAACAAATAAAAACTACAACCGCCGGACACCATTGTTATGATGCTTGGCCACAGCTTAGTGAAGCCTTGATTATATTTAAGACTTAAAGCGAATACGATTTCTGCAAACCCTGCAGAAAACAACAGAAACCACGCCACGAACACTCCTTTCTTTGTACTTGAATACCAAATATTCTACAATACAACAAGCTGACAGTATGTGAAAAATGTTTTGGATGAACCCAATCCGGGTATCCACAACAAATCAGGGGATAGGCTACAATTCACTCCTGATAGCCCTGTCTTGAACAAACTATTCCTTATTATTGCAGACTTTGCGTAAGGAGTGAGTTTTATGTTACACGTTTGCTTTGCGTTTAATGCAAAATAATTAATTAATACATATTAATGAGCAACATATCTTCTTTTTCAATCCAAAATCCAAAGCAAATAATCAGTCATTTATCATTACTGTTTAAAAATAAAAGTTTACTTAGTGCTCGTTTTGGAATAGATAATGAATTTTATATCACTACATTGCTCGATATTGATGAAAAAAATAATACAGTGGTCTTAGATTACGGGCCTAAGGAAGATTTAAATCAACGTTTGCTGAACTCCGACAAGATCACACTCGATACTGAATATAACGGTATTAAAGTTTCTTTTACCGGTGCCGCGCTGAAAAAAATCCTCCATAATGGGGAGCCGGCATTCAGTATGCCTATCCCTAAATTGCTTTATTGGATGCAGCGTAGAGAGTACTACAGGGTAAAATCACCTCTTTCAAAACCCTGTTATTGCCAATTGGTTCTAAAAGACAAAGAACCCATTAACCTTAAGCTATATGATATCAGTCTTACAGGTTTTGCAATGCTGAATATTTCCAAGGAAGTTTCTGATATGTTGATTCCCGGTACAATATTTGAAAAATGTAAACTTATACTTTCAGGAGCAGGTGAGGGCATGATTTCTTTTGAGATATGCGCCAAGTATGTAATTAATCCTGATAAATTAGAAAAAATTCAGAAAATAGGTTGTAAATTCATCAAACTAACTTTTCCAGTTGAAGAGACTATTCAGCGATATATGCAGCAGGTTCAACGGGAAGACTTACAGAAAGAGTGATTTATTTACATCAACGAGCAACGAAACCAATATACGATTGCATAGAAGATATTTATCCCTGACTCGTCAGCCGGTCCTATAGACAAGGCAGAGGCCGTATAACGGTTATGCTAAAGAGTGGAAATTTAGTTTTGTACAGATCAAAATGCTACTTATGACTGTCATTATGTTGTTCGGTAATTAGCAAAAAACAGATGGCCACTATTAATGAGCGAAGCCTCCTCTTATTCTGTCTACGATTCAAGGCAAATAATTCACAATTTGTCTATATTGATTAAGAATAAATGCTTACTCAGTGTTCGTTTTGGCGAAGGTAAAGCGTTTTTTCTTACTGCAATACTTGAGATTGACGAAGTAAATAATGTCATAATTTTTGATTACGGGCCCAAAGAACTTTTAAATCAACAGTTTCTTAATGCCACCCGAATCACTTTCGAAGCAAATTTTTCCGGCATTAAATCTTCTTTTAAAGGAAGAATGCCGCAACAAATTCTTTATAACGGGGAGCCGGCGTTTACCATACCAATTCCCGAGTCAATTTTTTGGGTGCAGCGTAGAGAATTCTTTCGGATCACATCGCCGGAATCAAAATCCAGTTATTGCCAGTTGACGCTGGAGAATCAGGAGCCGGTCAATTTAGTATTACACGACATTAGCCTTACGGGTTTTTCCGTGCTCAATACTTCAACTGAAATATCCAACTTATTGGTTCCCGGTGCGCAATTTGAGCAGTGCAGGCTTGTACTTTCAGGTGCAGGTGAAGATATAATTTCTTTTAAGGTCCGCTCTAAGCGCATAATTAATCTGGATAAAATCGACGCACTTAAAATTCAAAAAATAGGCTGTTCATTTATCCGGATAACCTCTGTATTTGAATCAACTGTCATGCGCTATGTAAATCAGTTGCAACGGGAAAGCATACAAAAAAAGTGAACGGGATTAAGTTTCTTAGCATATCGCACACTAAACTCGCATAAAGCAATGACTATAGCTTCCACATCAGCATCTATGCGGCGCAACATACTCACGGTTACCCAGCTTAACCGCGAAACCAGCCAATTGCTTGCCGAACATTTTGTGTCGGTACTGGTTGAAGGTGAACTGTCCAATTTAAGCACCCCTAGCTCTGGGCATATTTATTTTACGCTGAAGGACGCCAACGCTCAGGTGCGTTGTGCAATGTTTCGCACTCAGCAACGCCGGCTGGCGTTTAAACCCGAAAACGGCAAGCAGGTCATTGTCAAAGCGCAAGTCAGCTTGTACGAACCCAGAGGCGATTACCAGCTCATAGTCGAGCATATTGAAGAAGCCGGCGACGGAATTTTACGCCGGGCGTTTGATGCGTTAAAGCTAAAACTGTCTGAACAAGGATTGTTCGATGTCGTGCACAAGCAAAGCCTGCCTACGCTGCCAGCAGCCATTGGCGTTATTACCTCGCCATCAGGCGCGGCCATCAGAGATATACTGACCGTTTTACAAAGACGTTTCGCAGCGATACCGGTGATCATTTACCCGGTTGCGGTACAAGGCGAAAACGCCAAATATGAAATTGCAAAGGCGATAGCCACAGCCAATCGATATAAGCAATGCGACGTCATTATTCTCGGACGGGGCGGAGGTTCGCTGGAAGATCTCTGGGCATTCAACGAAGAGCTGGTCGCCAGGGCTATTTATGACAGCGAAATTCCGATTATTTCAGCTGTAGGGCACGAAACCGATTTTACCATTGCCGATTTTGTTGCCGACCTGCGTGCCGCAACGCCCTCGGCAGCAGCAGAACACGCCAGCCCCGATCAACAGCAATGGCTGTCCCGATTCATACATCTAGAATTGCGGCTGCACCAGCAACTGCAACGTAAACTGAACCAAAAGCAGCAAACTCTGGACTGGCTTAGTCAGCGGCTACAACAGCAACATCCCGGCCAAAAACTGGCAAGAAATGGAAAGCGCATGGCTGAACTTGAGTCTAGGCTTAACCAAGCGATACGGACAAGACTTCGCCATATGACCGGCATAGTCGAGGCAAAAACAGCTCAGTTATGGCAACATAATCCCGCTATAACCATCAACAGTCATAAACAACGGCAAGAGTATTTGAGCCAGCGCCTGACTGTCGCGACCGTGCATAAGTTGGAACAGTTAAAGCAGCGATTATGTAATTCCAGTCAGACCTTGCATGCGGTTAGTCCTTTGGCAACATTAAATCGGGGTTACGCGATGGTTATAAATCCTTCTACAAAGGAAATTGTCCGTTCAATCGAACAAATCAATGTCGGCGATATAATTCAAACCCGTCTTGCGCATGGCCGGTTCACTAGCCAAGTCAAAAATATTAACCGGGATTAGCGATTGGTTTAATCAAAGGCCACTGCTGTATCACCTTGTAACAAACCCCATCCGGTTCGCTACAGGATTCGACAAGGCAAAACGAATCGGCGCGCCAGATAATCGGTTCAATCTTCACGTCCGGCAAATATCTAGCATGACGAGCCAGAGTAATATGCGGAGTATAAGGGCGGGTGTCGGTTTGCAAGCCGCAGTTTGCGGCCGCAGTCTCCAGTCCGGCTACCAACATTGACGCCGCTTCCGGCACTGGTTGCTGACAGGTCAAGCATAAAATTTTTGGTTTACTCCAATAACTTAAACTGTCAAAGGTCAACTCAAAAAGCTGGGCAGTAATGCCGTCGATGGACTGCTTAATTGATAATTCAACATTTTTGTTAACCTGTCCTAAAAACACTAATGTTACATGGAGATTGTACGGCTGTATCCATTTGAATCCTTTAGCCGTGATGGACTGACTCAAACGAGCCAGCACTTGCCGGGTTTGATCGTCGGGCCATAAGGCAAAAAATAATCTTGAAGTACCTGACATGGGGAGTAAACAATAAATCAGTCTTTCGCAACGGCCCTGTTTTTATTCCTGATCCACTCGCTCCACGATCCCGCATAAAGTTTGGACCCCGTTAATCCTGCGTGTTCCATTGCCAATAAGTTATGGCAGGCGGTGACGCCGGAGCCGCAATAATGAACGACTCGGTCGGGGGCGGTAGTGCCGATAAGTTGTTTAAATTGTTCGCGCAATTTCTCCGCTGATAAGAATAAGCCGTTGCTGTTCAGGTTTAATTGAAAAGCCCGGTTTAATGCGTAGGGAATATGGCCTGCAACCGGGTCTATAGGTTCTTGTTCGCCGCGATAGCGTTCGGGGGCTCTGGCATCAACCAAGCAAATGGATTTTTGGGCCAAGTTATTTTGCACCTGCAAGGCATTAATCCATGCCGCTTCGTTTAAATAAGGTCTGAACGTGGCAGGTTTAACGGTGGGCAAGGTTGTGGTGATCGGCAGCCCTTGTTTTTGCCATTGCTTGATACCGCCATCCAATACCGCAACTTTGTCATGGCCCATACAGCGCAATAGCCACCAGAGACGTCCAGCAAAAGCACCGCCTGCATCGTCATAAGCAACAACTTGACTGGTATTGGTTATGCCCCAGTCGCCGAGCTTTTTTGCCAATAAAGCGAAGTTCGGCAAAGGGTGGCGTCCGGTAAAATCGGTGATGGCTGAGGACAGATCTTTGTCCAGATGGGCATAGCGGGCGTTGGGGATATGTCCGTGCCGATAGGCTTTGGCGCCGGCTTCGGTATCCGCTAATGAAAAGCGGCAGTCAACGATGATCCAGTTGGAGTTGTTAAGTTGTTGATTGAGTGTGTCTGTGGAAACGAGTGTGTTGTAAGTCATATTGCTATACCGTTAAGATGATTTTGCCGATGTGTTGGCTGCTTTCCATGAGTTGATGGGCTTTTGCGGTGTCGCTGAGTGCAAAAGTTGAATGTATAACCGGTTTGATTTTTCCTGATGATAAAAACGGCCAAACTTTTTCCAGCAAGCTGGCTGCGATTGTGGCTTTAAATGCATCGTTTCTGGCCCGCAAGGTCGAGCCGCTGATGGTGAGCCTTTTAAGCATGACAGACCATAAGTTTATTTCAGCTTTCGGGCCGTTTTGAATGGCGATTTGCACCAATCGGGCATCGTCAGCCATGCATTTTAGATTGCGCGGAAAATAATCGCCGCCGATCATATCCAGAATAACATCGACGCCTTTGTTGTCGGTAAGCTGTTTGATTTCTTCGACAAAGTCCTGTTCCCTGTAGTTGATCGCGGCATCGGCGCCCAGTTTCAGGCAAAACTCGCATTTGGCTGCTGAGCCTGTGGTGGCTATGACCTTGGCGTTGAAGGCTTTGGCTAACTGTATGGCTGTCGTGCCTATGCCGCTTGTTCCCCCATGCACCAGCAGCGTTTCGCCCGATTGCAACCGTGCGCGGTCGAAAACATTGCTCCAGACGGTGAAAAAAGTTTCCGGTAATGCGGCGGCTTGGTCAAAAGACAGGCCTTTTGGTATGGGCAGGCATAACGCCGCCGAGGCTAGGCAATATTCGGCATAACCGCCGCCGGTCACCAGTGCGCAAACTCCGTCACCTATATTTAAGTAATCGATGTTGTCGCCCAACGCAACGATGGTTCCGGCAACTTCCAGGCCCGGAATATCGGATGCGCCGGGCGGGGGCGGATACAGGCCTTTACGCTGCATTACATCGGGTCGATTGACGCCGGCGGCAATCACTTTAATCAAAACTTGGTTGGGTGAGGGAGTTGGTATGGTGCGCTGAGCCGGTTTTAAAATACCGTTGTCAATTTCAATGGCAATCATCTGATCGGGAAGCGGCATAGTTACAACATCGTCAATAAGCTGGGTTGCGGTTATTATATGCCCCAGTTATTTTCATAAACAATGTGTGAGCAGGATAAAACAGATGATTCGTGCAGGTATTGTGGGCGGAACCGGATATACCGGTGTTGAGCTATTGCGGATTTTAGCGTTGCATGCGGATGTTGAGGTGACGGTCGTCACTTCGCGCGCCGATGCGGGAGTTAGGGCGGATGCGCTTTATCCCAGCTTGCGCGGTTCTATCGATGTTGTGTTTAGTTTGCCTGAAGTTGAACCCCTGGCCGAGTGCGACGTGGTGTTTTTCGCGACGCCGAACGGTACGGCGATGTTGATGGCGGAGCAGTTGCTGGCGCGCGCCGTAAAAGTGATAGACCTGTCCGCAGATTTCAGGTTGAAAGACGCAAAGGAATGGAGCAAATGGTATGGCATGGAGCACACCTGTCCCGATTTAATCGCCGAAGCGGTTTATGGTTTGCCGGAAGTGAATCGCGAGGCAATTAAACAGAGTAATTTAATCGCCTGTCCAGGTTGCTATCCAACGGCTGTTCAGCTGGGTTTTTTACCGTTGCTTGAAAACGATTTGGTCGATGCCAAGCATTTAATTGCTGATGTTAAGTCTGGCGTCAGCGGGGCAGGGCGTAAAGCGGAGTTGGCGACATTAATGAGCGAAACCGGCGAGAGTTTTAAGGCTTATGCTGTCGGCGGTCATCGGCATTTGCCGGAAATTACCCAAGGGCTTGAATTGGTAGCCGGCAAATCGGTCGGTTTGACCTTTGTACCGCATTTGACGCCGATGATTCGCGGGATACACGCTACTTTATATGGTCAGGCCGATGGAAGCTTGGACGATGTGCAGGCTTTGTACGAAAAAAGATATGCTGATGAGGTGTTTGTAGATGTATTGCCGCAAGGCTCACATCCCGATACAAGAAATGTCCGGGGTAGTAATAATTGCCAGATTTCGATTCATCAACCGCAAGGCGGTCAAACTATCGTGGTGCTATCGGTGATCGATAACCTGGTTAAGGGCGCGGCGGGCCAAGCAGTGCAAAATATGAATCTGATGTTTGGCTTAAAGGAAGACTCCGGATTAAAGATAATTGCGCTTTATCCATAATTGTTGACTAAAAAGCTAGGTATTGCCATAATTTATTTAATTCCATTTTTATAGTGCTAAATATATGTCTAATCCGATAATTTTTACTGATAGCGCCGCTTCTAAAGTGGGTGAATTAATCGCTGAGGAAGGCAATGATAATCTGAAGTTGAGAGTTTATGTCTCAGGCGGCGGTTGTTCAGGCTTTCAATACGGCTTCACTTTTGATGAAGAAGTCAATGAAGATGATACTTGCGTTGAAAACGGCGGTGTTACGGTATTGATCGATGCGATGAGCATTCAGTATTTAACCGGCGCTGAAATCGATTATAAGGAAGATTTGTCCGGTGCTCAGTTTGTTATTCGCAATCCTAACGCGACTACGACTTGCGGTTGCGGATCGTCTTTTTCAGCGTAGTTGGTTTATTGTTTCTCTCCTCCTATTCGGGCGACATGATGTCGCCCTTTTTGTTTCCAGGATAAATCCCTCCGAGAATCACAGAGTTAATTGCCCCTGTCACTTCTTTAAGATTGCCGGGCAGATTGTTTAGCGTTTGTCTGGCCAACCATGCAAAAGCCATGGCTTCAACATGATCGGGATGGAGCCCGTACAGTTCCGTTGACTCAACAGGGCATTCAAGCTGCTGTTGGATAAGTTCCAGTAGGTAAGCATTATGAATACCTCCTCCACAAATCAATACGCGTTCAGTATTCGGCGCGTATTGTTTAATTGCATCGCAAATCGTTATAGCCGTTAAAAAACACAAGCTGGCTTGTACGTCTTCGGCATTGTAGCTGAATGCGTCAAAGTATTGGTAAATCCACGGAAGCGAAAAGTATTCTTTACCGGTGCTTTTAGGCGGCGGGGCTTTGAAGTAAAGGTCTTGTTTTAAAAGTTCCACCAAGCTATGGTCGATTTTTCCGGTTTTGGCCCACGCTCCATTTTTATCATACGGCAGATTTCGTTGTAGCTTGATCCATAGATCCATCAGGGTGTTGCCGGGTCCGGTATCAAAACCGATAACTTCTGTGGACTGATGTTTAGGCAAGACGGTAATATTGGCTATCCCGCCGATATTTACGATACAGCGGTGTTCGTCCGGATTTTGGAATACGGCTTGATGAAAAGCCGGAACCAGCGGCGCGCCTTGACCTTTAGCCGCAATATCCCTGCGTCTGAAATCAGCCACGGTGGTAATGCCGGTAAGTTCGGCAATAACGTTGGGATCGCCAATTTGCAGGGAAAAAGGGAATCTAATTTCGGGCGCGTGGTAGACGGTTAGTCCGTGACTGCCGATGGCTTTGATTGATGAAGCTGGCATATCGGTTTTGGCAAGCAAGGTATTAACAACATCTGCGAATAAGTGGCCAAGGCGGGCATCCATAGCGCCGTATTCTTTGAGTGAAATGAGTGCGTCAGGCTTGCTGAGTCGTTGGATAGCATTTTGAATGTCGGCGGATAACGGCCGATATTCAAAATCGACAAGCTGGACTTTGTTGTCTTTAAAATTAACAAGAGCTGCGTCAATGCCATCCAGGCTGGTTCCGGACATTAGTCCAATATAAAGCTCAGGCATTGTTTTAATCAACGTAATGAGTCGGTTGCGTCGATGAAGGAGGTAGAGCTATGCCGGGAGCGATTGCCGAGGGGGTTTTGGCAAATAGGCTTTTGGCTTTGGCCTGGTTAAGTTGAGCAAAGAATGTTTGGGTTTGAGCTTTAAAATCGGCTAAAAGCCCGCTACTGATAGGCATTGAGTGCGGTATTTTAACTGTTTCCGGGTCTCGATACATTCCATCGACATGAAACTCATAATGCAAGTGAGGACCGGTAGCCAAGCCGGTTTGGCCGACATAGCCGATAACATCGCCTTGCTTGACATGATTGCCGACCGTTAAGCCTTTTTTAAAGCCGGACATATGTGCATAAAGCGTTTCATAGTGATCGTTATGTTGAATAATGACGACTTGCCCATAAGCGCCATTGCGGCCGCAGAAAGTAACTGTTCCGTCTCCGGTTGTTTTTACAGGTGTCCCGGTTCTTGCCGCATAATCAATACCTTTATGCGCACGAATCCTGTTCAGTATCGGGTGTTTGCGGTGCGTGTCAAAAGGGGAGCTTATCTTTATAAAGTCAACCGGCGCACTTAAAAAAGCTCTTTGCATGGATTGTCCGTCAGGCGTGTAATAGCTGGTAATGCCGGACTCATCTATATACCGGACTGCTGTATGCGACACTCCCTGGTTAACAAACTCGGCGGCAATAATTTCGTCGGTATCTGTTTCTTTGCCGTTAACTATTTTTTTTCCATAAACCACCGTGAATTGGTCGCCAGGACGCAAATTGGTCGCAAAATCAATATCCCATGCAAAAACCTCGGTAAGTTGCAAAATAAGCTCTTTCGATAGGTCGGCTTCAAGTCCATCCAGAAATAGAGAGGTTTCTATCGATACATGCGCTGTGTTGATTTTTGCAGGCTGTAGGTGATCGATTGAAACTGGGTGGAATTGTTGGTCATCATTTGCATCAGTTATTGGATTAGATTCGGTGTTATCCAAATCCAAACTAGTCAGCGTGTTTCTTTCCGGCTTTCTATGATTAATAAATTTTACTGGCGTAGATTCGATCGACTTGGAAGAAATAATAGTATGTTTTCTAGTGGACGAATCATCAACAGCGGCAACAGTGTTTTTTTTATGGCTCGATTTGGATGAGACAATAGAAGGCTTGTTGTTTTTTAATTTGGCCGAAAGATTGGCTTGTTTTTTTTCAGCAAGCTTGGTGGCAGCAGCAGATTGTTTGTTGTTTTTAAGCTTGGTAGAAACGATAGATTGATTTTTAGCAGTAGATTTGGACTGTACAACAGTTTTTTTTGCGGTAATAAGCTTGACTGTAGCAATAGTGTTTTTTTTGCTAGCGGGTTTTGATGAAACAGGTGCGCTTTTATTGTTCGACTTAGTTTTAACCGCAACAGCAGTTTTTTTGTCAACAGGTTTTGTGTGTTTTGAATGAGAGGTAGCGGCAGAAATAGTCTTGGTTGTTGCGTGTTTGCTTGCTGGCTTTGTCTGTGTGTGTCCGTTTATTGAAAAAGCTATGCTAATTCCAAAGAGCAAAGAGGTATAGATTCTATTTTTCACTAGGCTACGCTAAGTAATTGAAAGTTAGATAAATCAAAAAAGACTCGATAGATTTACAGTCTCATTCTAAGTGTTTTTACGTATATTTGCTAATTTTAGGCTGCATAAAAGTTTTATTCAACGAGGCCGGTTATTAATTCTATAATGGACGATTTGTAAATATCTGGAGAAAGAAATTGCAAGAGGACGTATTGGCGCACCTTCTTAGAGGGGCTGATGAGGTTTTAGTTAAGCAGGAATTAATTAAAAAGCTGGAAGAGGGGCGGCCTCTTCGGATTAAGGCGGGCTTTGACCCGACTGCTCCTGATTTGCATTTGGGGCATACGGTGTTGATCAATAAGCTAAAGCAATTTCAGGATTTAGGGCACGAGGTGCTATTTCTGATTGGTGATTTTACCGGGATGATAGGTGATCCAACAGGCAAAAATGTAACCCGTAAGCCGTTGACTCGAGATGAGGTTATTGATAATGCAAGAACCTATGAGGAGCAGATATTTAAAATCTTGGATCCGACTAAAACCCTGGTGATGTTTAATTCAAGCTGGATGAATGCAATGTCATCGGCTGATCTAATCCAGTTGGCGGCAAAGCACACCGTCGCCAGAATGTTAGAGCGAGACGATTTTAGTAAGCGCTTCAAGGGAGGGCTGCCTATTGCGATACATGAATTCTTATATCCTTTAATTCAGGGCTATGATTCGGTGGCGATGAAGGCCGATGTGGAATTGGGTGGGACAGATCAAAAGTTTAACTTGCTGGTTGGGCGGCAACTGCAAGAGGCTTTCGGACAAAAGCCTCAAGTTGTGATGACGATGCCGATTTTGGAAGGGTTGGACGGTGTGCAAAAAATGTCCAAGTCGCTCAATAATTATGTCGGTATAGCCGATTCTGCGGATGGCATGTTCGGTAAATTAATGTCCATATCTGATGAGTTGATGTGGCGTTATTTTGAATTGTTGAGCTTTCGTCCTATGTCCGAAATAAAATTATGGATGGAGGAATGCAAGCGAGGGGCAAATCCGAGAAACTATAAAGTAAAATTGGCTCAGGAAATTATAGAAAGATTTCACGATGCTTCTGCTGCTGTGAAGGCATTGGAAAATTTTGAAGCCAGATTTCAGCGCGGTGCAATGCCTAATGAAATGGATGAGTTGGAATTAAAGATTGAGGGTTCAAGTTGCGGTATAGCGAATATATTGAAAGATAGCGGATTAACGGAGAGTACATCCGAGGCTAATCGCATGATAAAGCAGGGTGCGGTAAAGATCGATGGGGAGAAGATTTCGGATCAAAAACTGGAGATTTCGGTTGGGACTAATCATATTTATCAAGTAGGAAAAAGAAAGTTTGCGCGAGTGAGAATAACTTTTTGACGCAGGCAGAGAAGGCTGTAGAATTCGCGGTTCTTTCGGGGCAGTGTCCTCGGAAGAGCAGGAAGTAAGCTTTTGGTAGGGAAATAAAGTTGGCAAGGATGTTGACAAGTTGGCTAAGCGGGTTATAATAGCCGGCTTCTTCGGG
>NZ_SCTW01000044.1 GCF_004322395.1 Methylobacter sp.
AAAATGGAGTTGTAACTTAGCCCCTAGCCGTAACAAGTTAGGGATTTGATAATTTTTGGAGGTAGAAATGGCAGCTACAACTGAATCAGTGAGAGCTGATGCTGCGGAAGCACCGCTGTTAAATAAGAAAAATTTGATCCTTGGAGCACTGCTTTATATAGTGTTTTATGGTTGGGTTCGTTGGTATGAAGGTGTCTATGGCTGGTCAGCTGGTCTAGATTCATTCGCTCCTGAATTCGAAACATATTGGATGAACTTTCTTTATATTGAGTTTGTTTTGGAAGTATCAACCGCAGGTATTTTGTGGGGTTATATCTGGAAAACTCGTGATCGTAAAGTGATGTCAATCACACCAAGAGAAGAGTTAAGAAGACATTTTACTCATTGGACTTGGTTGGCAATGTACGGTATCGCTATTTATTATGGCGCTAGCTACTTCACAGAGCAAGATGGTACTTGGCATCAAACAATCGTTCGTGATACTGACTTTACACCAAGTCATGTTATTGAATTCTATTTGAGCTATCCAATCTACATCATCACTGGTGGCGCTTGCTTCTTATATGCAAAAACAAGACTTCCTACTTATCAGCAAGGTTTGCACCTTCAGTATATGGTAGCGACTGTTGGTCCTTTCATGATTCTGCCAAATGTTGGTTTGAATGAATGGGGTCACACTTTCTGGTTTATGGAAGAGTTGTTTGTTGCTCCTTTACACTATGGTTTCGTATTCTTCGGATGGGCAGCTTTAGGTGTATTGGGTGTTGTGAATACAGAAGTTATGGCAATTGCTAAGCTTCTGAAAAAAGACTTAGCTTAATTTAAGTCTTTGGTTGTAATTACTATCTCCTCGCTGTTTCGCCTTTTTCGGGGCGGAACAGC
This sequence comes from Methylobacter sp., assembly GCF_004322395.1. Lineage (GTDB taxonomy): Bacteria > Pseudomonadota > Gammaproteobacteria > Methylococcales > Methylomonadaceae > Methylobacter_A. The sequence goes on from NZ_SCTW01000044.1 coordinate 883, forward strand.
AAAGGGTAAGATAGTCAATTAATAAAAATAATTTAAATCCTTTAGGAGGTAAGCTAATGAGCGCATCTCAATCAGCTGTACGTTCACGCGCTGAAGCAATTAAAGTTTCACGTACGTTCGATTGGCTAATTCTGTTTACATTGTTCTTCGTTGTACTTGGTGGTTATCACGTTCACTTTATGTTAACTGGTGGTGACTGGGATTTCTGGACCGACTGGAAAGATAGACGTCTATGGGTTACTGTTGTGCCTATAGTTGGTATTACTTTCCCTGCTGCTGTTCAAGCTTGCTTGTGGTGGCGTTACCGTTTGCCTTTTGGCGCGGTAGTTTGTGTTTTAGGTCTGCTTTTAGGTGAGTGGATCAACAGATATATTAACTTCTGGGGTTGGACTTATTTCCCAGTAAGTTTTTGCTTCCCTTCACAACTAGTACCAGGTGCTATCGTTCTTGATGTTGTGTTAATGCTGTCAAACAGTATGACAATTACAGCAGTGATCGGCGGTATGGCATGGGGCCTGTTGTTCTATCCAGGCAACTGGCCAGTTATAGCTCCATTACATGTTCCTGTTGAATACAATGGCATGATGATGACACTGGCTGATTTACAAGGTTACCACTACGTAAGAACTGGTACACCTGAGTACATCAGAATGGTTGAAAAAGGCACATTAAGAACTTTTGGTAAAGACGTTGCTCCAGTATCAGCATTCTTCTCTGCTTTCGTGAGTATCTTGATTTACTTCTTGTGGCATTTCTTCGGTAGATGGTTCAGTGGTACTTCATTCACCCAAGGCTCTTAAGAGCTTGGTTGTAGGAAATCACACAAAAAGACTGGTGTCAAAAAGAGAAAATATGCTGTTGACATCAGATACTCTGAAAACTATAGATTCTCTATTATAGAGGAGGATATATGAAATTAATAAAAGACAAGGTTGCTAAATTATCCTTTGTCGCACTGCTGGTAACTGTTACAGCAGCGATGTTTTACGCACCAACTGCATCTGCTCATGGTGAAAAGTCGCAAGCTGCATTTATGCGTATGCGTACAATTCACTGGTTTGACCTGAACTGGTCAAAAGACACTGTTGCTGTTAACGATACTATGACAATTTCTGGTAAATTCCACGTTTTCGCTGGATGGCCTGAAACTGTTGATAAACCAGAAATCTCATTTTTGAACATCGGTATTCCAGGACCTGTATTTATTCGTCAAGGTTCATGGATCGGTGGTCAATTGGTTCCTCGTTCAGTTACTCTGGAACTGGGCGATACTTATGAGTTCAAAGTATTGTTGAAAGCACGTCGTCCAGGTGACTGGCACGTACACACAATGATGAACGTAAAAGGCGGTGGTCCAATCATCGGTCCAGGTAAATGGGTAACTGTTACTGGTTCTATGGGATCATTTGTTAACCCAGTTACTACGCTGTTAGGTGATACAATCAACCTGGAAACGTATAACCTGAGCAACACTTACTTCTGGCACGCTTTCTGGTATGCCTTAGGTTTGGCTTGGTTGGGATATTGGGCTCGTAAACCAATTTTCGTTCCACGTCACATTGCTATGGAAGCAGGAAAAGCAGATTCTTTGATTACTGCTGGTGATAAGAAAGTTGGTGTTGGTTTTGCAGTAGCTACAATGGCAATCGTTGCATTTACTATGAGCAGCACAAATGCAGCATACCCTGTAACAACTCCATTACAAGCTGGTTTGTTACGTGGCATGAAGCCAATTGAACTTCCTGCAAGAACTGTTAACGTTAAAGTTGAAGATGCAACTTATCGTGTACCAGGTCGTGCAATGCAAATGACATTGACTATCACTAATAATGGCGATTCTTCAATCCGTTTGGGCGAGTTCAACACTGCTGGTGTTCGTTTCTTAGATGCTAAAGTTCATGTAGATGAAACAGGCTATCCAGATGACTTGTTGGCTGAAGAAGGTTTGACTGTTAGTGATAACAGCCCAATCGCTCCAGGTACATCAAGAACAGTACAAGTTACTGCTTCTGACGCTGCTTGGGAAGTTTACCGTTTAGCTGACTTGATCTATGATCCAGACAGCCGTTTTGCTGGTTTGTTATTCTTCTTTGATGAAGCTGGCAACCGTCAAATGGTTATGGTAGATGCTCCATTAATTCCATCTTTCATTTAATGAAATAATTAACTGGCGACTTTTGTTGTCAGTTAAGGAATTGAAGCCCCTGTTACCAATAGGTAGCAGGGGCTTTTTTTTGGAAATTTTTGTGTTTTATTTGGGAAATACCGAATCGGTCTTTTAGTAGCGATAAATGTCAACATAACTGTCACTAAAAGTTTTTCAGATTAATGAACCTAAATATAAAAGCACTTGCCTTTGCTTAAACAGAGATCAGCAGACAGATTTTTGGGGGCGCGCGCAATTGACCACGAAGGATGTTACAAGTGCCAATCTTTAGAATAAGACATCAGTGCTGCAAGAGCGTCAACCGCTCCACAATTCTTTGAAGAAGGCGGCGATGTTAGGGTGGCGCTTTTCCACTTTTTCAACCTCTGCATGGGGGGGGGCTGGTGATGGTTTCGGACTGTTGATGAGGCCGGACAGTGTTCATGGGGCAGCCGGCTCAGCAACGACTAGAGCCCGGAGGAGGAGCTGTGTTTGGAAGTCACTTGTTTGTGCCGCCTTGCACTTCAATATTCAGTGTAAGACGTAGGTTGGCTAACATACAAATGTGATCTTGCCCTGATTTCACGGACACTGAACTAAGCGACTTTTTTAGCTTCAAAAGTTTCTGGGCGATTAGCCCAATTTGGAATGAAGCCGTTTGCGATTGTAATACACTTCAAACTATTCGAACACTTGATACTTGGCTTGCGAACGCGTCAAAAAGTGTTCGCCATGAACCGCTTCGACCTTAAAGCTATGGCTCCAGCTTTCCATTGCTGCATAATCATAGCAATCGCCTTTCTTGCTCATGCTACAAACCAATTGATGTTGGGTAAAAAGCTTCTGATAAGCGGCAGAACAATACTGGCTGCCCCGGTCTGAATGCACAATGACACCCTTTGGCAGGTGACGACGCCATAATGCCATTATCAAAGCATCACAAACCAAAGCAGCTGTCATTCGTTCGCCGGTAGCCCAACCAATTACTCGGCGGCGGGAATAAAGCTCAAGCACCACCGCCAAATACAACCAGCCTTCTTCCGTCCAAATATAAGTGATGTCCGACGCCTACTTTTGATCAGGCACATCCGCAGTAAAATTTTGTTCCAACAGGTTGGGCGCGACAGGCAAGGAGTGGTTGCTGTTGGTGGTGGCTTTATATTTCTTGGCGGCTTTCGCACGCAAGCCATTGTCCTTCATCAGCTTAGCCACGCGGTGCCGGGGCTGGCCGATTTGCCTTCTTCTTGAAGCCGCCGGGAGATTCTGGGTGAGCCGGGTCGGCTTTTTTCGTCATCAAAGATACGTTTGATTTCAGTCGCCAGCTCTTGGTTAGCTTGATCCCTCTGTCAGAGAGGGGCCGATTTTTCCAACTGTAGTAACCACTGCGTGAAACCGATAGCATGCGGCACATCATGCCCACGGGAAAATGATCTTCGTTGCCCTTAATCATGGCGTACTTCACTTGGGCATTTTCGCAAAGTACGCTGCCGCCTTTTTTAAAAAAGCCACTCTTCCAAGACGGGCGTTTTCTCGTTTGAGGCGCGCCAGTTCAGCTTGTTGGAGCTTTTGCTCTTCAAAAGGCTGGCCTGTCTGGCGGCGTTTTGACCGCCATGAATAGAGCATCGATTCGGCAAGTCCCAAATCCTGGGCTACCTTGGGAATACCATCACGATCGGCACGTTCCAATGCCTGTTCTTTAAACTGAGCTGTGTATTTGTTGCGGACAACTGCTGTTGTTGATTCTTTTTTGGGTTTCATTATTGATCTCGGTTTTAGAGATTACTCTCTTAGTCGAGTGTCCGCTAGATCGGGACAAGATCAGAACATATCTGCCAAAAATAATGGCCTGAAAATATTGAATTTCCGGCCATTAATAAAAGATTTTTGCTAAAAACGTAAAACGTTAACAGTAGTCAACAAAACTTTAGTGAGTTAAGTCATGCCCAACAGTGATAACTTTTAAAGCATTAGTACCGCCCGGAATTCCTTCCAGATCCCCCTGAGTAATAATAAATGTATCTCCATCCGCAGCAACACCTCGTCTTTTCAATTCTACAATAATTGCTCTGTTAACTGCGGCGTGATCACTAAGGTCATGAATAAAGAGCACCGGAAAAACGCCGCGGTATAAAGTGACTTTGCCAAGTGTTTCTTGATGAGGGCTGAATGCAAAAATTGGAATGCCTGAGCTGATTCTGGACATCCATAATGTTGTAGAGCCTGATTCGGTTAACGCAGCAATGCCATGGATTTTAGTGTGATTAGCCAGATACATTGCAGACATTGCAATGGATTCATCGACGCGCTCAAATTGATCATCGACCCGATGTCTTGAGACACGGACTTTAGGTTGTTTTTCAGCTTCAACACAAACACGATTCATTGCACCAATGGCCTTAACCGGATATTTACCAGATGCGGTTTCAGCAGATAGCATAATGACATCAGTGCCATCATAAACTGCATTGGCAACGTCAAAAACTTCGGCGCGAGTAGGAATTGGATTGTCGATCATCGACTCCATCATTTGTGTTGCGGTAATCGCAACACGATTGAGCTCTCGGGTGCGCTTAATCAGCATTTTTTGCACGGCAGGCAGGTTGGCATCACCAATTTCAACGCCGAGATCGCCTCGAGCAACCATGACGGCATCCGATGCAAGGATAATTTCATCAATAACATCCAAAGCTTCAGCTCTTTCAACCTTAGCTACGATGCCTGCGTGACAACCTTCGGCAACTAACAGACGGCGTGCTTCATGAAGATCTTCGGCGGTGCGCGGAAAAGAAATGGCTACATAATCACATTTCATTATCGCGATCGTTTTAATGTCTTCTTTGTCTTTATCGGTTAGGGCAGCTGCAGAGAGGCCGCCGCCCAGCAGGTTAATACCTTTGTTATTAGATAGATCGCCGCCAACGATAACGGTACAGTTAACGCGCATGTTTTCAACATTGACTACGTCAAGCACAATACGTCCATCATCGAGTAGTAGCCTGCTGCCTGGCTTGACTTCTAGAGCTAAAGGTTCGTAAGTAATGCCGACTTGAGTATTATCTCCCGCCATCGGATCAAGATTGATATCCAAAGCAAAATCCTGTCCTTCGTTTAAAAACACTTTAGTATCTTTAAATCGGGCGATACGAATTTTAGGCCCTTGCAAATCAGCCAAAATGCCAACCAGCCTACCGGTTTTTAGGCTAAGTTCACGTACAGCATTGGCTCTGTTGATGTGGTCTTGAGCGGAACCATGTGAAAAGTTCATGCGAACAAAGTCAAGGCCCGCAGCAAACATGCCTTCTAGTACGCCCGGCTTATCCGTAGCCGGGCCTAGTGTTGCTAAAATTTTGGTTCTTCTTAACATTAGATAGGAAATCCGTTATTTTGCGTTGACTAAAGCAATTGTGGTATCCAACATACGGTTTGAGAAGCCCCATTCGTTATCATACCAAGATAAAACTTTTACAAAGGTACCATTCATGACTTTAGTTAATGACGCTTCATAAATTGACGATGCAGGATTATGATTAAAGTCGATTGAAACCAAAGGTTTTGTATTGAAGTCCAGAATGCCTTTTAATGAGCCTTCGGATGCGGTTTTTAGAATTTGGTCGATTTCTTCTTTGCTGGTATTTCTGGCTGCTTGGAAGGTTAAATCGACAACAGAAACGTTAATAGTTGGTACGCGCATTGCGAAACCATCCATTTTGCCAACCAGTTCAGGCAATACTAAGCCAACAGCCGCAGCTGCACCGGTTTTAGTAGGGATCATTGATTGTGTGGCTGAGCGGGCGCGGTGTAAATCGCTGTGATAAACGTCAGTCAGAACTTGGTCGTTGGTGTAAGAGTGAATAGTGGTCATTAAACCATGCACCACTCCGACTGTGTCGAGCAAAGGCTTAACTAAAGGTGATAAGCAGTTGGTTGTGCATGAGGCATTAGAAATTACGGTGTCTGAAGCTTTCAAAACATCATGATTTACGCCGTAGACGATAGTTGCATCGACATCATTGCCGCCGGGTGCGGAAATAATAACTTTTTTTGCTCCGGCAGTAATGTGCGCGGATGCTTTGGCTTTGCTGGTGAATAAACCGGTACATTCGTGAACGGCATCAATACCGAGCTCTCCCCATGGCAATTTTGATGGGTCTCTTTCTGAGAAAACCTTAATTTTATCGCCGTTAATAACGATATTGTCGCCATCGACACTCACTTCAAAAGGAAATTTACCATGCACTGAGTCATATTGAGTCAGGTGAGCATTTGTTGTAGCGTCGCCTAAATCATTGATTGCAACAATTTGAATTTCATTGGTACGGCCTGCTTCGTATAATGCACGAACGATATTACGTCCAATACGACCATAACCATTGATTGCAACTTTAATTGGCATAGATATTCTCCAGAGTGATGAAATGAAAACGTAAACGGATAACTCTAAAGCTTCCGAGAATCCTACTAATTATATCAAAATTTAAGATCATTAGTCTATTGACGTAGAAAACCCAGCAAGGCAATCGCGCCATGTCAAAAAATACCCTATAAATCAACATAAAGAATATTGCAAAAACACTTATCTAAAGTATGGTTTTTGAATTTACAATAATTTAAAAATCAAATTCGACCGAACTGAGCGGTGTACCCGATTGTGTTCGACTTGACGGCTTGCAATGAGAGGCGTCATCGACTCTTTCGCACATCGGATATCGATTACTGCAGAAATTGGATGGCGTTCAATAATTTTTCGCGCAAAAAATTCAGGGTTCCTGCTGTTCATCTAAAACCCATCGCAAGGCAAAGTCAGCTATTCGCGCACAGTCCTCATGTCGTGCCGTTAAGCGATACCGATGATGCGTTGCTCGTGAACTGGTGCAAACTCACCATCTGCACAGAGGACGGATCGGAGTTATATCGTAATACCTTGACTGTTATTGATTTTGGGTCGGGCTTGACCGTTGTTAAGGTTTTTTTTCAAGAAGTTTTATGCTGTATAAGATGCATATGGCTCAAAAAGTTTAATGTTGTTAGATATTAAATTTGTCTTCTATTTTTTGTTTGTAGTTTAAATAATGAATGGTTTGCAGTTTTTCTGGGCTGTCAACGCGGAAGGTGGAAAGAGGCAGGTCAATATCAGTAATATGAATTGGATAATTAATCTTATCGCTCCTCAATTGGAGTATGTGTTGGTAAACGGCGTAAAAAACCTGATTGCCGTAGTCTAGCGAGGAAAACTCTTTTTCGTCGCAGTAAATCGTATAGGTAGTGCCATTATGAGTATTTTCTCCAGTGATACGTAGGCTTAATTCCTTGTTTGATGATGTGGTTTCCAATTGTATAGGAGTATAGGAAAATACGCCGACAGGACTTTTTTTGATTTCATAATATTCGATAGTTAAGAGTGTCTCAAACAGATTGCGGTTGAGGATCGATTCTAAAAAAATAGAGTATTGCTTAAGTAGTTGGCTAGCGTTTGCTTTGCTGTGCTGCTGAATATACAAAGCTCCTTTTTCATCGACAATATATAAACTGGTGCTCGCCTTGTTCTCATAATAAAAAAGCTGAATCACTAGCGGTCTGTTCAGGGAATAAATTAGTTGGATGGGAGTGTTGTCAAGGACAGCTTGATCAAAGTGAATAGTGCTGAACTTTGCCTGAGGGCTGGTTAATTCGCTTAATAGCAGTTTTTTTGTGGTCAGTTTTTTATAACTTAGGATTTTGTTTGTGGACTGGAAGACATAAAATGAAGTTCCGCCAGTTAAAATATAACGGGGAGAGCGATTAGGATGTTGTTTAGAAAAGAGCTTAACCAAAGTGTTGAATACCATCTCAACACGGTGAATAATGCCTTTGGCTCGTGCTGGCGTGTGGCAAACCAATTTCAGAGTGTCTAAAGATAGCGGTTTTTTGTTATTATTAATAATGTCCGTTAAGCAGTTAAATAATCCCTCGATGCCTTCATTTTGACTGGTTGTTATCTCGCTCCAGCTGGATAATGAAATTCTGCTTGCAGATTGGATAAAGCACTGACGGTTCATCCCGTAACTTAATGCATCGGAACGCTCACTCATAACGCACAGTCCATCGTCATCTGAAATTCCCATATTTATAATAATCAGTGAATTCAGCGGAACTTTGGGAGTTTGATAAGTCTCCAGCGGAGTATCGTAGTTAAAGTTCTGTGTTAAAAAAACATTAATTTGCGCCAAGGCTGAATACAGCTCTTCATTCGGCATTTTGAGTGAATATGAACTGAACTGGATCTGTAGTTGTTTGTGATATAGTCCATTGACGACCAGCCAGCAGAGAACTTCAATTAAAGTCCGGCATTTTTGTATGGGTTCGAAATCTGCGGCATTATCCATATGTACGTTTTTTTGATCGTATAAGGCCCATCCATCATTACCTCCGGGAAAGCGATTTTCTACGATAGATAAAGTACTCTCTTTTGAGTGAACTGCTGAGCGCGTAGTAATGATTTCAATCTTGCCCGGCTTTTTTTCCAAAAATGAATGAAGTTTTCTGCCGATCAATTTCAGATCGTCACTGTTTTCCTGATTTTGGGCTACATGGTTTTTGGCAAACCCCATTATCATGCGGTAGCAGTGAGTCAGTTGTTGCAAAATAACGGCGTGCTCTGACGTCGCTTTTCTTATATTCCAGAGCCGCAGATGCTTAAGATTATTAGTAGTAGCCGCCGGCCAATTCCATTGTGCAGCAATATATTGCATATATTTCTCCCTGTCAGCTCGCGTCTGGGAGTCCATGGCGTTGTTGGACGCCCCTATTACTTTTAAATAAAAACATTGACGAGCCAAGGCTAGCCTTCCATGACTATGGGCGTTTTGCAGGTACTTTTCGACTTTTTGATAAATGAGCAAATACGGGTCGAGATCGGTTGTCATATAGCTACCCTGGTAAACGGCTTTTTTTATGTCTTGGCAAAGCCATTCAGTTTTAGGATATTCGCTGGCATAGCATTCCATTAGTAGCAATTTCAATAACGATTTGTGCGGCGAATGAAGAGCTTTATAAAGATGCCAGAGGGTTGCACTGGTAAACTCTTCAGCCGGGACAGCATCAAAACCACCGAAGTCGATAAGTTCATGCTCGGGAATGAAGAGATTCTTTATTAAATGTTTGATATAGCGTGAGTAATTGCCTTCTTCATGAGGTGGAACGAGCCACCATGCAGGGCTTTTCCCGGCAATATAAATTGCCGTCCGATAAAATTCTTCGAGTAGTAGATAATGCTGTGTTTGACCGCTACTTTCTGTAGAAATCGGGGTGTTTTCACCGAGTTGAAATTGTTTACTGTCTATTAGAAAGAAATGCACTTCCAACCCTAAAGATGTAGCCCAGTTCTCTATTGCAGTGGCTTTTTTTTGCAGTTCATCAATAGCACGGTCTGATAGACCGGATTGATGGCATAACCAGATATCCATGTCACTGGTTTTGGAAAAGGCAATACTGCCGACGCTACCCATCAAAAACAGTCCTTCGATAGGGAGAATACCTGATGCCGTGCGGGTATGATATTTGAAATTTTTCGCAAGTTGCTTAGCGGCATTTATTGCCTGAATGCCAGGGTTGTACTCAGGTATTCCTGCGGGTGTTGCCGAGGAAATAAATCCCGGCAGCATGGGAAGATTGCAATGAAAAAGTAATGGCAATAAATCTAAAAATATTTGTTGGCGAGGTTGTAGAAATTCCTGAACGCGTTGTTCACGAAGCTGATTTAAGCGTTTAAAGCGGCGTTTGATCGTTTGAAGGTCTTGTATGCTGATTTCTTCGCCGGGCGAGCCTAAATGGATAGACGGCTCTTGGTGTGGTTTGGTCATGATGAAGCTGCTATTTATACGGATGCTATGTGTTGTCGTGCTGCCTGGATGGCGAGCCTAACAGTATCAGGGGCCGTGCCGCCAATGTGTTTACGAGCCGCAACCGAGCCTTCCAGAGCTAAATAGTCAAAAACATCATCTGCAATCAGTTCCGAAAAATGCTGTAGTTCTGACAAGGACAACTCCGATAAATCGCGCTGGCTTTCCAATCCTAAGCGTACTGCCAAGCCCACGATTTCATGGGCATCGCGAAAAGCCATGCCTTTGCGTACCAGGTAATCGGCAAGATCGGTAGCCGTGGCGAAACCGCGTTTGGCTGAGTTATACATATTGGCCTTTTTGGCTTCGATGTGCGGAACCATGTCCGCATAAGCCCGCAAGCAGTTGATTAAGGTGTCGGCGGTATCGAAAAGAGGCTCTTTATCTTCCTGGTTGTCTTTGTTATAAGCCAGTGGCTGGCTTTTCATCAGCATCAGTAGCGAAACCAAGTGGCCGGTTACCCTGCCTGATTTACCGCGCACCAGTTCGGGTACATCGGGATTTTTCTTTTGCGGCATAATTGATGAGCCGGTGCAAAATGCATCGGGTATCTCGACAAAGTCAAACTGGGCGCTAGACCACAAGATCAGTTCTTCGGAAAAACGCGATAAATGCATCATGATCAAGCTACCGGCCGCCGCAAATTCAATCGCAAAATCGCGGTCGCTTACCGAATCCAGGGAGTTCGCAGAAGGTCTGCTAAAACCAAGCAGTTCAGCCGTCATGTGGCGGTTTATCGGGTAACTGGTTCCAGCCAGTGCAGCCGCTCCCAACGGCATGATGTTGATGCGTTTACAACAATCCTGCAATCTTTCCCGGTCTCGGCTGAGCATTTCAAACCAGGCCATCAGGTGATGACCGAAAGTAATCGGCTGAGCGACTTGCAAATGAGTAAAACCCGGCATGATGGTGTCGGCATGTTGTTCCGCCAAATCCAGGATAGCTGTTTGCAGGCGTGTGAGCTCGCTTAATATCTGATTGATTTCACTGCGCAAGTAAAGCCGAATATCCGTAGCGACCTGATCATTGCGGGAGCGTCCGGTATGCAGTTTTTTTCCGGCAATGCCGATTAAATCAGTCAGGCGGGCTTCAATGTTCATATGGACATCTTCCTGCTTGATCGACCAGACGAACTCGCCGTTAATGATTTCCTGAGCGATTTGGCTCAGACCATTAATAATAGCGTCGCGTTCCTGCTCGGTCAGAATGCCGCAAGAGCTAAGCATTTTGGCATGAGCGATTGAACCATCAATGTCCTGTTGCGCCATGCGTTGGTCAAAATCGACAGAAGCGGTGAATACCTCGACAAAGGCATCGGTTGCTTGGGCAAAACGGGCGCTGGAAAGTTTATCGGAATTAACGTTAGACATGGTGGTTTTTGCGAATTGGCTTAAATAGTCAAATTATACAGCTAAAGCTTCCGCTCCTGCTAACGCTCCTTGTCTAGATTCCTGTGGGCAAAGAATTCAAGTTCGATTAACCGCCATCAACTTACACAGGTTACAATACCGTTATTTATTGTTGAAAATGAAAGGTGTTCTTTTGACTGAAAAAATTATTCGTATTGCAACGCGCAAGAGTCCTTTGGCTTTGTGGCAAGCAGAACATGTTGCAGAACGGTTGAAACGCGCATTTCCGGGGTGCCGGACTGAACTGGTTAAAATGACTACTCAAGGCGATAAGATCCTTGATGCGCCTTTAGCCAAGGTTGGCGGCAAAGGCCTGTTTGTAAAAGAGCTTGAGCAGGGCATGTTGGAAGGTTTAGCCGATATTGCGGTGCATTCGATGAAAGATGTGCCGGTAGAGTTTCCGGACGGTTTGCATTTGGCGGCCATTTTAACTCGCGAAGATCCGACCGATGCCTTTGTTTCCAAACATTACCCGACGTTACATGACTTGCCGGTTAATGCCAAAATCGGCACGTCCAGCTTGCGCAGGCAGTGTCAAATTAAACAACTTTATCCCGATGCAGAGATATTATCGTTGAGGGGTAATGTAAATACCCGTCTGTCCAAGCTTGATGCAGGAGAATATGATGCTGTTATTCTTGCCTCAGCCGGTTTAAAAAGACTCGGCATGGCTGAACGTATTACCCAATACTTGGATACATCAATCAGTTTGCCGGCGGTAGGGCAGGGTGCTATAGGCATAGAATGCCGGAGCGATGATCTTGAAATCAACCAGATGCTGGCTGCGTTGCACGATAGCGAAACAGGGTTGTGCGTGACAGCGGAAAGAGCGATGAATGCGCGCCTGAATGGCGGCTGCCAAGTGCCGATTGCAGGCTTTGCACAGTTGCAGGGTGAGCGGCTGTTCATGCGCGGATTGGTCGGAAGCCCTGACGGCAGCCTGATTTACCGGTCTGAACGGACGGATAGCCTGGACAAGGCGGAAGCTATCGGCAAAACGATTGCTGAAGACTTATTAGCCCAAGGCGCAGATAAAATTCTGCAAGCGCTGTTTCATTAAATATGGTTTTGAACGGCTTGCATATTTTAGTGACGCGGCCTGAGCATCAGGCGGATAACCTGAGCCATTTAATTGAAGAGCAAGGCGGGATAGCCGTAAGGTTTCCCACGCTGGAAATCGCGTCGAGAGATAATGCCTGCGAGATAAAAGCCACGTTGGCGAATCTGGACAAGTTCCAATGGGTAATTTTTATTAGCGCCAATGCAGTAAATTTTGCTCTAAAGGCGAATAGTGGCAAAATAGCCCGTATAATCATCCCCCCCGCCCCCCCTTTGCAAAAAGGGGGCCGGGGGGGATTTGCCGCAGTTGGGCAGGCTACGGCGCAAGCCATGAAAGTGGCCGGATTACCCGTCGATTTAGTGCCTGAAAATGGTTATAACAGCGAAGCGTTGCTGGCGATGCCTCAATTACAGCAAGTGGAAGGACAAAATTGTTTAATTATTCGCGGTGAAGGCGGACGTGAGCAGCTGGCAACAACATTACGCAGCAGAGGCGCAGAAGTTGATTATCTGGAAGTATATAAAAGGATAACGCCCCGGATTGATAACTCGCCAGTGGTCCAACTGCTTGCACAACGCAGATTGGATGCCATTACCGTGACCAGTGCAGAAGCATTGCAAAACTTAAGTGCAATGTTGGATGAAAGAAATAGTAAGCTATTGTTATTAATACCCTTGGTGGTAGTTAGCGATAGGATTAGGTATATAGCTGCCGATATGGGATTTAATCGAATTGCTGTGACGGATAGTCCTACCGATAAAGCAATTCTTGAGACAGTAATAACGTGTGTGACAGGGGAATAGAGTGGCCGAATTGAGTGAACAACAAGAACAGAATGTGAGTGAAAATAAAAAAGCTCACAGGTCGCGTAGCGGACTCTGGTTTGGCATCATTGTGCTGCTCATCATTTTAGCTGTGGCAGGCATCGGTTTTTATCTTTTTCAGGAATTAAGAACTCAACAGGCCGATTTAGGCGGGGAAGTTAACAAAGGCGATATGCAACTAATCGAGTTGTCGAAACAAATTAGCGGTTATCAAACGCAACTTGCAGCCATTCAATCCCAACTGGCCACCGTAGAAGCCGATGTTGCCGGAAAAGAAGCCCATTTTTCCAAAACCTTGGCGGATTTTTCCAAACTGCACACCGAAAAACTGGACAGCACGCGCAATGAATTAAATACTGCAATTTCGCAGGTACAACGCCAATTAGGCAAGACACGCGGCGACTGGTTAATTGCCGATGCCGAATATCTGTTAAGCATAGCCAATCAACGTCTATATCTAATGGGCGATGTCAATACCACACGTGAAGCGCTGGAAGCAGCGGATCAACGTCTCAGAGAAAGCGGCGATGCAGGGGCGTTTAAAATACGCGAGCAAATCGCCAAGGATATTACCGCCATCCGTAATGTAGCTGTGGCCGATATTGTGGGCATGTATGCCTCGATACAAGCGCGGCAAGATCAGGTCGATGGTTTAACCTTGCTTTTACCTTATACGGGAAAAGCATTGACACAGCCCAAGCCACCACAGGAGCCTGCCGATAAAGAAAGCCAAAATCTGCTTGATTCTGCATTGGGACAACTCGAAGGAGTAGTAACTCTTAGACACACCGAACACCCCATCAAGGAAATATTAACACCGGAAGAAGCCCAATTTATTCGTGAACAGTTAAGAGTAAAGCTGGAAATGGTCAAAATTGCTCTGGTTCAGCAAAACGAGCGGCTTTATCAATCCAGTCTGGCCGATGCAAAAAAATGGACCGAACAAAATTTTGCAAAGAATCCGGAAACGAGCAATTTTATTGCCGAGCTGGACAAGTTTAACGCTATTAAAATCCGCAGCCACTTCCCTGATATCAGTTTGTCATTGAAAATGCTTAGAGACATTACCAAGCTGAGATTGGAAGCCGATAAAGCTATGCCGCCTGCTGAAAAAGTCAAATCCGAACAAGATAAACCCGTTGAACCAGTAAAACCGGCAGAGGCAGTTAATCCAACCGAAACAGCGCCGTCCGCTGAGCCAGCTAAACCGGTTGAAGCAGCACCTGCAACACACTAATCCAGAGAGTACATAATGAAAAATATAATGTATTTCCTGGGTTCGTTGCTTCTTGCCATTGTTACCGCTTTTTTAGCCTATAAATGGCTGGGCGGGTTTGAAAATCCCGGCTATGTACTGATAGGTATTGGACATTGGTCCATGGAAACCTCGTTAATCGTTTTTGCGGTTAGCCTGATCATGGGATTTTTTATATTTTATATCTTCTTCAGATTTTTAGGCTGGCTGCTCAGATTGCCGGGCCAAATCAAAAATCGCGGCAAAAACATCAAATTTGACCGTTCGCAGCAAGCCTTGATTGCAGGCTTGGTCGATTCCGCCGAAGGCAACTGGGAAAAAGCCGAAAAAGTATTAATCAAACATGCCTCGCACAGCGGCGCGCCTTTGATTCATTATTTGACCGCAGCAAGAGCCGCACAATCCCGTGGCGCATATGACAAAAGGGATGAATACCTAAGAAAAGCAGCCGATCAAGCGCCGGGTTCCGATGTCGCGATAGGCCTGACTCAAGCCGAATTGCATTTATCGGAAAAGCAATTCGAACAAGCCCTGGAAACGCTGACCCGCCTGCATTCGATCGACCCGACTCACGCCAGCGTTTTAAAATTATTACACCAAGCCTATCAACAAGCCGGCGATTGGGAAGGCGTCCGCAAATTGATCCCGTCACTGAACAACAACAAGGTGTTGATGGAAGCCGAGATAAAATTGCTGGAGACCGAAGCATTCAGCAAATTGTTAAAGCAGGCGGCCGAGCGAGGCAACGCTGATGAAATCGACTCGCTGTGGTCGGAAATACCCGATTACATAAGAAATATGAAAGGCGTTTCGGCGATCTATTTTGCCGCGATGATTGATGCCGGAGCGGGCGCAAAGGTCGAAGGCGGCTTGGCCAGAGCCTTGTCGACAACCTGGGATCAAACGCTGGTCGTGTTGTTCGGCAATGTCCAGTCGATTGATGTCGCAAGACAACTTGAAACGGCCGAACAGTGGCTGCCGATGCATCCTCGGGATGCCGTGTTCTTGACCGTACTGGGCAAGTTGAGCATGAAATGCGGCGATAACCAAAAAGCTGGAACTTACCTGACCAAAAGCCTGTCAATAGAACCTACTGTTTCGGCTTATCAAATATTCGGCGATTTGCTGTTTGCCCAAGGCGATAAAGACAGAGCTAGCGAGTGTTATAAGCAGGGTTTGGAGTTGGCGTCTAGTGAGATTGTCAGCCGGATTGATTTAATATCAGGATAAGCGACAGGAGGGGGAGCTACGCGACGTGTAAAAGCACGAAGTAACCCGTCGTATCAACTATTAAACTCGCAGCTCCGAATTTTTAACGCCCTGTAAATCGAAAAATCATATTCCAACCTACATTTAATTCAGAGTAGGATATGACCGATCTTTTACTTTATAGAGATAAATTAATGCTCTAGATCAAGCCCTAACCGTCATGCGTAGCTGCGATTCAGCTACGGTGGCAGCCAACTGATTAATTAGCTTGGCGGGTATCATCAAGTTCTTGGTTTTTGTAGACATGGACAGTCGTGGCGAAAACAGCCTCAAAAGTTATTTTGATTGGTCATTGTTTGATCCTTGCTCGTGTTGGTCGGGGTTAGTTTTGCCAGCTTTTCTTTCAGAATGTCGACTTCTCGTGCAAGGCGGTTGTTCACACCCATGATTTCCTGAATATCCACTGTTTGCGGGGTTATGATTTCTTCGTTTGTTATGGTTTGTATTTCAATATGGCTTTTGTCTTTGACATAAGTTGTGTATTGATGGCCTTGCGAATATTCTTGTTTGTATTGATCGGCAGCCACCACAAGGGCCAGCATTTCCGGAGTAACTTCAATGTAGTTGTTAGTTTTGACTAGAATTTTTATATTGCTCATGGGTACGTCCTAAATTTATGCACCATCTTTGGCGCGGATTAATTAAGAGTTATAGGATGCGCCGACGATAGAAGACGCATCGTTTATGAGATCGGCTTGAACCATGCGCTTCGTGCCTTAGTGCATCCTATAACTTTTCGGCAGCTAACGACCCCAAAGAGGCATTCGGCGTTAGATATGGTTTTATCTGTTGCTCAGCGCTTCCTGCAATTGTTGCCGGATTTGTTCGATCCCAGTCAAGTTGGCTAAAATTTGGAAAAGGTTATTTTATTCAGTAAAAAGCTCAATACATTTTTCTCTGGCTGAGGCTGGAGCATAAATAAAATCTTTATTTTCGATGACATCTTTTCCTGTGGCGCTATAAAGTTTTTCTTTTTCCATTTCCCAGCGTGTTTTGAAATAGTCGAGAAACAGCTCGGTCATATTCCAGCAGTCCGATTCGAACGAAGTCTGATCGCTGAAATTAAGCCCCGTTTCCCAATGCAGATAAGGCATTTTCGAAACCGGCTCGGTTAAATAATAGCTGCTATAAACTTCAACTTTCCTGGACTCTTTGCGGATGATAATAAACAAGGGAATGCAGGGCAGACCGTCGTAAACAAAAACGCCTAACGACCCCGTTATCTTATCTCCTATGCGGCTAATCACATCTTCCAGTGAAACTTTGAATAATTTGGAGTATTCGTTGAATTCGTGCGGGTTAAAGCCGGTCGTTTCCGTTGCGCGCAATTCGCCGATGTGGCAATCGGCTTTTAAAATCAACATCCTGAAATGCACGCCATTTTTTATCCCATTCTCCAGTTCCCGCGATTTGTTTTTGAAACGAGGGTCGAAAGTGATCAGCCAATAGACATAATCCCCCGATTTTAATCCTTGCATAATTTGGCTGAAATCGAATTCTTTATTGGTGATACCGGAAAATCCTCTTTTAACGGAATTCAGCAAAATGCTATCGATGTACTTGGCAAGAGTTTCACGCAAATTGATTTCGGACTCCTTGTGCTCTTCAGCAGCGATAAACCAGTGGTGAAAATAACCAACCGAAACGACGACGGATACGAACAGGCCAAATTCCGAAATGATTTTGAATATCCATTCATATTCTTGGTAGGCAGGATTATGGACCAGCCCCTCAAATAACTTATAAATCGTAAATCCGCCGAAAATTAGCACCAGCGATAAAAGCCATTTGAGTTTTTTAGTCGTGGTCATGATTTATGCCTATTTTGAAAAAGGGTCATCCTAAGTATCCTCTTCCGGTAATACATTGCCAATACCCTGGAGAAAGTCAATCAGCAATTCATTCGGATGAAAATACAAAATGGCCGAAGCCGGGTAGGTTGGGCAACAGCAAAGTAGGATGGGTAGAGCAACGCGAAACCCATCGCATAGATGATTGAGTATGATGGGTTTCGGCTATAGCCTCTACCCATATATGGACTCCTCCGTTTTGCAAGCTTTTTCTCTTCAATCACTACAGTCAGTCAACGCAGTTGCTGCCATATATCCGGCCTGTTAATGAGGCCTTTGCCGCCTCTGGCCCTGATGGATTTCCGCGTATTTTCATCTCTATCATCCTACCGGCCTCGAAGGCCCATGCGCTAAACGGATTCTTGAAAACACCGGTCTGACCGGAATGGCACTTACTTAAGAGATAACTCTATGAATTAATAAAATAAAAGGGCTGGCCTGGTGATAAGCTTTAGTCACCAAACCATCGTAACCACCCAACAGCCAGCCCCTATGCATATTAACCGTTCCGTGTTATCCCAACAACATCGCATTCAACGTTACGCGGCTGCCAGCGACGCATTTAGTTTTTTCAACCAGCTCACCTCGCCAGAACTACTGGACACACTGGAGTCAACACTGCCCGAACACCGTGAGCGGCTATTTCCTCCGACCGAAACACTGTCCATGTTTCTCGCACAAGCCCTGAAACCGGATCGTTCCTGTCAGAACATCGTCAATGATGCCGCTGTGAAACGGCTGACCCATGGCTTGCCACAATGCAGCACGAAAACAGGCGGATACTGCAAGGCGCGTCAGCGCTTACCGCTGGACATGGTATCAACAATAGTGCGTCACACCGGCAGCCTGATTGCTGCGCGAGCCCCCAAGACCTGGCGCTGGTACGGACGGCGTGTACGACTGGTGGACGGCATGACCGTCACCTTGCCGGATACGCAAGCCAACCAAGGCGCCTATCCCCAACAGAACGGCCAGAAGCCCGGACTGGGTTTCCCTATCTGCCGCATTGTCGGGGTAACCTGCCTGTCCAGTGGCGCAGTGCTTGATGCCTCCATGGGCAACTTCAAAGGCAAAGGCAGTGGTGAACAAGCGCTCCTGCGGACGCTTCTGGATACCTTTAAGTCAGGCGATGTGATGCTGGGGGACGCTTTCTATAGCGCCTACTTCCTGCTGGCAGAACTCCAATCACGTAGCGTGGATGCATTATTTGAACAACATGGCTCACGCAAGCGCTCGACCGACTTCCGCCAAGGCAAAACGCTGGGCAGCCGGGATCATTTGATTACGCTGACAAAGCCGAAAGTGCGTCCACATTGGATGACGGCGGAGCAGTATGTGGCTGCGCCGGATACGCTCACCATTCGCGAACTGGAAGTCGGCGGCAGAATATTGGTAACGACACGGACATGCCCAAACACTATCCCCAAAGATGCCCTGAAGGATTTATACCAGCGCCGCTGGCAGGTGGAGTTGGATATTCGCAACATCAAAACCACGCTGGGCATGGAAACCCTGAGCTGCAAAACACCGCAGATGGGCGAGAAAGAGATGTGGGTTTATCTGTTGGCCTACAATCTGATTCGCCTGATTATGGCGCAATCCGCATTAATGGCCGATGTATTGCCACGCACCCTGAGTTTCAAACACACGCTCCAACTTTGGCTGGCCTGGAGCGGAACACCGAATCAACCCGATAATCGAAGCAATATCATCAGACTGCTGGTTCTGGTGGCTGAGCAGTCTATTGGTAACCGACGCGGGCGAATTGAGCCGAGAGCCGTCAAGCGACGACCCAAACCCTATCCGCTACTGACAAGAACAAGACCTTTGGCAAGGGAGCAAGTGAAAAAATATGGGCATCCGAAAAAGCTTAAGTAAGTGCCATTCCGGTCTGACCGGTTTGCCATCGTGTTGAAAAATGCCTCACAACTGGGGAGTGACTGTTAAAACCTCTTTAAATGTTTAAAAAAATGGGGTATTGCGTGCCCCCTTTGTTTAGATGCTGGCCGATACCGGGGTGTGGTAGCTCTCTGTCCGAGTCAGCAGCGCCCAGACGATTCGGGCGTTTTTGTTGGCGACCGCCACTGCCGCGATATTGGCGTTGCGCCGTTTTACCAAATCGTTGATCCAACGATTCTGTGCATCGTCTTTCTTTGCCGCAGCTTTGACTACCGCTCTGGCCCCGTGGATCAGCAAGGTGCGTAAATAGGCGTCGCCGCGCTTGCTGATACCCAGCAGCTTCGGTTTGCCGCCGCTGGAATCTTGCTTAGGAACCAGACCCAACCACGCCGGAACTTGCCGCGACTTGTCAAAGGCCTTACCGTCGCCCAACGAAGCCAGTAGCGCCGTGGCACTGATCGGTCCAATGCCTGGTACTGTACCGAGCGTTTTACTGACGGCGCTTGACTGGTGCAGCACCAGAATTTTTTCCCCGTAAGCCGATACTTGTCTATCCAGTTCGATTAGCTGTTGGTGCAGGTCTGCAAAGATTTGCCGCGCCGCTTTCGTCAAGCCATTTTCGGCATCTTTCACTATCTCCGCCGGCAGGCGCTTGTGTAGTTGCGTTAGGCCTTGACCACTGACTATCCCGTATTCGTTCAATAAGCCCCGCAAGCGATTGGCTTGCGCCGTGCGTTCTTTAACTAGGCCGCTACGCGCCCGGTGCAGCATCTGGATGTCTTGTTGCTCAATGCTTTTTATCGGCACGAAACGCATGCTTGGCCGACTTACTGCCTCGCAGATGGCTTCCGCATCGTTGGCGTCATTCTTATTACCTTTGACATAGGGTTTGACGAATTGCGGACTGATTAACCGTGCATCATGCCCCAACTTGAGCAATTCTCGCGCCCAGTAATGCGCCCCACCGCAGGCTTCCAAGCCAATCAAGCAAGGCGACAAGTTAGCGAAAAAAGCCAACACCTGCCCCCGTTTGAGTTGTTTGCGCATCGCGACTTTGCCGTTCGCGTCCACGCCGTGAACCTGAAAAACGTTTTTTGCACTATCTAAACCGATTGTCGTAACATTCATGGCGGATTCCTCTTTTTCATTTAAGTGGTTGTTACGTTCTTCCACTTTGGCACATCGCGATGCCGCTGGGAAGAGGAGGAGTCCATACCATTATCCTACGAGCTGACCCGTAATTGGCCGTGGGCCGGGTAATCAATGGCATGAGTCAACACAGACTGTTCCGTCAGGTCATCGACTCAGTTTTTCAGATTCGGTTGCCTTCGACTTTTATCGAACAGGGATTCAACTCCACCCTGCTCAACCGCTGCTTTATAGCGATAGAAGGTATCACGGGACAAGCCCATCGTCTTACAGGCTCTGGACACATTGCCTAGCTCTTCAGCCAGATTCAATAAGCCTACTTTGTGTTTAATGATTCTTACGTTATTCTCAAGCATGAGGGTTACCTCTTTTGGTTTGATAAAAATTCGACACTTCTATCTCACCATTAACCCTCTCTCTTTTCAAGAGCGGTGTCAGGTTAAGTCTGAACTATTACACATAATCACTAGCTGTTAAATCAGCACCAATACCATTTGGAATAGATGAAATCAGCCATTGCGTAGAGCCATGGCAATATTTTTGGCTAACTTCATCAATGTTGGAAATCCTTATCTCATCCTTGATGACCTTGAAGTAATAAATAACCTTGACTTTATAATCACCAAACTTAACTAAAAATACAGCCTTATCGTTACCTACATAACCGGCATTTGGTACATACTCATAATTAGCATTTAGCTTGTATTGTCCAGCTGCCGGATTATTTTCATAAGTAACATTACCACCATCATCTACCGATGTCCTTAGAACACCGAACTTGGGCTTCTGTATAATTTTAGTCTCGCCTGTTTCGATGAGGTCGGCGAATTTAGGAAAGTTTTGCACCGCCAAAGGAAAGTGCTTAGACTCAAAAGCAGATGCAGCCACATAATTAGTTGCCAATGAAGAAAACCCACCATTTGCACTAGAAGCTGGAATACATGCCCCCACCGTGCCATACAAATCATCTGATATTGGTTTTGCGGTCGATGCTGCAACTAAGACTGTATGAGTCTGCGCCGACTCCGCATCAATAAAACTTGTATCCATTAATAGCATATCAATTTCTCCTACTTGTATATCGAATGCAGTCATAATCTGTTGCAACTGCGATGGTTGTATATTTGCGCTATCAGATTGATGTTGCGATATAGAAACGTCTTCAGCCAAGAGCCTTTTAGGCGTAATTGTTTCTAATCTATGCTTATTAAGAGTAATGCCAAATTGGGTATTGTAATATTTTCGAGCCTCGGTATTAATACCAGCCACCTTAAGTATTTCACTCATATTACCGTGAGCATTTTGCTCGTAAATAGTAGCATTGATTCCATTCCAAATCTCGAGTCTATTTGGAATATCATTAGTTCGGCCTCCATGCACCCCCACAACAGTTCTTCTAAAATTAACAGTATCGTCATACTGTGGTGGCGCTCGATCTACAATATCATTTAAGCCGAGTAGGTCGAGCAACAACTTTTCGTTGCCCAATATTTTGGCTTTATATTCTCTCTATGGTTTATTCAAAAGTCACCGGCCATTTTCTTGCTGTATGAAAAACGGCCAAAATCTGAATTTGGTTTTCTTTCACACGATACGGCAAAATGTATTGGGTTCCTGTAATTACCAACTCTCGCGTTTCATCAATGCGACCAATCCGTCCTATGAGCGGGTTGTCTTGAAGCAGAATGGCTCGTTCTTTAATTTCGGAAAGTAAAACGCGGGCGGCGTTTGGGTTTTCTTCGGCAATATAGAGAAAGATGTCGCGTAAATCCTGGCGGGCTGGTTCGGACCAGACGATTTTCATGCATTAGTTTTGGCTTTACGCTCAATTAAGTCTTCCATTTCTTTCATGACATCGGCATGATCGATTAACTCGCCTCGATTTGCCGCAGCGCTGCCTTGGGTGATTTTCTCAACTTGCCAAGCGTGAGTTTCCAGGTATTCCTTTATGGCTTGATTGACGAGGTCATTCCGCGATTTATCTAGCGATCCAGCTAGGTCGTCCAGTTTATGTACGATTTCTGTTTCAGCGCTAATAGTAAATGCTTCGGTTGCCATTATTGCCGCTCCGGTTTATTGAGGTTTGTTTGTAATCATATAGCATGCTTTATGGTCTTGCTAGAATAGATTGATGGCTAGGTTCCGGCAATCCCGGAATGGACGGTTAAGCCGATCATGGTTCGACAGCTCACCACGAACGGCTTAACCTTAAACTGCTCGTTTTAAGTCGGCAGCCCGCACGCTAAAACAAACTATCCCACATATCATCCACCTTCTTAACCACCTCCGGCGACATCACAATAGTCCTGCCCCATTCCCGGTTGGTTTCGCCCGGCCATTTATTGGTCGCGTCGAATCCCACCTTGGAGCCCAAGCCTGAAACCGGCGAGGCGAAATCGAGATAATCGATCGGCGTGTTTTCCAGTATGGTCAAATCCCTGGCGGGGTCCATGCGGGTGGTCATCGCCCAGATCACATCCTGCCAGTTGCGGACATCGACATCGTCATCGACGACGATCACGAACTTGGTGTACATGAACTGGCGCAGGAACGACCAAGTGCCCAGCATCACGCGTTTGGCGTGTCCGGCGTATTGCTTTTTCATGCTGATCACGGCCATGCGGTAGGAACAGCCTTCCGGGGGTAGGTAGAAATCGACAATTTCCGGGAATTGTTTTTGCAGAATTGGCACGAAGACTTCGTTTAACGCGACGCCCAGGATGGCTGGTTCGTCGGGAGGTCTGCCTGTGTAGGTGCTGTGATAGATCGGCGCTTGGCGCTGGGTGATTCGTTCGATGGTAAACACAGGAAAATCGGCGACTTCGTTGTAATAGCCGGTGTGATCGCCGTAAGGGCCTTCCGGCGCGAATTCGCCGGGATAGATAAAGCCTTCAAGCACGATTTCGGCGCTGGCCGGGACTTGCAAATCATTAGTCAGCGATTTGGCGACTTCCGTTTTGCTACCGCGTAATAATCCGGCAAACGCGTATTCGGACAGGGAATCCGGCACCGGTGTGACGGCGGCCAATATGGTTGCAGGATCAGCGCCTAAGGCCACGGAAACCGGAAAGGGCTGGCCGGGATGGGCGGACTGGAATTCTTTAAAGTCCAATGCGCCGCCGCGATGCGCCAGCCAGCGCATGATGACTTTGTTTTTGCCGATGACCTGCATGCGGTAAATGCCCAGATTCTGCCGTTCTTTGTTCGGGCCTTTGGTGATGACCAGCGGCCAAGTAATCAATGGTGCCGCATCTTCCGGCCAGCAGGTTTGGATAGGGTAATCGCTAAGGTCGATTTCATCGCCTTCCCGAATCAGTTCCTGACATGGAGGAGAGCTGATTATTTTGGGCGCCATATTCAGCACTTGCTTGAATACTGGGAATTTTTCCCAGGCGTCTTTCATGCCTTTGGGTGGCTCGGGTTCTTTCAGGTAAGCCAGTAACTCGCCGATGCCGCGCAACTCGGTAACGGATTCTGCGCCCATGCCCATCGCGACACGGCGTGGCGTGCCGAAAAGGTTGGCCAGCACCGGAATATTGGCGCCTTTGGGATTTTCGAACAGCAAAGCGGGACCAGCCCGTTTTAGGGTGCGGTCGCAAATTTCGGTCATTTCCAGGTACGGATCGACTTCAACGGTAATGCGCTTTAGCTCGCCCTGTTTTTCCAGTTGTTTGATGAAATCGCGCAGGTCTTTGTAGATCATGTCGCGATGCCGTTATGTCTGAGCAAGGCGTCAATAGTGGGTTTGCGGCCGCGGAAGCTGATAAATAGTTCCATCGCATTTTGGCTGCCGCCTTTTTCAAGAATATTAGTTAAAAAAGCTTTGCCGGTTTCTGGGTCGAAAATACCTTTTTCTTCAAACATCGAGAAAGCGTCACTGGACAGAACTTCCGCCCATTTATAGCTGTAATAGCCCGCCGCGTAACCGCCGGCAAAAATATGCGAGAAGCTGTGTGCAAAACGGTTGAACCTGGGAGGACGGACAACGGCAACCTGTTCCCTGACCTGTTCCAGAATTTCATAGATGCGGCCGCCTTTTTCAGGGTCATAGTCCCGGTGAATCCTGAAATCGAACAGGCTGAATTCCAGTTGCCTGACCATGATCATGCCAGCCTGGAAATTTTTTGCCGCGATCATTTTATCAAACAACGCATCCGGCAATTTCTCGTCGGTTTGATAATGGCCCGACATCAACGCGACCGCTTCTTTTTCCCAACACCAGTTTTCCATGAACTGGCTGGGCAGCTCGACAGCATCCCATTCCACGCCGTTAATGCCGGAGACGCCCAGATGATCGATCTGGGTAAGCATGTGGTGCAAGCCGTGGCCGAATTCATGGAATAGCGTGGTAACCTCGTCATGGGTCAGTAATGCCGGGGTGTCGCCGGCCGGTGGGGTAAAGTTGCAGGTCAGGTAGGCGACCGGGATTTGAATAGTGTTGTCGAATTTCTTGCGGCTAACGCAATCGTCCATCCAGGCGCCGCCGCGTTTTTTGGCGCGGGCGTAAAGATCGAGATAAAACTGGCCGCGCAATTGGCCGGTTTGGTCATGGATTTGGAAAAAACGCACATCGGGATGCCAGCTGTCGAAATCCCTAATCTCGGAGATTTGCAAGCCGTACAGTTTTTCTACGATTGCAAACAGGCCGGGCAAGACGCGGGTGATCGGAAAGTAAGTTTTAACTTCTTCTTGCGATAGTTGGTAAAAATGCTGGCGCATTTTTTCCGAATAATAGGCCATATCCCAAGATTGCAGATCGTTAATGCCGTAGTGTTGTTTGGCGAATTCACGCAGTTCGGCCAGATCCTTGCGTGCATGCCGCCAGGATCGGTCGGCCAAGTCTTCAAGAAAATGGACGACATCATCCGGTTTTTCGGCCATTTTGGTCGCCAGCGACAGTTCCGCGTAATTGTTGAACCCCAGTAGACGGGCTTTTTCATGACGCAAGGCCAGGATTTTTTCCATGTTTTCGCTGTTGTCCCACTGTCCGGCATGAGGGCCTTGGTCGGAAGCGCGGGTTGCGAAGGCTTCATAGTGCTCGCGGCGTAATTCGCGGTTGTCGGCGTAAGTCATCACCGAAATATAGGATGGAAATTGCAGTGTGATCATCCAGCCGTCTTCATTATGGCTTTCGGCGGTCTGTTTGGCTTGAGCCAAAGCGGATTCAGGCAATCCAGCCAAATCCTGTTCGTCCCTGATCAGCTTGCTCCAGGCGTTGGTAGCATCCAGCAGGTTTTCTTCGTAGTTACTGGCGAGAGCGGACAGTTCCTGACTGATTTCTTTATAGCGTTGTTTTTTTTCGTTATCCAGGTCTATGCCGGATAATTTGAAATCTCTTAACGCGTTGCGGATGATTTTTTGCTGGGCTATGTCCAGTGCAGCAAATTCATCGCTTTCGGCAATAAAGCGATAAGCTTTAAACAATGCTTCGTTTTGCCCCATTTCAGTCGAGTAGGCGCTGAGTTTGGGCAGGCAAGCATTGTATGCATCACGTAGTTCATCGCTGTTGACTACGGAATTCATGTGGCTGACCGGGGACCAGGCTTTGTTGAGCTTATCTTCTACATCTTCCAAGGGCTCGGCCAGGTTTTCCCAGGTGTAATGCTGTGTGGCTTGGAGGTGTTGTTCGACCGAGGCACGGGCTTCGGCCAGTAATTGGTCGATAGCCGGCACGACGTGTTCCGGTTTTATTTGGAAAAACAATGGCAGCGTGGAATTAGCTAATAAAGGATTGTTCATAGTGGTATTAAGAAAGAAAGTTCATGGCTGCATTGATGCGATGCTTGGCTTTGTGCAGTATATCCAAAGAAAAGTCGGGTGTTAGTTTGCTGTTGTTAAGTTTAACGTAGGCAGGTATCGAGTTCATATATGGTATTTCCTTTGCTCTCGAGGTGCCGAAATAACTGTGCAATTTGGCTAGTATGACTATATCAGTCAGATTCAATTTATCTCTATCGCTTTCATAGAACCAGTTTTCGGCATATTTAGGGATGTCGGTTAATTCCGGAGTAAAGCCCAACGTGTGCAGTACCAGGGAGCCGACCGACGGACTCAAAAACGGGATGGCCGATTCCAATATGTCCATGTTCGGGTATTCATTCGGATTCAGCTCGGCAAAATGCAATACCGGTATCGTCCCTATGTCACTGACCAGGCCGGCTAATAAGGCATCTTCCGGATTAACCGTGCCGTTTTCCTGTGCAAGCACAAAACTCAAGCTGGAGACATAGAGGCTGTTTTTCCACAAGTTTTGCATTTTTTCCATCAGTTGCGGGTTCTGGCAGCTAAATAATTGCTTTAAGCTGATGCCCATGACCAGTTTGCGCGTTTGATCCAGACCCAATCGGGTAACAGCCGCATGGCAATTAGTAATCGGCGAGATGGGCGAGTAAAGTGGGCTGTTCGCAAGTTGAATCAATTTGGCTACGATAGACGCATCTACACCGATAATTCTTACAACCTCGTTGATGCCTAAATCTTTTTCCATCGCTTCTTTCAATTTTAAGGCGACATTGGGTAATGAGGGCAGGCTTAATCTGTTTTCCCGGTAGGCCTTTGAAAAACTGGTAAAAAAACGGTTGTTGGCAATTTGTTCAGGTAACTCGATATCAATGAGCTCAACGGAAGCAGGCTCTTGGAGACTTTTACCCGACCATCGACAGATAAATTCTCCTGAAATCGCCAAAATAGTAATGTCTGTTTTAGCGAATGCCGTTGCTCCGCATACCTTACCGCTATTAAGCGGCAGGTTAGCCAGCGATGACTCTGCCGATAAGGTGTAGCGGTTGTCGCTATCCGGTTGAAGTTCAACACTTCCTTCAAGCAGATAAAAAACTGAACTGGTTTTTTGACCCAATCTGAAAATTACAGAACCTTGAGTATACTTTAGTATCGTGTGGGCCAGTTGCTCAACATAGGCATCATCCATGTCTCGAAGTGGGGCCAGTCTTTTTAGAGTTGTGAGCGGTAGTTTTTTATATTCGGTGGAAACAGGTTCCGAATAGGTAAGCGGATTGTTTGTGCTGGCGAGGGGGGCGATGTCTGGTTCTTTTTCGAGTGGAGTTTTCTTGGGCTTCTGAGAAAATATTTTAGTAAACCAATTCATGATGACATCACGCGTTATTGTTTGAAAAATATGCAGTTTGGAGTTTTGTAATGGTAGCCGCTCAATGATGTGTATCCTGAGTGTCAAAAAAAACAGCTGTTTGGGATAGATGATCGTGCCAACTGCGTTGATTTTTATCAATAAGAATCCACAAAAAGCCCAGTCCGAAAAAACTCCACGATATGATGGCTGTTATGAAACGAAGCAAAGCTTGTTTCCAGCTGATCGGTTTCATGTCTAGAGTGAGCACTTTTATTTTCCAAGCACGCAGGCCTAAGGTTTGTCCCCCATGAGTCCAAAACCAGGCGTAAAAGAAGAAGCTGACTAGCAGCAGATAAATGGGAAAAAAAAACTGTTGGTCAGTGAAAGCTTCGCCCGCATTTAAAGGAAGTAATACTGCAGTCGCGACAAATAAAAGGGCGATCAGCAACAGGAGGTCGTAGAATATTACTGTCAGGCGACGCAAAAAACCAGGCTTTGATATAGGATCATTACCTAGTTTTTGTAGTATATTCTTTGTTGACCCGACCAATTAAATTTTAAATAAGGCTAGTTTTTGACCAAAATACATGCACATCGCCATTAGTGCTCCCAGCATTACGAGAGAAAATAAGAATGGCGGTCTATGGAACAGAAGAATGAAGAAATCTGTTGCAAAAAGGCTGGTTAACAAAGGTTGGTCAATTAAGCTATTAAGAATCTTTTTGAACATAACAATTCCTGTCAAGCACGCTAATGTTTGTGCGAGTGTTTAAAAAATGGTTATCTGATCTTTATATTTAGTGTGTGCAATTGGGGCAAGCATAGAATTGCATGTAAAAAATCAGAATGGTGATTCTACTCCATTCAAAAGGGGAATGTAAAAGAAACTTGCTGATTGGGTTAGAATCCATTACCAATGATATAATTAAGATAATTAGAAAAATAAACAAGGTGTAAAGACTATTTTAAACTTCTTTAAAAAAATTATTAATTCAGCCAAAAATGATGCTGAGCCTATCTCCGCACAAGTCAAAATATATTCACGCGCGGAGCATAATATTTCACGCTCCCAGATCAGTGAGAACGCGTTGAAGGTTTTGTATCGATTGCAAAAGGAGGGATTCGATGCTTATCTTGTCGGCGGTTGTGTGCGTGATTTGCTGTTGGGACGGGAACCCAAGGATTTTGATGTCGTCACCAATGCCGATCCGGATCAAGTTAGAAAAGTATTCCGTAACTGCCGATTAATAGGGCGCAGATTTCGTCTGGCGCATGTGCATTTTGGGAGGGAAATCATCGAGGTCGCCACTTTTCGGGGAGCAGGAGAGGAGCAAAACGACAATCAGCTACTCAACAAAGAAGGCCGCCTGCTGCGGGATAATGTTTACGGTACGATTGAAGAAGATGTTTGGCGCAGGGATTTTACCGTTAATGCACTCTATTACAATATCAAAGATTTCTCGGTAGTCGATTATGTCGGTGGCATGGCCGACCATAAAGCTGGGACAATCAGGCTTATCGGTGACCCCGATATGCGTTTTCGCGAAGATCCCGTGCGTATGTTAAGGGCGGTGCGTTTTGCCATTAAACTCGGTTTTAGGCTGGATCTCGATTGCGAGAAATCCATACATAACGACGCTCCGTTACTGGCCAGCATACCGTCCGCTAGGCTTTATGATGAAGTTTTAAAGCTGTTTTTATCCGGCTATGCGCTGCAAACTTTTGAGATGCTCAGACATTACGGACTTTTTCAAGTGTTGTTCCCTGCTACTGAAAACAGTTTGGAGATTGAAGAAGACGGTTTTCCCCGCTTATTGCTGATTAAAGCGCTGGAAAATTCGGATAACAGGATAGCTGAGGGTAAAACAGTTACAGCCTACTTTTTATTAGCGGCCTTTTTGTGGGAGCCAGTGCAAATGCTGGCTAAAGCAAAAATGGCTCAAGGCGAGGTTGAATATATTGCCTATCAGGATGCGGCAAGTGAGGTTATCGCCAGACAGATTAAAAGTACGGCTCTACCTCGTCATATCAGCATGGCTATGCGTGAAGTTTGGAATATGCAGCCCAAATTTAATGCGCGTATCGGTTCTAAACCCAGCCGTTTGATTGGTCATCCTCGCTTTAGAGCGGGTTATGATTTTTTGTTATTACGCGCAGAAACCGGAGGAGCCGATCAGGAGTTGGCTGAGTGGTGGACCCGGTACCAAAATGCCGATGAAAATGAACAAAGAAAAATGACTCAGCCGCCACGTCGAGCCCAAAACAATAAATCGGGGCGCAAAAGAAACTATCGTGGAAAAGCTAAAGATAGTGCGCCAAAAACAGAGTCTTAAAGTATTTTATTCAACATTAACCATGAAAAACCCAACAACTGACTTGGTTACCGCTTATATTGGCCTAGGTAGTAATCTTGAAAACCCTGTAGAGCAAATAAAATCAGCGCGCACTGCAATAGCACAAATCGCCGGAGTGCAGGAACTGGCGTTTTCCAGCTTGTATCATAGTTCGCCTATGGGTCCGCAGGACCAGCCTGATTACGTAAATGCAGTGATGTGCATCGCAACCAACTTGCCGCCGATAGATTTACTGCATTGTCTGCAACGCATTGAAAACGAGCAGGGGCGGGTGCGAAAAGGCGAGCGTTGGGGAGCGAGAACGCTGGATTTGGATATGCTGATCTATGGCGACCAGATCATTGAGTTGCCTGATTTAATCGTGCCGCACACCGGTTTGGCTGAGCGGGCTTTCGTCCTGTATCCCTTGTATGAGATTGCTCCGCAATTGCAGGTGCCCGGAAAAGGCGACATTGCCGATCTGCTTGCCAAATGCCCCATGAATGAACTGAGACGGTTGGACTGATTCTTGCCCAAGTCCATCAGGAACCCTTCTGAATAAAATGAATCAATATTCTTCCATAGATACGCTAAAGCCGTTGTCAATTATCGATCTGTCCGCGATGAAACAACGCGGCGAGAAAATTTCTTGTTTAACCGCTTACGATGCCGCATTTAGCGCAGTAATTGACAAAGCGGGGGTCGATATGATGCTGGTCGGAGATTCTCTTGGCATGGTTATTCAAGGGCGTGATACAACGCTCCCGGTTACTATTAGAGATATGGTTTATCATACCCGCTGCGTCAGCAATGCCAGACGGCGGGCGTTTGTAATCGCTGATTTGCCGTTTATGACTTATGCTACGCCAATCATCGCGGCCAAAAACGCCGCCAAACTGATGCAGGCAGGCGGCGCACAAATGGTTAAGCTGGAAGGGCCGAGAATCGATTGCGTCCGTTTTCTGGTCGATCAGGGCATTCCGGTTTGCGGACATTTGGGCTTGTTGCCGCAATCGATTAATCAGCTGGGTAGTTATAAAGTTCAAGGCAAGGAACAGGCGGCTGCCGATAAAATATTTGCCGATGCCCAGCAATTACAGCAAGCGGGTGCAGGGCTGTTGGTGTTGGAATGCGTGCCTGCAACTTTGGCTAAGAATATCAGCGCACAGTTAACGATTCCCGTTATAGGTATTGGCGCCGGTGTAGACTGCGACGGACAGGTGCTGGTGCTTTATGACATGCTTAATATCGGCATTGGCAAGCGTCCGCGTTTTTCCAGGAATTTCATGAGTGACGCAACAAATATCGAGGGAGCCATTATTGCCTATCATCAGGCGGTCAAACAGTCCCGATTTCCAGCTGCTGAACATAGTTTTTAAGATTTATGCACATAGTTAAAACCGTATCGGAATTGCGCGATGCCGTCCGGGCGTGGCGTTCATCAGGACAGAGCGTTGCATTGGTGCCGACGATGGGCAATCTTCATGCGGGGCATCTGGCGCTGGTGAATGAGGCTAAAAAAAGAGCAGATCGAGTGGTGGTCAGTATCTTTGTAAATCCTACCCAGTTTGGTGTTGGTGAAGATTTTGAGACTTATCCTCGTACCGAGCATGAAGATCAGCAAAAACTCAATGCCACCGGTGCGGATTTGTTGTTTCAGCCGGCTGTTTCAGATGTTTATACGCCGGATGCCAAAACGCTCGTGTCAGTAACCGGCTTGTCCGAATGGTATTGCGGCGCGTCCAGGCCGGGCCATTTTGACGGTGTTGCAACAATTGTTTGTAAGTTATTTAATATGGTGCAACCGGATGTTGCGTTGTTCGGGCTAAAAGATTTTCAGCAGTTGACGGTGATACGGACAATGGTTAGGGATCTGAATATTCCTGTTGAAATCGTTGGTGTAGCAACGGTTCGGGAGGAAAGCGGCTTGGCAATGAGCTCCAGAAACGGTTATTTAACGTCAGAGGAAAAAACGATTGCTGCAAAGCTGTACCAATCCTTATGTGCCGCGCGCGAGGCTGTTTTAGAGGGAGGGCAGTCTTATCAGGAAATAGAACGCAAGGCATTACAGTTTTTGCAGGAATCGGGTTTTCAGCCGGATTATTTTGTCGTGTGCAGGGCCAGTGATTTAAAAAAAGCAGACGAAAATGATAAGGAGCTGGTTTTGTTAGTGGCGGCTAAGCTCGGTAAAACCCGCTTGATCGATAATGTTTGCTTTTCCAGAAATCCCCCTCAATCCCCCTTTGGCAAAGGGGGAAGCCGCAGGCAGGGGGATTTAAATGCTAAAAGTTGATGCATTATTGCAATTAATGGATAATGCGCGGTTCTCAAAAGTATTTAGATAGTTTTTATTATGCAAATCACAATGCTTAAAGCGAAATTACATAGAGCTACGGTGACCCATTCAGAATTGGGTTATGAAGGTTCTTGCGCGATTGATAGCAATATTCTCGATTTATCGGGTATCAGAGAATACGAGCAGATACAGATTTATAATATCAACAATGGCGCACGTTTTACGACCTATGCCATTCGTGCCGAAGCAGGATCGGGGTTGTTTTCAGTTAACGGTGCGGCTGCCCGTTTGGCGTGCCCCGGGGATCTGATTATTGTTTGCTCGTTTGCAATATTGGATCAAAAAGAGGTTGAAAATCATAAGCCTACTTTGATTTACTTTAATGAAAAGAATGAGGTTCAGCGCTCAGCCAGTTCTATTCCGGTTCAGCCGTCCTCTGTTTGATTGCCCATCTTATCCTGTGATTTCAGTGAATTAATTGATTTAAGTCTCTCGTATAGTCATCGTTAGTATTATTGAGGACGATGTCAGTCAGAGTATCAATGCGTTGAATTACTAAGCAGTATTATCAGCCGACGGAAAGTCAGAACCGCACTTCAAAATTGCCTCGTGCATCTAACGTTTTTTATCTTGATTGTCGATTGCCTTAAGTAAAACCGCCGCTAAAAAGCGGCAGTAACAAAATATAATTGCTTAAGATGCAGCTAAAAATCAGGGATATATTTTTTCAAAGAGACATTTTGTGCGCTACTAGCTTTATGCGCCTTCAGAAACATTAATTTCATTGCTAATGTCGGTCAGCGTTATGCTTTGTTCTACTTGAACAAGCACTTTTTGCAAGCCTATTCTCTTTGCGCTGTTAATTACCAGCGGAGATTTGATGGAGCCTTTAATGGTAGGCTGATCGGATGCGTCTTTATGTAAAATTATCAAGATAAGCGTATCGGCAGGATTTTCAATTCCCAAAGTGGCTTCTTCCGCGTCATTTAATACAAAGTCATAATTGATATTGAAAATAGACGGTTGGGCAACTGAAAAGACGAGAGACTCGTCATCTAAAGATTGCAGCCAGAAAACTAGGGAATTGTCGCCTTCCTGGTGAAATAGTTTGAAACGGGTTTGATCTTCAAAGCCTGGGATTCCATTGGGAAAGCTAATGATGGTGCTTGGGTCAATAGTTTGTTCGCCGAAAAAACTTGATTTAATTTTCATAATGAACTCTGGTAAAGGTGGAGATAAAGGTAAATATATAGTCTAAAGCCGTTAGTATAGCAAGGCTTGAATATAATGAGCTGTTTACCAGGACTTCACCCAATCGCCAACTTTGACGCCCAGTTCACGAGCAGGGATTTCCAATTTACCTGTAGAGTAACGGGGAGTGACACTGCGGATGGTTAATACGCCGGTCGGTTGCCTATCTCTACCTATAAAACTGGTGCCCCCATCAAGATTTAAATCATTGCCGCTCGTAGTATAAACCGCTAGTTGATCACCGACATTGATTCTCTCCTGTGTGCCTGCATCAATAACTACCTTGTCATTCTTAATGTCAATAATGCGGGTTGCAAAAGGGTAGCAACTTAAAGAGTGGCGAATATCGACACTTGCCCGATCTATAATCTGAGCAATTTTCTCGCCGGTCGAGGTGGAATTAAAACGCTCACTGCCCACTGTATAAGATGCGGGTATCCATACATCGCCATCCACGGTATCGACATAGCGCTGCTGGTATATTAATGCGCCGGAAAATCCATCATGTACAAAAACATCGATTCCAATCCCGCGTTTGGCTACAACCTCGCGCGCCAAACTTCTGACGTATGCCAACGGCCCTGCACCTCTCATGTATTCGGTGGATTCGACTTCCAGATCCCTAATCACGCCCGAAAGTACAAATTGCACACCGTTTGATACAGCCAGTTGCATGACTTTTGACGGACGATAGGCTGTATTGCTTTGTAATTCCACAATACCAGTACCGGATGCACCAGCTCCAAAGTTTGACGAACGATAGGCTGATTGGTCTTGTAATGCCGGAGCCAAGTCGGCTCTTGGATATAAATTGATATTAGTGGCATTACTGCCGATAAAATCGCCGGACTCAATTAAAAGATTATTAAGTTCGCGTGGAATGCCGCTGGATAAATCCTGCGTTTCGTAACCGGTCACCTGTTCTTGTTTAGCTAAAGGAAAACCGGTTGCGATAATGCGTTTGCGATAATGGGTTGTACAGGAATTGTCGGCAGATAGCTCCACCATGGCTATAACATGATAAATATTGTTGGCAGGCCATTCTTTGACAACTGTAGTGTTGTTTACGGAGGCAGCAGTACTGAGGGCAAAAGTATCCAACGAGACATCATTTTGATCGACCAAAGTCCGGCTATGAATATTAACAGAGGATTGCATAGAGGCTTGGCGGATAGCGTCTTGCAAGGCCTGCTTTCTTGCCAATAACGGCATATCATTGTTGATTGCAGCTTGACCTTCGGCAGTTATTACATCAGTGCGAGGTTGAGCATTGGTTGCTACATTAGCGCTAGGTTGGACACTGTTGGCACAGGATTGACTTAATAATATAAGCGATACCCATATACATCTGAATAATATTTTTGCCATTCATCAAAACCGGTTTGTTGCTGTGAATAATTACGACGGCGCATAATCATCTTTTAAGAGTAATGCATGTGGCGATAACCGCTTAGCTTATACCTTATATTACAAGGTTCAGATAATTTTGACCCGGTTATTTGCGACGGAATCCTTTGGTATTGGAATAATTGTAACAATCATCTCCATTACATCCTGAATTAATGCTCGATACTGTAGGTGGTTTTTGCTCGAAATCGGGTGCCGGATTTCCCGTATTTTGCTGAAGACACTGGTTAATCAGTTCGCTTGGGCCGTTAATGCATTCATAGAATCTTGGCGTCAAATCAAGCTCCACAACTGTTTCAAAAGTATCGTCACCAGCATAGATGTCGCTGCCGATGGCTGAAGTTCTTTTCACTCTTGCTCCACGTAGGTAAGCATTAAGATAAATCTGATAATTATCATGGCTGACTTCCATATCCCCGACTGTGGTTTGGCCGCGCAATTGAATGCCATTAAGCTGCTCGGCCAAACTTCTGTAAGCATCCATTTTAGATGCTCTCATGGCCATTAGTTTAATTTGCGAGCGCGAATACCGATCGCTTTTTTCGACAGTGCCATAGCCTATGGCGCTTAAAGTTTTATACGGTAGGGACACAATCGGTGTGGGCGGCGCTTTTTGAGTCGAGCAAGCAGTCGTCAATAAGCTGATGACTAATCCCGCTATCGCCAGGGATGATAAGTATGCCCCAAGCCTGTTGGAAACAAGCGCAATAAATGCGGGCTTTAAGTGGTTAATTTTCACGGTACTACTCCTGTGTCAGTTTGCCAATGTAGCGGCTGATAAGTTAATTACTTAAATTATTTAGCGCCTAATCCAGCATAGACGGCAAACTTCTTTTTGCGCTCGAGCCGCATTGCATCGCAAGCCTATTCTCCTGTATCCTGCACCGCATGCAAATAAATCTGATTTCAGTAGGAAACCGTATGCCGGGCTGGGTGCGGCAGGGTTACGACGAATATGCCAAACGCCTGCCCCGTGAATGCGAATTGGTACTTAAGGAAATTGCGCCGGGCAAGCGAACCAAAAACAGCGATGTCGCAAGAATCATCAAAGAAGAAGGCGAGCGCATGATTGCAGCGATCCCTCAAGGCGCGCATATCGTAACCTTGGATATACCCGGTAAATCATGGACAACTCCAGAATTGGCGCAAGCGATGCGGCGTTGGTTGGAAAGCGGGCAGCATGTCTCATTATTAATCGGCGGGCCGGAAGGCCTGGCTGATTCTGTCAAACAGCTGGCGCGGGAGTCATGGAGTTTGTCGCCGCTTACGTTTCCCCATCCGTTGGTGCGTATCGTTGTTGCCGAACAGCTCTATCGCGCCTGGAGCATTCTCCACAACCATCCCTATCATCGACAATGACTGTGCAGATTATTCTTGCCTCAGCTTCTCCTCGTCGAAAGGAACTGCTGGATCAGATTAAGGTCGTTTATAGAGTTCATCCGGTCGATCTTGATGAGACGCCTTTGCCCAATGAGGCGCCGTTGGAGTATGTGCAGCGGTTGGCAGCTGAGAAATCTGCGGCATGTATCGCGCAGTTGGGCGCCGACTTGCCGGTTCTGGCGGCAGATACTGCTGTGGTTTTGGACGACTTGATTATGGGAAAACCTAAAGATCGGGATGATGCGTTTACCATGTTAAGACAGTTGTCCGGTAAAATGCACCGGGTTTATAGTGCAATTTCGCTTAGAGGCAAGGAACATGGTCAGGCGGTAAGCATTACCGAAGTGACTTTCAGGCAGTTGACAGAGTGGGAAATAGAGGCCTATTGGCAAAGCGGCGAACCGGTCGACAAAGCAGGCAGTTATGCAATCCAAGGGTTAGGCGGGGTATTTGTAGCGTCGATTAATGGCAGTTTTTCCGGAGTGGTGGGTTTGCCGTTGTTTGAAACTTCGGAACTTTTATCCAGGCAAGGTATTGAGTTGTTCAAATGAGTGAAGAAATTTTAATTAACGTTACTCCGCCTGAGACGCGTGTTGCGGTTATTGAAAACGGCGTCTTGCAGGAATTGATCATTGAAAGAACCCGACAACGGGGCTTAGTGGGCAACATCTATAAAGGCGAAGTATGTCGGGTTCTGCCCGGAATGCAGGCGGCTTTTGTCGATATAGGCTTGCCCAGGGCGGCGTTTTTGCATCTTTCCGATTTGTGTGCCAAAGACTTGGAAAAAAAAGGCTCGGAAAATATCGAGCATTATCTGCATGAAGGCCAACATATTGTCGTACAGGTGGTCAAAGACCCTTTGGGCACCAAAGGCGCACGGTTAACGACGGAAATATCGATACCATCCCGGTTCCAGGTTTATATGCCTTATGCGCAAAATTCCGGCGTGTCCCAACGGATAGAATGCGAGACGGAACGAGTCCGGTTAAGGACGTGCCTCGACGCTTTCAGGCTGGAACATAAATGCGGCGGTTTTATTGCAAGAACAGCGGCGGAATGCGTGGATGAGACAGTATTGATTGCCGATATGACGTTTTTGCTGAAGCTATGGGAATCGATTGCCGCCAAAATTGCAGGAGCCAAGCCTAAGCAGTTTATCCATAAGGATTTGCCGCTGAGCATCAGGACGTTGAGAGACTTATACCGGGAAGGCATAGAAAGAGTCAGGGTGGATTCGAGGGAAACCTATCACCGCTTGGTTGAGTTTGCGGAGATTTTTGTGCCGGAAATCGTGCCGGTGATCGAGCATTATACCGGCGAGTGCCCTGTGTTCGACATTTACAGCGTAGAAGATGAAATTCAAAAAGCGCTAGATCGTAAAGTCAACTTGAAATCGGGCGGGCATCTGGTATTCGACCAAACTGAATCGATGACCACCGTCGATGTGAATACCGGGGGCTATGTCGGCGGCCGCAACTTGGAAGAGACTATTTTTAAAACCAATCTCGAAGCGGCACAGACGATTTCGAGACAACTTAGACTCCGAAACCTCGGCGGTATTATCATTATCGATTTCATCGATATGCAAAGTCCGGATCATAAAAAGCAAGTGTTGCAGGCCTTTGAGCGGCATTTGGAAAAAGACCATGCAAAAACCAATATTACCGAAGTATCGGTGCTGGGTCTGGTCGAAATGACCCGCAAAAGAACTAGGGAGAGTCTGGAACATATACTTTGCGAGCCTTGCAGCGCCTGCGGCGGCCGGGGCGTTTTAAAGACCGCAGAATCGATGTGCCTGGAAATATTCCGGGAGATTATTCGCGAAGTCAGGCAGTACAAAGTTCAAAAGATTTTGGTTTTGGCATCCAACGAAGTTGTGGAAATGCTGCTTGATGAAGAAGCGGATATGCTGGCTGAATTGGAAGTTTTTTTGAGTGTACGCATCAAATTTAGAGCTGAGGCTGAATATAATCAGGAGCAGTATGATGTGGTGCTGCTTTGAGACGAAAGGCGAAGGACTAAGGGCGAAAGGTGCAAGACTTTTAGCACAGAGCAAACGCCTTCAATGCTATTCCTAATCCCGCGGTTTTGTCCCCATGGTTTTATTCTTATGGGAAAGATAAAATGTAGTTACAATTTTTAGCCCTTAGCCCTTAGCCCTTAGCCCTTAGTCATGAATCTTTTGCCTTTAGCCCTTCGTCTTTAATCTTTCTTAGTGATCCATCATATTAAGCGTGCAACGCGACATCTCATCTTCTGGTCATTAATTTCGGTAGCTGTCGGCTTGACCGGTGTACGGCTGTTATTATCAGGGATTGAACATTATAAGGTTGATTTGGCGACCCACATCGGCGAATTGGTTGGCACGCCGGTAACCATAGGCCGCTTGGGTGCGAAAATGCGCGGCTTTAATCCTCAGCTGGTATTAAAGGATATCGCCATTTCATCCCAAGCTGTCCCTGCCTGTCCCCCTTTGGGCGCTATGCATACAAACCCGCCCGCAGCGGATTTGTTATCCGCTTCTGTCTGCAATAACAAACCCGCTATCGAGTTTAACGAAATACGTCTGGGTATTAATGTGCTGGATATGCTGGTTAAACGGGATTTACTGTCATCGTCCTGGGTGACCTTAGTGGGCGCCAAGCTCGCCATTAAACGGCAGCAGGATGGGAGTATTGTTATTGTTGGCTTAAAATCCAGCGATGGGCAGCCGCAATGGCTGTTGCAGGGAGGAAAATACGAAGTCCTGCAAAGCGAAATTAGCTGGCAGGATGAAACAAACCATAGCAGACCACTGTTGTTTAATGGAGTAGATCTAGCTATTCGCAATGATGGCGAGCGCCACAGGCTTAATATGCTGATCAAGTTGCCGAAAAAAGTCGGCGATACGCTAAGGGTGTCGGCAGATTTTGAAGGCAATGTTTTTGAGCCAGCGACCACTCAAGGGAGCATTTATATAGAAGGAAAAGCCGTTTTATTGTCTGAGTTGGCTGCCGGTTTTAGCTCCGTTCAGCCAGCGGTTTGTCTTAATTGCCGATGGCTGAGCGAAGCTGAAGCCGGGCGGCGGATAAATATCAATTCCGGCGCCGGCGATTTCAAAATCTGGGGCGATTGGAAGCAATCGCAATTGGTATCTATGGATGTAGCGGCTCATATTAAAAAGCTGGCGCTGGTTCGGCAGGATAAGCAGGAGTTTTTCGTCAACGACCTGAATACCCGGCTTCGATTGAGGGCGAATGATGTTGCCAACGATGCAGGCAAGCAGTGGCAATTCGATGTCAGCAACTTTTCCCTGGAAACCTTAGCTGGTCCGGAGCGTCTCGTTAAAAAATGGCCGGACGCCGTGTTTAGCGTTGCGGGTCAGCGCATGAATGATAATTCTTTATCTGAGGCGGCGCTGTTTGTCGAACAGCTTGATTTGCAGGAAGTGTCAGAATTGGCGCAGTTCTTCGTCCCGTTGCCTGATGAGCAGGACAAAATACTGGCGAAAGCCCAGTTAAAAGGAGCGTTGGAGAATCTTTCTTTGTTTGCCGATATCGATGCAAAAGCGATTGCAATTAACGGCAGGTTTACCAATATCAGTGTTGCTCCATTGTTGTCGGTTCCCGGTATAGAGAACTTGACCGGCCACATAAAGGGCAGTGAAAAGCAGGGTGCTATTACTTTTGCGACTAAAGACGCTGTGCTGGTTGCGCCGGACCTGTTCCGGGAATCCTTGCCGGTCCGCAGTCTTCAAGGTACGCTTGATTGGCTGCAAGCGAATGATCATTGGTCTGTATCGAGCCAGGCGATTGAATTGGATTCATTGAGCTTCCAAAGCAAAAGCCAGTTTCGTATCGATATTCCCGAAACGGACAAACCGATTTTTATGGATCTACAGAGTGTATTTGCCGGTGAGGACGCAAGCGAAGTCAAACATTATTTACCGGTCGGCATTATGGACGAGGAAGTCGTCGCTTGGCTGGATCGCGCATTTGTTAGCGGACGCATGACCAACGGCGGCTTGTTGATTTACGGTAATCTGAACGATTTTCCGTTTAACACAGCACCAGGTATTTTCGAGGCTGTATTTAATGGAGAGCAGTTCGATTTGTCATTCGATCCGGAATGGCCTCATATAACCGGCATGAATGCCGAGGTCATGTTTTCGCAGGAAGGTCTCAAGGTTAATATTCTGCAAGGGCAATCCGGTATCGCCAGGGATGGTGTGTATGCCGCAAGTCCGCCGGGAGCGGGCGCGGCGATCGCCAGAGATAGTGCGCATGCTGCAAGCCAGTCGGGAGCTGGCGCGGCGAACGTGATCATTAAACAAGCCGAAGTTACTATTCCAAATTTGAATGAAAGCAAACACGTACTGATTCAGGGCGATGCTGAAGGCGAAATCGATCAGGTTTTGGCGTATATGCAGCAGACGCCGCTAAGTTCACCGGTGGATTCGTTGCTGGAGTCTATTACCCCGCAAGGAAATACTCAAGTAACACTGGATCTTAAAATTCCTCTGGTTGACGGAGCGCCAACCAAGGTCGATGGAACGGCGCAGTTGAAAGACGCCAGACTGAACGTGAAATCGCTGGACTTGCCGGTCAGCAAGATTAACGGCAAACTCAAGTTCAATGAGCTGGGGGTTTATAGCGATACGATTCACGCTATGGCCTTGGGGCATCGTATAGAAATCAACATTGAAAGTTCGGATAGCCAAACCACAGTCAACGTGGAGGGAAATGTTGGAGTTGAGGATTTACAGAAACAATTCGACATGCCGTGGTGGAAAATCGCCCAAGGGTCGGCAGATTATCGGTTAAAGCTGGAGTTGCCGTATGGGGATGTTGCCCCTGAATTGGTGGTGGACTCGACGCTGTCCGGAGTATCGTTGGATTTACCCGAATCACTGGCCAAAACCCGGGAACAAAGTTTGCCTTTATTATTGAAGTTTAGCCTGGGCGATAAAGTGTTATTGCCGGTGCTGTTAAATTACGACAATAAACTGAAAGCGGCGATTCAGTTGGATACCGAAAAAAGATCCCTATATTCAGGGCATGTTGTGGTGGGTAACGGTGAAGCTGCCCAGATCCAGGATGCAGGATTAAAGTTGGAGATCAACCGCGACCGCTTGGCTTTGCAAGACTGGTTAGGCTTGGCAACGGCTCAAGGCGCAGGCGATGGTGTTAAGGAACTAAAGATTCATAGCGCTCATGCTTTATGGAAGAAAACCGATATAGGTGGTTTCGATTTATCCCTAAAGCACGATGGCAACTATTGGACTGGGACATTAGCCAGTCCTCTCGCAAAGGGAAGCGTTCAGATACCTGCCGATTTTAAAAGCACTGACAGGATCAGTCTGGATATGGAATTATTGGATATTTCGGCGCTAAAGCAAGCGGCGCCGAAAGATACTTCGGCTCCGCAGATATTGTCGCCGGAGTTTATGCCTTTATTGACGCTCACCAGTCAAAAAACGCTGTGGCAGTCGGTTGATCTAGGCCGGTTGTCCTTGAAAACCGAGCGCATACCGGGCGGCATGAATCTTGATCAGGTAGAGCTGATCGGAGAAAATCAAAAATTGGCCTTGTCGGGCGACTGGCGAGTAAGCGGCGAAAAAACGATAACGCATACCCAAGGCCATATAGAAGTCCCTCGTTTTGGACAATTGTTGACACAACTGGGCATTACCAAGGATATGACAGAAACCGATGCGGCCATTGATTTCATCGTCAATTGGAATGCGGCGCCGTATCAATTTTCACTGGAGGATTTGAACGGTCAAGTGGACGTTAAACTTAAAAACGGGCGCATCTTAAGTATAGAACCCGGATTCGGCCGGATACTGGGCATGCTGGCGCTGGCTCAGTGGATAAAGCGGGCGCAGCTCGACTTTAGCGATGTTTACCAGGAAGGTCTGACCTTTAACGGCATTAAAGGGCACTTTAACTTAGCGGACGGAATTGCATCGACTCATGACTTGGTCGTCGATGCCGTTCCGGCAAAAATCGCTATTAGCGGGGATACCGATCTTGTTAATCAATCTGTTGACCACATTGTCGATGTCACGCCTAAAAGTGCCGATGCCGTGCCTATTGCTGGTACAATTATGGGTAAGGTAGCGGCTTTGGTTGGACGGTCTTTAACCGGCAAGGATCAGGAAGGGTTTTTCTTCGGTTCCCAGTATCTGGTAAAAGGCGCGTGGGGAAATGCAGAAATCATACCGATGCATAAAAATGACGGATTGTTGCAGAAAACCTGGAATGGTATTACCGACTTTCCATGGTTGCAGCAGCAAGAAGAACAATAATGAGAGATAACTATGAATAGATGTGCAGCCATACAGATGGCATCAGGTCCTAATGTCAGCGCCAATTTGCTGGAAGCCGAAAAGCTGATAGCAGAAGCGGTTAAAGCGGGTGCAAAACTGGTGGCTTTGCCGGAAAATTTTGCGTTAATGGGCGATCATGAACTGGACAAAATCAAAGCAAAAGAAGTCGACGGATCAGGTCCTATCCAGAGTTTTTTGTCATCGGTCGCTAAAAAGTATGCGGTTTGGGTAGTTGGAGGCACCATTCCGATTGCCGGTAACGATAGCAATAAAGTGCGGGCGGCTTGCTTGGTTTACAATGACCAAGGCGAGCGGGTGGCGCGTTATGATAAAGTGCATTTGTTCGATGTCAGTGTTCCTGGCAGCAATGATGTTTACCGCGAATCCGACTCTATCGAGCCGGGTACTGATCCGCTGGTGATTGACACTCCTTTTGGCCGGCTGGGCGTCGCGGTTTGTTATGATCTGCGTTTTCCAGAGTTTTTCCGCAAGATGGGCATGGAAATTCTGGTTATCCCGTCTGCATTTACCGCAGAAACAGGAGCTGCGCATTGGGAATTACTGTTGCGGGCGCGTGCCGTGGAGAACCTGTGTTATGTAATTGCGCCGAATCAGGGTGGTTTTCATCTTAACGGGCGAAAAACGTTCGGACATAGCATGGTTATCGATCCATGGGGTGTGGTGTTGGATTGCTATAAAACCGGCGGCGGCTTTGTTTCTGCGGAAATAGATCTGGAGCGTTTGGAAAAAGTGCGAGGCGCATTTCCGGCTTTGAGCCATCGTCGTTTTTTTGTGAATAATGAGTAATTATGAGTGTAATAGTTAAAAGTTTATTGCTAATCGGTTTTCTGGTTTCTTGCGGAACCACCGAAGAAAGTCGCTATCGCGACACTGAAGCCCTTGAACGTCCGCCAACAGTAATCAGCAGCACGGCCAAGGAACAGCGCACTGTCGACGACAGCTCAATTCCGAAGAAAAAAGACATCACTGGCTTAGGCTCGGATGTTTACCAAAATACGCCAACGCAACTGACAATCAAGCAGCCTTTTGGCGAGGCATGGAACACTTTAGGCCGGGCATTGAAGCAAAGCGGCATCAAAATAACCGATCATGAGCGAGATAAAGGCCAGTATTACGTTACTCAGGATACAGCAGATAGAACCAGTTTTTTTGCAAAAGCGACTGCTTTTTTAAGCGATGATCCGACTATTT
The DNA here is from genome assembly GCF_004322395.1 of Methylobacter sp. Taxonomy (GTDB): domain Bacteria; phylum Pseudomonadota; class Gammaproteobacteria; order Methylococcales; family Methylomonadaceae; genus Methylobacter_A. The sequence goes on from NZ_SCTW01000044.1 coordinate 44,897, forward strand.
ATCTGCTAACCGTCAAGGATGACGGAGAAGAAACAACGGTAACTGCGACCATGGCCAATGCGACTGAACAAAGTAGTGCAGCTAAAGATGACATGCCGCAACCTTCTGCCGAAGGCGCGGAAGATCTGTTACAAGTATTGTTTAAGACGCTACGTGACAAGCTGGAAGAAGAATGACGAAGGCAAAGGTGCAAATTGTTTCGCACCTTTAGCCTTGCACTTAAATCTTTTATTATGATTCGTCGATGGAAATATTAAATCTTGCAAGACAAGCTATTCTGATGCCTGCCGGCATACAGGATGGCGATATTGAAAAAATTATGGGCCGATTGCTTAGTTCGCCGGTTGATGCGGCGGATATTTATTTTCAATCCAGCCATTTTGAATCTTGGGTCATGGAAGGCGGCATCATTAAAGAAGGCAGCCATAATATCGAGCAGGGCGCCGGAGTCCGAGCCGTATTCGGCGAGAAAACCGGTTTTGCTTATAGCGACCGGATTGAACTGCCGGTACTGTTGGAAGCGGCTAATAATGTTAAAGCTATCGTGCGGCAGGGTCAGGAAGCCGATCCCTTGCATTGCAAGGTCTCTACAAAACCAATCGACTGGCCGAAGTATTACGCAACGCAAAACCCGCTAAAGTCGCTAGCCGATCAGCAGAAAATCGATTTATTGCACCGGGTTGAAAACGAAACACGCAAACTGGACAGCCGGATTGAAGAAGTTATCGTTAGTTTAATCGGCGTCCATGAACATATTCTGGTGGCCAGGCAAGACGGTTCTTTGGTTGCCGATGTCCGTCCTTTAGTGCGGATGAATGTAACCGTCATAGTAGAACAGGACGGGCAGCGCGAACAAGGTAGTATGGGTGGCGGCGGACGTAGCGATTACAGTTATTTTATCGACCGGGATACCGCACTTGAATACGGCCGCGAAGCCGTAAGGCAGGCATTGGTTAATTTGGAAGCCGTCGAAGCGCCTGCCGGTAACATGACTGTCGTGCTGGGCTCGGGTTGGCCGGGCATTTTGTTGCATGAAGCGATCGGCCACGGCCTGGAAGGCGACTTTAACCGCAAAGGTACTTCGGCTTTCAGCGGTCGCGTCGGCGAACGCGTGGCGTCCGATTTATGCACGGTAGTCGATGACGGTACCTTGGCGGGACGGCGCGGCTCGTTAACTATCGATGATGAAGGCACGCCTACCGAAAAAACCGTATTGATCGAAAACGGCATACTTAAAGGCTACATGCAGGATCAACTCAATGCCCGGTTAATGGGCGTCAGCCCTACCGGAAACGGCCGGCGCGAGTCTTATGCGCATCTGCCGATGCCGCGCATGACCAACACTTATATGCTGCCGGGGCAGCACGATCCTGAAGAAATTATAAAATCGGTAAAGAAAGGCCTGTACGCCAAAAACTTCGGCGGCGGGCAGGTCGATATTACCTCGGGTAAATTCGTATTTTCCGCCAGCGAAGCTTACCTAATCGAAGACGGCAAAATAACCCGTGCCGTTAAAGGCGCGACATTGATCGGCAATGGGCCTGATGTGTTAACCAAAGTGTCTATGGTCGGTTCCGACTTGAAGCTAGATAGCGGCGTCGGTACTTGCGGCAAGGACGGACAAAGCGTGCCGGTCGGCGTCGGGCAACCTACGTTGAAGATTGATGGGTTGACGGTTGGCGGAACTAGCGTTTAAGTAAAATTCACTCAATATTTTCTTTATACAAGAAATAGGGCGGACAGGGCAGCCATAAAACTTGAATGGATTGAAAATGTTGTTGCCTTCCCGATTAAGACCCAAAGACAAGCAGATGGGCGGTTTAAAAAATGGGGATTTATTCAGGAAGAGGAAAAATATCTAAGGGTTATTTTGCTGGAAGATAAAGAGACGTTTCATAATGCTTTCTTCGACAGAGGATTTAAAGAGGTAGACGATGAAAATTAAATATTTTGAAGATACCGATACAGCATTGCTGGAGTTTTCAGAGCATCCGGTTTTCGAGACTAGAGAGATTAATGAAAATATTTATCTGGACTTGGATGAACATGGAAATTTGATTGGTATGACCATTGAGCATGCAATGTCGCAAGCAAATATTAATGAAGTTTCATTTCAGCAGATAAATCGCCAAGTTGCATAGAAAATAGATTAAGAGAACACAGTGCAAAATCACGAACATATAAACCACTTAAAAAACATCGTTCAGGACATCTTGGACGAAGCTGCAAAACAAGGCGCCAGTGCCGCGGAAGCAGGCCTGAGCCAGGAAAACGGCTTGTCCGTATCGGTGCGTCTGGGCGATGTGGAAACCATAGAGCATCATTGCGACCAGGGTTTGGGCGTGACCGTTTATTTCGGTCAGCGCAAAGGCTCTGCCAGCACCACCGATTTGTCGATCGCTTCAATTAAGGAAACGGTCGGCGCGGCATGCAGTATTGCCCGCTACACCAGCGAAGATAAATATGCCGGGCTGCCGGAAAAAGAACTGTTGGCTACCGAATTCCCCGATCTCGACCTTAACCATCCGTGGGATATCGGGGTCGATGGAGCCATTGTGTTGGCCATTGAATGCGAAGATGCGGCGCGCTCTTACCATCAAGAAATCAGCAATTCCGAAGGCGCTTCGGTGGATACTCACCAAGGCATCCGCGTGATGGGAAACTCTCTCGGTTTTCTTCAAGGCTATGCTTCAACCCGTCATTCTTTAAGCTGCTCAGTATTGGCGCAACGCGGCGACAGTATGCAGCGCGATTACTGGTATACCGTAGCAAGAAATGCGCGCGATTTGGAATCCGCTGTTGAAGTGGGTAAAAAAGCAGCCGAGCGGACACTTCGGCGTTTGCAGGCGCGTAGCTTAAGCACTCGGCAGTGCCCGGTGCTGTATTGCGCGGAAACGGCTTCCGGTTTGCTGGGTTCGTTTGTCGGCGCGATCAGCGGCGGCAATTTGTATCGTAAATCGTCGTTTTTGCTGGATGCATTGGATAAGCAGGTCTTCCCGGAATTTATCCGCATTCACGAGCAGCCGTATTTAAAAGGGGCTTTAGGCAGTTGTGCGTATGATGGTGAAGGCGTAGCCCCCCAAACGCGCGATATAGTCAGCGAAGGTATTTTGCGCGGTTATGTGTTGAGTACTTATTCCGCCCGTAAGCTGGGCATGCGCAGCACTGGCAACGCCGGGGGCGTGCATAATTTAACGATCGACCCAGGCAAGCTTGATTACCAGGGCATGTTAAAAGAATTGAACACCGGTTTATTGATTACCGAATTGATGGGGCAGGGAGTCAATATGGTGACAGGCGATTATTCGCGCGGCGCGGCCGGATTTTGGGTGGAAAACGGTGTGATCCAATTTCCGGTTGAAGAAATCACAATTGCCGGTAATCTGAAAGACATGCTTAAAAACATCGTCGCCGTGGGCAATGACGTCGATTACCGCGGCAATATTCGCACTGGTTCGATACTGGTTGAGCGGATGTCGATTGCCGGGGAATAAAGCTATTGTTATGATGACTCGCATTGAATCATCATCTTCGGTAGTTTGATAGCAGGGGTTGAATCATGTCGGCAACTTTACAATTGACCGGAACTTGGATCAGCGAGGAAGATTACTTGGCAGGTGAATTAGCCAGCGAAATCAAGCATGAATATATTGACGGCTATGTTTATGCGATGGCTGGAGCCAGCCGGAATCATGAAAGAATCGCCGGTAATGTTTTTGGCGAATTAAGTAACTTTCTAAAAAACAAACCGTGCGAACCGTTCAGCTCCGGCCTAAAAATCAAGACCGGCAGCCGGTTTTTCTATCCCGATGTGATGGTTGTTTGCGCTGAAAACAAGCAGCATGATTATTACACCGAGTCGCCGGTAATTATTGTCGAGGTGCTGTCGAAATTCTCGCGGCGTATGGATGAAACGACCAAACGCATCGCCTATCAAAGTATCCCTGGACTCAAAGAGTTTGTGTTGATCGAGCAGGATTTTGTCGATGTTGAAGTCTGCCGGAAAAGCGAAGGCTGGGTTTCCAATCATTATTTTATGGGCGACAGTGTGCGGTTTGACGCGATCGATTTGATGCTGACCGTTGAAGAAATCTACGCCCGCGTCGACAATGATGAGGTTCGTTCCTACTTTCAAGAACAACAGGCGCAACAGTAATTTGCGGTTAAAGGCCTCGCACAATATCGGTTATCAACTGCGGCCCGCGATAAATAAGGCCGCTGTATACTTGCACCAGACTCGCTCCCGCCGTTAATTTTTCCTGTGCATCGCTCGCAGTTAAAATCCCGCCTGCCGCAATAACCGGAATCTTGCCGTTTAATTCCGCAGCCAATCTCCGCACGACCAAAGTAGATTTTTCCTTAACCGGCGCACCGCTTAACCCTCCAGCTTCATTAGCAAGCGGATGATCTTTAATCATGTCGCGGGCAATGGTGGTGTTAGTCGCAATTACGCCGTCAATCTCAAATTCCAGCAACAGTCTGGCAATATGCGTTATTTCATCGTCGATCAGATCGGGTGCGATTTTCAGGACTAAAGGCACGTATTTGCCGTGTTCTTGTTGCAGTTTCAGTTGCTCTTCTTTTAAAACGGAAATAAGGCTTTTGATTTCGTCGCCCTGTTGTAATTGGCGCAAATTCTTGGTGTTCGGCGAAGAGATATTAATAGTAATGTAGCTGGCAGGTGTATAAGCCTTGCGTAAACCGATCAAATAGTCGTCAGCCGCATTTTCAATCGGCGTGTCGAAATTCTTGCCGATGTTAATGCCCAGAATGCCGGAGTAACCGCTTTGTTTTACCTGGGCCAGCAGATGATCTATACCTAAATTATTAAAGCCCATGCGATTGATGATCGCCTGATGCTCAGGCAGTCTGAACAGGCGCGGCTTGGGATTACCTGGTTGCGGGCGCGGCGTTACCGTGCCGATTTCTACAAAGCCGAAACCCAATGCGGCCAGCGCATTAATATAATCCCCATTTTTATCCAGACCTGCGGCAAGGCCGACCGGGTTTTTAAAACTCAGCCCCATGACGTTGACAGGCTTATCGTCAATTTTCGGGTAGACTAATTTTGATAAGCCCGAAATATACGCCGCATTCAGCAGTTTAAGCGTCACTTCATGAGCGGTTTCAGGATCCAGGGAAAATAATAAAGGGCGAAGTAATGGATAAATGTTCATAGGTTGTGACCGTGTAGGGGCGACCGGCTGGTCGCCCATTAATGTTCGCTGTTTAATTGATAAGGTTCCGGCGCTACCTGCGTCGCACGCTGCAAAACCAGATCGGCCATCAGTTGCGCCGATGCCGGCCCCATCGCGAGGCCGTTTCTAAAATGCCCGGCATTGACCCATAAATTGCCGATTTCGGGATGCTTGCAGATATACGGTATGCCGTGTTCGGTACCCGGCCTTAACCCCGCCCAATGTTTAACGATGGGGAAGTTCTTAAGCGGCGGTAGCAAATTTAGCGCAAAAGCTTGTAGCCGGTCTCGGGCTTCTGTCGTAGTCGTCTTATTGAAGTTATCCTGCTCTACCGTGCTGCCCGCCAGTATTTTACCGTCGCGTCGCGGAATCAGGTATTGATCGCCATCCAGCACCATGTAGCTCAGTGTTTTCGGCTGGGCGTCAAACAACAGCATTTGTCCCTTAACGGGAGCAATTTTTGGCGCATCGCCGGCGGTCGACAAAAACTGCCGAAACAATTGCCCTGTCCAGGCGCCCGCAGCAATAATCAATTGGTTGACGGTGAACTGGCCGGAAGAGGTATCTATAGAAGTGATGCGGTTTTTAGTGACGTTAACGGCTTTTAACTCGCAATGTTCTATTAGCGTAGCGCCTTTATTGATCATGTCTTGTTTTAATGATTTGGCCAGCCGTGGATTGCGCGCTTGAGCAATCTCGGGCAGCCAAAGCGGCTGGTCGGGGACGGTATTCAACATATTAAAAAAGTCCGCGCCGGCAGGCCGACATAAAATATTGTTAGTGTTACACCACTCAACAGCCGCAGTAACATCGGGATTTTTAACGATCAGCAAGCCGCAGGGATTCCATTCCGGGTCTATCTGCGTTTCGGCAGTTAGTTGCGAGGCCAAAGCCGGATACAGTTTTAGGCTTTGTATCACCAGACGGGTAATCGCATCCGGTTGCCGCCATGGATAAAGCGGCAACAAAATACCGCCTCCCGCCCAGGATGATTCCCGGCCCAGTTCATTTTTTTCAATAATCGTGACGGTCGCGCCAGCCTTGATAAACTCGCGGGCTGTTAGTAAGCTGATAATGCCGCCGCCAATGATGGTGATGTCCGGGGTTGTAATCATGATATATAAAAAAGATCAGGGTAAAAATAAATTAGGTAGGGCTAAACAGTTAATTAGAATAAATCACGATTATTGCCAATTTATGTTAGCAGGAAATCTATCCATTCAACTTCATGTGTTTTTTTGAGAAACAAGTATCAAATAGGCGGCTTTGACTTAGTGAGAAAGCAGTGACTCTATAATCATTATAATGAATATCATCTTTAAATCAGTGTTGATTCTATATGTTGGCTAACGATAGGTTTGCTTTATTTTGCTTGAAAAAAGCGTAAAAAATAATAACTGTGGTCTGGATGAATAAACTGAATAATTTGTTGTTTTTTGCATACAGTCGGAGTCTTGGAGCGGATATTATCTTTTAATTGTTGATAAATAAGAAATAATTAATATTCAAAAAATGACGTTTAAACTTGTAGGGAAATGATTTAACTGCTACTATTGACACCGGAAGATAGGCTTTGTTGTATTAAAGCAAATTTTTGTAAAATAACAACCTCATGAGGGGGATAAATGATCAATAAAACTAAACTAGCGCTGGGCATTGCGACAGCAACATTAACAATGACCGGTGCAATGGTTTCTCCACAAGCTGTTGCCGGCACAAAGGCGCAGCATCATGCTGAAGTAGCAGGTGTGAGCAGTAAAGTTGATGCATTGGAAGCGCAATTGCAAGCCATGCAGGCAGAAATAAGCCGTTTAAGAGCGGAAGCAAGCCGTCCCCATTCTAGTGCAGAGTCTGCCAAAGTTCAGGAGCTGGATCAGTGGATGACATCGGTTAAAAGCAAACCGGCTAAAAAAGATCACCACGATAATACTCTTTTCTTCCGTGGCGGTTATGCACATTCTAATGCACAAAGAGGCGGTACGCTGGATCCAACATCATTAGGAGCTCTCGGAAACCAAAATGGTTTGGTAAATGGTCCGATAAGCGATAAGGACGCATGGTATTTCGGTGCCGGCTTTGATTTTAGTCTGACTGATGATGTATGGGGTATGATGGATAATACTCAAGTGTTGGGTGAACTGATGTTTGACTATAAAGAAATTGGTACACGGAAACAAAATGGCATAAATGCCACTGCAACAGGGAATGGCCTAGGTATCGGCAGTTTAGCAACGGTAACAGGGTTGCCTGCTGCAAATTCCGAAACTGCAACTGTCAGCCAGTTTACTTTAGCGGCTTCGCCAAAAATCAAATTCCTGAAAAATAAACCTTTCAGACCTTGGTTGATTCCTGTAGGTTTTGAAGTTAATGTGATCAGTCCACCATCCGATGCAATTACCGTGTTGAGTCCAGGTATGCAGTTTGGTTTAGGTGCCGATTACAGAATATGGAAAGATATCTTCGTTGGTGCTGATGCTCGTTATCACCTTACTACAGGTAATATTGATGGGGTTAGAACAGACGGAGTTACTGCTGGCGGTTACATTGGACTTGGTTTCTAAGCTAAACGCTTAAAAACAAATCCGACAAAAGGGAGGGGCTCAACCCCTCCCTTTTTTTATGCCTGCAGAATTAAAAAGAGGTGCATGGCAAAAGCTCAAGGTAAAATAGCATTTTTCCGGTTTCTGCCGGGAAATAAATTAAATTAGACGCTACAAGCCATGAAAACCCTTTATCCTGAAATTCAGCCCTATCAAACATTTTTTCTCGAAACCGGCAGCAAGCATGTCGTGTATGTAGAGCAAAGCGGCAATCCTGACGGTATTCCTGTTGTTTTTCTTCACGGCGGGCCATGCTCTGGCACCAAGCCGGATCATCGGCGTTTTTTTAATCCCGAGCTTTACCGCATTATTTTGTTTGATCAGCGCGGCTGCGGCCTGTCGTTGCCTTTTGGCGAATTGGAAAATAATACTACTCAGGATTTGATTGATGATATGGAGCGTATCCGTAATCATTTAACTATTGATCAATGGCTGGTATTTGGCGGATCGTGGGGAGGGGCGTTGGCTTTGTTGTATGCTCAGCAGCATAAAAATAAAGTAGCAGGTTTGATTATTCGAGGAGTATTTTTGGCGCGGCAGCAGGATTTAGATTGGTTTGCCAAAGATGGTGCGGGCAGGATCTATCCTGAGCAATGGCAACGGTTAGTTGAAAGCATTCCTGAACAGAGTCAGGGTAATTTGGTGCAAGGTCTGTGCGATGTATTATGGGGCGAAGACGAGGTGGCGCAAAGACGGGCTGCCAAGGAATGGATGGCTTGGGGCGGGCAGGTATCATTAGGCAATGATTATCAGCCGAGCCCGAAAGGCGAACATGCGACGGAGAAAATGGTCAAACAGGTGCGCATGGAATTGCATTATGCCAGGCATCATTATTTTATTGAGGAAAATCAGATCATGGATAACTGTAGCGGCTTGGCTAAAATTCCAACGGTTATCATTCATGGGCGTCAGGATTTTGTTTGTCCGATGGAAGCAGGCTACAGCTTGCATAAAGTATTGTCTAATGCCGAATATGTCGTATTGCCCAATGCAGGGCATGTTGCTCAAGGTAAGGAAATGGTCAATGCGTTGGTTACCGTAACCGACCGGTTTGCCGAGCACGACTATTATCATTCGAAATCGCTTTAAATTTGCATTCAACTGCCCTATAAAACCGTAAATGTTTTATCATTACACAAATTAATTAAGTTTCCAGGTTGTTGCAATTTATAGGAAACATGAGAAGCGCTGAACTTGAGCGACTTGAATACATTTTATACAGATAAATGAAATTACATGATCAAAAGCTCCGTAAATTGGGCTTAGCTGTTATCCAGGTGGAAACGCAGGCGATTGCCGCCTTAGCCGATCAGATTAATGATGATTTTGTGCTCGCCTGCACGTTAATGTTCAACTGCAAAGGTCGTGTTGTGGTTACCGGTATGGGTAAATCAGGGCATATTGCCGGCAAAATTGCCGCAACTTTGGCCAGTACCGGAACGCCCGCTTTTTTTGTGCATTCCGGTGAAGCTAGTCATGGCGATTTGGGTATGATTACCCGGCAGGATGTCGTGCTGGCCCTATCAAATTCCGGGGAAACCGAGGAAGTTTTAACGATACTGCCGATTATTAAACGGCTGGGCGTACCGTTAATAGCTATGACCGGAAACCCGGCCTCAACATTGGCCAAGTTTGCCACCACCCATATCAATGTGGCTGTTGAGCAAGAAGCTTGCCCGCTGGGTCTTGCGCCTACCTCCAGCACCACCGCGGCATTAGTGATGGGCGACGCGCTGGCGGTTTCTTTGCTCGAAGCGCGGGGCTTTACTCGCGATGATTTTGCCTTGTCTCATCCCGGAGGGAGTTTAGGCAGGCGACTATTACTGATGGTGGGTGATATTATGCATGCCGACGAAAAAGTGCCCTCAGTATCGGAGTCTGCGCTTATTAGTCATGCCTTGTTGGAAATGACCGAAAAAAAGTTGGGCATGACAGCGATTGTCGATGCGGATAATCGCGTCACTGGTATTTTTACCGATGGCGATTTGCGGCGGATGCTGAGCAGAAACCTTGATGTACACAAAACCTCCATTACTGAAGTCATGACCCCTAATTGTGCGGTTATTTCGGCGGATATTTTAGCGGCTGAAGCCATGCAAATTATGGAACGGAAAAAGATTAATGCGTTAATTGTTGTTGATGAGCAGCAAAGAGCGATAGGCGCTTTAAATATGCATGATCTGATTCGCGCAGGGATCGTATGATGACCGACATGGAACATGGCTTAGTCATTTTGGAAAAAGCCAAAAAACTTAAATTACTGATTTTGGATGTGGATGGGGTGTTGACGGACGGTCGCTTGTTTTTCGATAGTGAAGGCAACGAATACAAGTCGTTTCATGCGAGGGACGGTCACGGCATCAAGTTGCTGCGGCAGACCGGTGTTGAGGTTGCGGTCATTTCCGGACGTAAGTCGAGCTCGGTTGCGCTACGTATGAAAAATCTGGGCATTGAACATGTGTATCAAGGCCATGAAAATAAAGTCGCTGCATTTAACGAGATTATTGGGCTGATGGGTATCACTCACGAACAGGCAGCGCATGTCGGCGATGACTTGTTGGATTTGCCTATAATGATTAGAGTAGGCTTGGCAATTGCGGTTAATGATGCCAACTTTGCCGTTAAACAACGCGCCGATTGGTGTACGACATTGCCTGGAGGACAGGGCGCGGTTAGGGAAGTCTGTGATTTTATTATGCAGGCGCAAGGGCGTTTTGATGAAGTCTTGAATACTTACCTGACCTGCTAGAGCATGAAGTAAAATGACTAGGTTAAATGGCAACTATAATTATCTGTACCTGATCATTATTGCATTAATGAGCTGGTGGCTGGTTAAATTAACCGGTTCGGATGAACTTAGCCGTATAACGGTTCCCCCGCACAGTCCTGATTATTTCAGCAAGGGCTATACGAAATGGGAAATGAGCGAGCTTGGCAAACCAAAGAGTAAATTAATTGCCGATCAAATGACTCATTACAGCGATGATCTCACCACGCATATGGTAAATCCATTAATGTTTTTTTATAACGAGAAAACACCGCCGTGGGTGGTTAAATCGGAAACTGGCATTTTGTCTGCCGATGGCAATGATTTATTGTTAAACGGCAAGGTTTATGTCGACAGGGCTGCAGCCGAAGGCGTCAGGGAGCTTAAAATCTACACTTTCAATTTAAAAGTAAAACCGGCGACCAGTTATGCAGAAACGGATGCATGGGCAGAACTTATCAGTTTGCCGAGCTGGACTACAGGGATCGGTATGAAACTGGTTTTTGCAGAGCCGATTCATCTGGAATTGCTCTCTCATGTAAAGGGTAACTATGAAACAAAATAAAAAATCTCTCGGCGGTGCGCTACGTGGGAGTGGCTGGTATTTACTGTTATTGGTTTTTTTTAGCGCGGGTGTTTACGCTTTGGAAAGCGACGGCGATCAACCGATAGTCATCGACTCCGATACAGCGACTTACGATGATGTAAAAGCCATCAGTACTTATACGGGTAATGTGATCTCCATTCAAGGCAGCATTCGAGTGAACTCGGACAAGTTGGTGGTTTACTTCATAGACGGTGAAGCTGACAAAATGATATTTACCGGTAATAAGGCAAAATTTAAGCAAACCCCTCACGAGGGCGACCAAGATATAACAGGTGAAGCGTTAATAGGTGAGTATTATCCTAAAAAGAATTTGCTTATTCTCATTGATCAAGCCACCGTCTGGCAAGGCACTGGAGCCTATTCCAGTGACTTTATTGAATACGATCTGAAAACTTCGCTGGTTAAGGCGGGAGAAAAAGAATCGGCTACTAAACGTGTCCACGTCGTAATACAACCTAAAACAAAAGAGCAGCAACCGGCCGCGAAGGACGGCAGCAAATGATAAGGTGCAGGGCACAAGATATATCTTTTTATTTTTTACCGTTGACCTTTTAAGCATGACCAGACTAGCCGCAAAACAGCTGATTAAAAATTACAATAAGCGCAACGTGGTTAACGGCGTTTCATTGCATGTCGATACCGGTGAAGTCGTTGGTTTACTGGGGCCTAACGGTGCTGGAAAAACCACCAGCTTTTATATGATGGTAGGGCTGATCAAAGCCGATGAAGGCGACATTACTCTCGATTCCCAAGTTATCACCCATCATCCGATGCATTTGAGGGCGCAGTTAGGAATAGGTTATTTGCCTCAAGAACCTTCTGTTTTTCGAAAGCTGAGTGTGGCGGATAATTTACGCGCAGTCTTGCAAATTCGTTCGGATTTATCTGAGGGACAGGCAGAGCTGGTGATCGAGGAATTGTTGCAAGAGTTCCATATCCTCCATCTGCGCGACCAAATTGCCTTGGGCTTATCGGGTGGTGAACGGCGACGTGTCGAGATTGCCAGAGCATTGGCGACCAATCCGCAATTTATACTGTTGGACGAGCCTTTTGCCGGTGTTGATCCTATATCGGTAGATGACATAAAAAAAATTATAGAGCATTTGAAAGAGCGCGGCATCGGCGTGTTGATCACTGAACATAATGTTAGGGAAACACTAGGCATTTGTGATCGTGCGTATATACTTAACGACGGTAGAGTGATTGCAGAAGGCGGAGCGGAAGCTATCGTTGCCAATGAGGAAGTGCGTAAAGTTTATTTAGGTAATAATTTTAGTCTTTAATGCAGAGGCAATCTTTTGCAATTGCCCGCTCGACTAAACAAAAATAGAATGTCCACCGGGAATTATCCTTACTAAAAAACGTAACCGAATGAAACAATCCTTAAATCTTCGACTGGGTCAACAGCTTTCTATGACGCCGCAATTGCAGCAGGCGATCAAGTTGTTGCAGATGTCGACATTAGAGTTGCAGCAGGAGATTCAACAGGCTCTTGAGTCTAATATGATGCTGGAAATTAATGAGGAAGAAGCCACTGTTCAGGAAGCCGAAGTAATACCCGAGAAAAAAATCGATAATTCGGATTTACTGACCAGCCAAGGTTCGCAAACAGACATACCGGATGAGCTGCCTATTGATTCTTCCTGGGATGATGTTTATGAATATGCGATGGAATCGGGTTCTAACTCTGCAGAGACTATTGAATTCGAAACACAGCGCAGTAAGTCCTCTACTTTGCTTGATCATTTATTATGGCAAGTGGAGTTGACCTCGTTTTCAGAGCGGGATCATGCTATTGCGATGGCTATAATTGATTCCATTAATGAAGACGGCTATCTGATTAGTAGCCCCGAAGAAATTTTCCAGGGTTTGCAGAGCCAATTAGACGACTTGGATTTCGATGAAGTTAACGCGGTACTGCATAGGGTGCAAAACTTTGATCCGGCCGGTGTTGCAGCGATTGATTTAAAAGACTGTCTGAGATTACAGATACAGCAATTGCCGGAAGCGACACCTCATAAAGCTGAGGCGCTGATTCTTGTTACCCGGTATCTGGATTTATTAGCTACGCATGAGCAATCAAAACTGATGCGTAAATTGGGCCTGACAGAGATCCAACTGGATGAGGTGGTGGCATTAATCAGAAGCTTGGATCCTAAACCAGGCGCGCAAATTCAGGATTCGGATTCCGAGTATGTTATCCCTGATGTTTACGTGGTTAAGCGAAATGATAAATGGCAAGTTAACCTGAACCCTGATATTGCGCCTAAATTGCGCATTAATCCTTTTTATTCAGGCATGATAAAAAGAGCGGATAACAGCAAAGATAACACCTGTATGAAGGATCATTTGCAGGAAGCAAGGTGGTTTATTAAAAGTCTTCAGGGTCGTAACGATACCTTATTGCGCGTTGCCCGATGTATCGTGGATAAGCAAACCGATTTTCTTGAACATGGCTCTATCGCAATGAAGTCTATGGTGTTGAGGGATATTGCTGAAGAACTGGAGCTGCACGAGTCGACCATATCCAGAGTGACCACGCAAAAATATATGCATACCCCTAACGGTATTGTCGAATTTAAGTACTTTTTTTCCAGTCACGTTTCAACAGAAGGAGGGGGGGAATGTTCATCCACGGCCATTAGGGCCTTTATTAAAGAGCTAATTAGTAATGAAAATCTGGCAAAACCATTAAGTGATAGTAAAATAGCCGAGCTATTAAAGGAAAAAGGCATCAATGTTGCTAGAAGGACAATTGCCAAGTATCGTGAAGCGATGCTTATTTCATCATCAAGTCAGCGTAAGCGTATTTTATAACGCGGTCTGGCAAATAAAAAAACAATCATCATTAAGGAGTTTATCTCATGCAAGTCATCGTAACAGGCCATCATCTTGAAGTAACTGACGCTTTAAAAGCACACACTGATTCAAAATTTGAAAAATTAGCGCGTCATTTTGATAATGTTACCGATGTACACGTTATTTTAAGCGTGGAAAAGTTAGTTCAAAAGGCTGAAGCAACGTTGCAATTGAGTGGAGCTAAATTGTTTGCCGAAGATCATCAGGAAGATATGTATGCCGCCATTGATGCTATGGTGGATAAACTGGATCGTCAAATTATCAAGCATAAAGAAAAAAACTCACAGCATAGATAAGGTAGGAGCAAGGTAAAAGGGACAAGGTAAAAGGTGCTTTTTTGAACCTTGAGCCTTTTACCTTGAACCTGATTTCATGAAATTATTGATCGTCAGCGGTCTTTCCGGTTCGGGTAAAAGTATCGCTTTGGATACACTGGAAGATTGCGGTTATTATTGTATTGATAATCTCCCGGTCATGTTGCTGGAAGACTTTATCAATCACATTCTGTTGGTGGATAAAAAAACCTACGCAAAAACAGCTATAGGCATTGATGCAAGGAATCAGAGCGAAAGCCTAGCCAACTTTTCCGAAAGCCTGGAGTTAATACGCAATAAGCAAATTGATTGTGAAATTATCTTTATGCAAGCTGAAGAGACTACCTTATTAAAGCGCTACAGCGAAACCCGGCGGCGACATCCTTTGACGGATTTAAATGTGCCGTTAAGAGAAGCGTTAAAAATTGAAAAGGAAATGCTAAAGCCGATTGCCAAACACGCGAGCGTGGTCATTGATACTAGTCGAACACATTATCACCAGTTACGTGAACTTATCAGGGAGCAGGTTGGTGAAAGGGATGTTAAGAATATTTCTTTGCAGTTTCAATCATTTGGTTTCAAACACGGTGTCCCGTTAGATGCCGATTTTGTATTTGATGCCCGCAGCCTGCCGAATCCATACTGGATTCCGGAATTGCGTGGACTAACTGGAAAAGATCAGCCGGTTATCGACTTTCTCAACAAACAGGAATTGGTTGCCGAATTTTTTAAAGATATCACCGGATTTCTTGAACGATGGATTCCCCGATTTGAAGCTGAAGGACGTAGTTATCTGACTGTGGCTATAGGCTGTACAGGTGGCCAGCACCGCTCAATTTATTTGGCAGATGCATTCGCCAAGCAGTTTAAAGGCCCTTTTTTAAATGTAATTGTCCGGCATAGGGAATTACAATAAGCCTATTTTTTAGAAGAGAATAGGTTTGCGGGTTACCTATTGTTGGTACAGAGGAGTTGTGCGCACGCCCCTTACCTACATCCGTGTAAGTAAGGTCTTTACATCGGCTTTACTTCAACGACAGCGTTTCAGCTCGGCCTATCATCTCAATAGACAGTTTGTCTTCCTTGCATAACCAACCTATGGCGCGTTGAACATCGTTTTTATTGATGCCTGTTTCAGTGGTAACTTTATTTACACTGGACGGTCCGTTATTATCCAGATAATTCCAGACTATTCCTGCTGCCTCGCCGATTGTATTAGACATGGTGGTCACCTTAGCTTAGATTGTTGTTTTAGGAGTCTTGTTTTGATGTTCAGGTAGCACGATATTTAATTCCAGCGTCTCCTGAGTGTCGTTTTGTTCGAAATTAACCGATATGGCGTCTTGATCTACGTTAACGTATTTTCGAATGACTTCCAGTAATTCTTTTTGCAATTGAGGAAGGTAAGAAGGTTGGTTTCTGGAGCTACGCTCGTGAGCCACCAGAATTTGCAGTCTTTCCTTGGCAAGTGATGCCGAGCTGGCTTTGGATGTCCTAAAATAATCCAGTAAACTCATTATTTTCTCCCGAACAGCTTCCCAAACAGGCCTTTTTTATCATCTATGAATCGATGCGGCCTGTCTTCACCCAAATAACGTGCAATAACATCCGAATAGGCTTGGCCGGCATCGCTTTTTTCGTCGAGAATAACCGGGGTGCCGGAGTTTGATGCATTCAGCACCGACTTTGACTCCGGGATAACACCCAGCAAATGTAGCGATAAAATTTCCTGTACATCATCGACGCTCAACATCTCGCCCAATTTGACTCTCTCAGGCGAATAGCGGGTTAACAGCAGATATTCTTTAATGGGCTCTTCGTTTTGTTCGGCCCTGCGTGATTTGCTGGATAAAATGCCTAGCATACGGTCTGAGTCCCGCACTGAAGAGACTTCAGGATTGGTCACGATAAAAGCGTCATCGGCAAAATACATGGCCAAATGAGCGCCTTTTTCAATGCCGGCTGGGGAATCGCAGACGATGTACTTAAAGTCTCTTTTCAATTCATCCAAAATTTTGCCTACGCCCTCCTGGCTCAGGGCGTCTTTATCACGGGTTTGCGAGGCAGGCAGAATGTAAAGTTGATTGCAGTTTTTATCGCGTATCAATGCTTGGTTAAGGCTCGCTTCACCATTGATAACATTAACAAAATCATAAACAACTCTGCGCTCGCAGCCCATAATCAAATCCAGGTTACGTAAACCCACATCAAAATCAATAACCGCTGTTTTGTGACCTTTTTTTGCAAGCCCCATGGCTATGGCGGCGCTTGTAGTTGTTTTACCAACACCACCTTTACCTGATGTTACGACTATAATTCGTGCCACAAATGTTTCCTCCAAAGAGCCTGTATAAGTTAAATGTCTTTAATAATTAAAGTATGGTTTTGTAAATAGATCTGAACGGGCCGGTTAAAAATTGCAGTATTCAAATCTTCGCTGATCTTATAATTTCCCGCAATCGAAATTAGCTCAGCCTGTAAGTCGGAACAAAAAATACGCGCTTCGGTATTGCCTTGAACTCCTGCCAGCGCCCGGCCTCTTAGCGAGCCGTAAACATGAATGTTGCCCTCGGCCAGAATCTCGGCTCCTGCGCTAACCTGAGCTAAAATGACCAAATCACCCGAAGCATAAATACGCTGGCCGGAACGGACAGGATTGGTAATCATGGTAGTGATTGCCGCAACAGTTTGCGGTTCAGGCATAGGCTCGGGTTCTGGAATTTGTTGCTTTGGGGGTGCTGAAGACGTCGCTGTGCTCGCCGCACCAGTTCCCGACTGGTTTGCGGCATACACACCATCCCTGGCGATATGGCCGGAATGTACAGGAATGCCTAAATCCAGGGCCTGTTGGTTTTGTTGTGCAACACCGCCGCGTATTCCTATCGGCAATAAACCCAGCTTACGGATGACGCGAGTAAGCTCAGTAACATCGATGTCGAGATCATGTTTATTCAGTTCCTGCAAGTCAAACACCAGCGGCGAATTTTTGAAAAACTCAGGGGCTTGATGGATTTTTTCCTGTAATTGCTGCTCGATAGTTATGACATCATTACCGGCTAAAACCAAAACAGGCACAGAGAAAGTGCTGCTTTTAAATTCCAGCACCGGCGAGTAATGAATGTTCTGTTGAGAGTCTGTTGACATCCGTGAAATCTGGTTAGTCAGGAGTTGAACTGATTCTAACATTGCTGATAAAAAAAATCATTTTTACCGTGCGGATAAATTGCTTCTGAGATAAGCGCTAGCCCAATAATCTCTCTCAAATAAATGGATGTTTTTGCCTTGATGGCAGCAGATGGGCCGGTGTTGACTGAAAATGAGGTTTTTAAGATAGTCTTGCTTATCAAAACCATTTGTTTTATAAGGTGTTTATTGTGCGGGTGATGCTCTATAAGCTTGCAATCTGCGGCATTATACTTTAACTTAGGAATACATCCGTAAAGGCTAGGGGTGCTTTCTTATTTTCATGGGTTGCATGAAATGGGAAGGCTGAGAAAAACCCTTTGAACCTGACCCTGGTTAATACCGGCGTAGGAAAGCCCAGACTTCCCTGCGCCTTATTGTTTTGCTGTTGGAGAAAAACATGAGCGCTGTCCTTAAAGAAGTTACGTCTATTGAATCCAGTGGCGTAAAGATTGATTCATACCCCGCATCGGAAAAAGTATATGTTCAAGGCAGCCGTCCCGACATACGCGTGCCGATGCGTAAAATTACTTTATCCGATACTCCAGTGCATTTCGGTTCAGAAAAGGGCGCGGAAAAAAATCCGCCTCTTTATGTTTACGACACTTCAGGTGTTTATACCGATCCCAATGTCGAAGTCGATTTGAAAAAAGGTCTGGGCGCTATCCGTTCAGCCTGGATTGCAGAGCGAAACGACACCGAAGAATTATCGGGTCCCAGTTCGGAATTCGGCCGTCAACGCCTTGAAGATCCTGCGACCGCCGAGCTGCGTTTTGAGCATATTCGCAAACCGCGCAGAGCCAAAGCTGGAAAAAACGTATCGCAGATGCACTATGCAAGGCAGGGCATTATCACGCCGGAAATGGAATTCATCGCGATCCGTGAGAACCAAAAAATGGAAGAAATGCGCCATTTATGGAAAGACCAGCATCCCGGCGATTCTTTCGGCGCGTCCATTCCCGATGTCATTACACCTGATTTTGTTCGTTCCGAAGTGGCAAGAGGCCGGGCTATTATTCCATGCAATATCAACCATCCTGAACTGGAACCGATGATTATCGGCCGCAATTTCCTAGTTAAAATCAACGGCAATTTGGGCAACTCGGCGGTGACCTCGTCCATCGAGGAAGAAGTCGAAAAAATGCTTTGGGGCATCCGTTGGGGCGGCGACACCATTATGGATTTGTCCACCGGTAAAAATATCCACGAAACCCGCGAGTGGATTTTACGCAACTCACCGGTACCTATAGGCACTGTGCCTATTTACCAAGCTTTGGAAAAAGTCAACGGTAAAGCCGAAGACCTGACTTGGGAAATCTTCCGCGACACCTTGATCGAGCAAGCCGAGCAGGGCGTGGATTACTTTACGATTCATGCCGGGGTGCGTTTGCATCACGTGCCGTTAACCGCAAAACGCATGACCGGCATCGTTTCGCGCGGCGGCTCGATCATGGCGAAATGGTGCTTGGCGCATCACACCGAAAGCTTCTTATACACGCATTTTGAAGAAATCTGCGAAATCATGAAAGCTTATGACGTGGCTTTCTCATTAGGCGACGGTTTGCGTCCGGGGTCAATCTATGACGCCAACGACGCGGCGCAATTCGGCGAACTGGAAACATTGGGCGAACTGACCAAAATTGCTTGGAAGCATGATGTGCAAACCATGATCGAAGGCCCAGGTCACGTGCCGTTGCATATGATTAAAGTCAATATGGACAAACAGCTGGAAGAATGCGGCGAAGCGCCGTTCTATACCTTAGGCCCGCTGACCACCGACATTGCCCCCGGTTACGATCATATTACCTCGGCGATAGGCGCGGCCAATATCGGTTGGTACGGTTGCGCGATGCTGTGTTATGTCACCCAAAAAGAGCATTTAGGTTTGCCGAACAAACAAGATGTCCGCGAAGGCATCGTGACTTACAAAATTGCTGCCCATGCAGCCGATCTGGCAAAAGGCCATCCCGGCGCACAGGCGCGTGATAACGCGATGTCCAAAGCGCGTTTTGAATTCCGTTGGGAAGATCAATTCAATATCGGTCTCGATCCGGAAAAAGCCCGTGAATTTCATGACGAAACCCTGCCTAAAGAGTCCGCCAAAGTCGCGCATTTTTGCTCGATGTGCGGCCCGCATTTTTGTTCGATGAAAATCAGCCAGGATGTACGCGATTATGCTGCGGAAAAAGGCATCAAAGAAGAAGAGGCTTTATTGAAGGGTATGGATGAAAAGTCCAAACAGTTCCTCGAAGAAGGCGCCGATATTTATCATAAAGTTTAAGAAAATGAAGCCCTTCTTTAAAGCGGGGAGGGCTTTAATATACCTTTATTCCTTTCATACAACCCTCGCATCACACATCTACTTGCTTCTGCGGCATCTATTTGAAAAAGGTTTTCCTTTGGCGCACTTGGCAACTTCTATACATTTATCCAAAACCAATAGTTATCAAAAATAAGGCAAACACCATGGGCGCTTATCAACACATTTTACTAGCTGTGGATTACTCCGAGCATAGCGCTGCGTTCGCCCGGCGAGCAAAGGATTTGGCCGAAAAATATCAGGCTAAATTAAGTATTATTCATGTGTTGGATAATATACCCATGCCCGATACCGGTTACGGAACAGTGATTTCGTTAAACGAAGATTCAGGCTATGATTTGCTTGAAGCGGAGAAAACTCGGTTGATGCAGATTGGTGATCGGTTAGGCGTAGCCCGGGCTGACTGTTGGATGGTTTGGGGGGTGCCCAATCAGGAGATAGTTCAGCTTGCTGAGCAGGAGCGGATCGATTTAATCATTGTCGGCTCTCATGGGCGGCATGGTCTGTCGCTATTGTTAGGTTCAACGGCAAATAGTGTTCTGCATTATGCCGGATGTGATGTGATGGCGATTCGATTGCCAAATGATTAGCTTTTTAGCTGCTATAATTTTTGCACGGTTAAATCACTTAGACATCAATTGATGTGGGCCTAGTTCATCCAAAAGGTAATAGATAACCCGGCATCTGTAGATGCTCCAAAATACTTTAGAAATATCACTCAAGGAGTGTAGCTGCCCATGCCAAACAATATCGCTTTCACATCGAGTCTAAGGTCAAAATTAATTCTGATGGCGGCTATTCCTGCTCTTGCCTTACTTTATTTTGCCGGGGCGGGAGTTCTTGAGAGACAGTCAACCTCGCAAGAGATGACCAAGCTGGAATTGCTGGTCGATGTTTCTGTTAAAATTGGCGCTCTAGTACATGAAATGCAGAAAGAGCGCGGCATGAGCGCCTCTTTTATCGGCAGCAACGGGGTCAAATTTTCCGCCGAATTGCCGGCGCAACGCGTGAAAACCGATAAGTCCGTTGAGACGCTTCAAGCGACGCTTAAAAGCTTTGATGCCGGCAGTTATAGTGACGGACTGAGAATCCTGCTGGAAACGGCTACGAGCAATTTGAGGGAGCTTGATTCCAAGCGCACTGCGATTAGCGCTCTCGGCATAGATCCTACGCAATCAAGCGCTTATTATACTAAAACCATCGGCTCTCTGCTTGATGTCCCTGCTCAGGTCTCCTCTCTTAGTAGTCACAGCGAAATTTCCCGCTTGGCTTCTTCATATTCAAGTTTGCTTAAAGCCAAGGAGCGTGCCGGTATGGAACGGGCCTTGCTGGCTACGGTGTTTGTCGCAGATCACTTTACGCCAGATACCCATAGCCGATTTTTGAAAAACTTTTCCGCTCAGGATGTCTATACCGACATGTTCTTTGCCTACGCGCTGGACAGCCAAAAGGAGTTTTACAAGACTAAGGTATCGGGCTCTGCCGTCGATGAAGTTGCCAGAATAAAGAAAATCGCCTTGGATAAAGGCATTGAGCCAGGGCTTGGCATTGATCCTGTTTACTGGTTTAAAACAGTGACCGAAAAAATTGACCTTATCAAAGAGGTCGAGAATAAACTCTCCGGCGATCTTCTCGATGCTGCGAATAAATTCAAAAGCGATGCCGAGCGCATGGCGATACTGTTTATTGCGCTAACAGTCTTCTCTGTCCTGATAACCGCCGTATTGGCTATTGTTATCATTCGGGAGATTTTACGTTCGATTAAAACCCTTCAGCAGGTGGCTAGTGCCATTGCAAATGGCGATTTGAGTTCCAGTATCGATATTTCGCAAAAGGATGAGCTGGGAGAGTTGTTCCGTTCTATGAACACTATGCAGCAACTATTGCTGGCACGCATAACCAAAGAGCATAAGGAGCATGACGAATCCCTGCGCCTTAAAACTGCTTTGGATAGCATTACGTCTAACGTAATGGTGGCTGATAACAACCGTAACATCATCTATATGAATCCGGCGTTACTGACTATGATGAAACACGCCGAGCCTGACATACGAAAGGCTTTGCCCAAGTTTGATTCCGGTAAATTATTGGGGACAAACATGGATGTCTTTCATAAGAACCCCGCGCATCAGCAACAATTGCTGGCTGGCTTAAGTTCGACTTTTCGTAGCGAGATTCACATCGGAGGCTGTACTTTTGATTTGATAGCTAATGCCATCAATAACGAGCAGGGGCAAAGAATCGGCTCGGTAGTGGAATGGAAGGATCGAACCGCTGAAGTGGCTATTGAGCAGGAAGTTGCCAAAGTGGTGAGCGGCGCTGTGCTAGGCGATTTTAATCAACGTATTAGCGAGACGGATAAAGACGGCTTCTTCCTGCAATTGGCGGAAGGCGTTAATGAACTGATGGAAACCAGCTCTAACGGCCTGAATGAAGTGGTGCGCGTACTTGGCGCATTGTCCCGCGGCGATCTGACCGAAACGATCACTAATAGCTATTCGGGGACTTTTGGGCGACTTAAAGACGACTCCAATTCCACCGTGGAAAAGCTGAAAGAGATCGTCAGCCAAATCAAGGATGCTTCCGAGACGATTAATACCGCAGCGAAAGAAATTGCCGCAGGCAACAATGATCTGTCGCATCGTACCGAAGAGCAGGCTGCCAGCCTGGAAGAAACCGCCGCCAGCATGGAACAGCTGACTTCTACTGTACAGGCCAATAGCCAAAATGCCAAACATGCCAATCGGCTTGCTGTCGGTGCAACCGACATTGCCGGTAAGGGCGTTAAGGTAGTTGGCCAAGTTGTGTCGACCATGGAAGACATTAATGAGTCTTCGCGCAAAGTTGTGGATATCATCTCAGTGATAGACGGCATCGCTTTTCAAACCAATATTCTCGCGCTCAACGCTGCGGTAGAAGCGGCTCGCGCCGGGGAGCAAGGACGGGGTTTTGCCGTAGTGGCCGTCGAGGTGCGCAATCTCGCGCAACGCGCAGCTGCGGCAGCTGCGGAAATTAAAGGCTTGATTGGCGATTCGGTGGAAAAGGTTGAAGACGGCACCAAACTGGTTGCCCAGGCCGGCTTAACCATGGAAGAAATCGTTAGCGCGATCCGCGGCGTGACAGTCATCATGTCCGAGATCAGTGCCGCGTCCATGGAGCAAACATCCGGCATTGAGCAAGTCAACCAAGCTATTAGCCAGATGGACGATGTGACCCAACAAAACGCCGCGTTGGTAGAGCAAGCGGCAGCCGCAGCGGAATCGCTGGAAGAGCAAACGCAGAATCTGGCGATTACCGTAGGACACTTTAAATTGGACGGCAATTCACGCGGTTTTACCGGATTTGCCAATGCCGAGCCGGTACGTACTGTTAGCCAAACCAGTATAAAAAGTGCTCCTGCCAAGAAAGAGTCTCATCAAAATAAGCCTGTATCAAGTAACATCGACATAGATTTGGATAAGGCGATCGAGAAACATTCTGAGTGGAAAGTGAAGCTCCGTACCGCTATATCAAGACATGAAGAAATGGATGCTGCAACGATCTCAAGAGATGATTGCTGCGATTTAGGTAAATGGCTGCATGGCAGCGCTAAGTCTCAGCTTGCTCATCAGCCGAGTTATTCAGAATGTGTGTCCAAACACGCGGCCTTTCATATCGAGGCGGGAAAAGTCGCTAATACGATCAACGCAAAAAAATTCAGTGAGGCGGAAGCAATGCTGGGTAGTGGATCCCAGTTCGTTTCGGCGTCAACTGCCGTTGGGGTTGCGATTATGCACTTGAAAAAAGATGTCCATTCTCCGGCAAGCGCAGCTGTTGCCAAACCAAAACCTGAAAAAATGGCAGCAAGCGCTGATGAGTGGGAAGAGTTTTAATTACTGATCCGATGTTGCGCGCCGTCCAGTACCGCCGCGAAAAGATAGACCGCAGTCGGTCAGGAACAAGATATTTTTTGCGGCTGTAAAAACATCCCGATAGGCAGACCTTCCAGGTTTTTAAAACCTGGAAGGTCTAACTTACAACGTTCCGAACAGGTGGAGCGTTTCCACACCGGAACGCGGGAACGTGAGTTTCAAACATTTTTGCGCCTTTAGTGGATACTATGCTTTTCTATCATAAGCATGCGTAACAGCAGCAAATTATATGACGAGCTCCCGGTTGGCCCGCTCCCCTTTTGCTTGATCTACTTTTTCTTTAAAGCTTGTTTTGCCTGATCCCATAAAACATCCAATTCGGCCAATTCGCAGTCTTTCAGGTTCAGCCCGGACGCTTTGATCTGTTGTTCTATATGTTGAAAACGCCTGGAGAATTTTTTAGTGCTTTCCTTGAGCGCAACTTCGGCATTGACGTTTAAATGGCGGGCCAAATTAACCGCAACCAGCAATAAATCGCCGATTTCTTCCTGAATATGCGCTTGGTCGCCGGATTGCCAAGCCTCTTTAACCTCATCCAGTTCTTCCAGCACTTTGTCGAAAACCGGTAACGCATCCGGCCAATCAAAGCCATGATTTGCAGCGCGATCCTGTATTTTTTCACACTCAAGCAAAGCCGGAAGATTGCGGGCCACGCCGGATAACACGCTGTCGTGCTCTTCTGTTTTCTTTTTCTCCTGCCGTTCGATCGCTTTTGCCTGTTCCCAGGCTTGATGACGTTCTTCATCGGTGTTGAAAACAGCATCGGAAAAAACATGCGGATGGCGGCGGATCAGTTTGTCGCAAATGCCTTCCGAGACCTGTTCAAAGTTGAACAGTCCTCGTTCCTCGGCAATCTGGGAGTGGAATACCACCTGTAACAGCAGGTCGCCCAGCTCCGAGCGCAAATCATCCAGGTCGTTGCGTTCAATTGCATCGGCAACTTCATAGGCTTCTTCAATCAAGTAAGGAATCAAACTAGTGAAGTCCTGTTTAACATCCCATGCACAGCCCTCTTCAGGGTGGCGCAGGCGCGACATAATGTCTAGGAGTTTTTGGGTGTGTTTTAGCATGAATATCATTATCGACTATTAAAAATAGAACGCTGATGACGCGGAGTGGACGGATTTTATAAGATTTTTTATCTGTGTTTATCCGCCAAAATCTGCGTCATCAGCGTTCTATTGCTTAACTGGCTTTTAGCTGGAAATTAAAACGAAGACCCGAAATTCTCGCGGTAGCGTTCTCTGAAACTATCCATATCAAACGAATGATTTTGGGTGCCGTTATTTTCGATTTTAATTGCGCCCATCAATGAGGCAACTCTGCCGGTAACTTCCCAACCCAAGTCATTCATCAGGCCGTATAAAAGCCCCGCACGATAGGAGTCGCCGCAACCGGTCGGGTCAAGTATCGCTTTAGGCTTTGCGGCAGGGATAGTAATGCACTCGCCGTGGGTGTATATCTGTGAGCCTTGGCCACCCAAAGTAATAATCAGCGCTTCAACCCGCTCAGCCATTTGTTCCAGCGACAAGCCGGTACGCTCTTGCATCAACTCGGATTCATAGTCGTTCAATGTTATCCAAGTTGCCTGATCGATAAATTTGAGCAGTTCTTCGCCGTTAAACATCGGCATGCCTTGGCCCGGATCGAAGATAAAAGGGATATCCAGCTCTGCGAACTGCTCGGCATGTAATTGCATGCCTTCTTTGCCGTCGGGCGATACGATACCTATACTGATTTGCCGATCAGTCGGAACCGAATTTAAGTGCGACGAATTCATTGCGCCGGGATGGAAAGCGGTAATCTGGTTAGCTTCTTCATCAGTGGTAATGTAGGCTTGACCGGTATAACTATTGTCCAGAATTTGAATATACTCGCTGGACAACTGGTTTTGGGCCATCCATTGAGCATACGGCTCAAAATCATGCCCGACGGTAGCCATAATTAACGGTTCTTCGCCCAGTAATTTCAGATTGTAGGCAATGTTACCCGCACAGCCGCCGTATTCGCGCCGCATCACCGGCACCAGGAACGATACATTCAAGATGTGGATTTTTTCCGGCAAGATGTGATGTTTGAATTTATCATGAAAAACCATGATGGTATCGTAAGCCATAGACCCACATATTAATGCGCTCATTGCGTTCCTCTTTATCGCCAGTGATGGTTGTGTATGCCGCAAAACTGCAAGAGCAGCTGCGGAAAAATAAAATTGATGTTCAGGTTATCGCTGTCTAAGCCGGTTTTGATTTGTTTATTGCTGTATATGAAAAAGGTGCAAAGACGAACCCTTAACATTGTGCCTAAGTTACTGTTCGATCATTTGCCGATAGGCGCTAGCATCCATTAATGAGTCGAGTCCAGCCAGGTTGTCCGCTTTTATACAAAACAACCAAGTGCCGTAAGCATCGTCATTGACTTTCTCCGGCTCATCTACCACAGCCTCGTTGACAGCGACCACCTCGCCGGCAACCGGGCTGAACAAATCGGATGCTGTTTTAACCGATTCGACTACGGCGCATTGCTCTTGCGCATTGACTTTACGTCCCAGTTCCGGCAGCTCGATAAAAACCAAATCGCCCAATTCTTCCTGGGCAAAATTGGTTATGCCGACGCGAACAATGCCGTCTTCAACCTTTGCCCATTCGTGAGTCGTTGCGTACTTTAAGTTATCGGGTATATCGCTCATGGTAATCTCTCAATTAGAGTTGGTTATTTTATTTTCAAGGATAACGTGCAATTTTTTAAAAACAACAAAAAAATGCATTTAAGAATGGAAATCTTATAACATGAACGCATCTATATTCTCATTTACTGTCCACATGAATGCTTTTTTAATAGCCTGTATTTTTATATCCAGCGTTAGCTCGAGTTTCGCCGATGATGACGATAAACCGGTTACCAATCTACCGGAATCCGCTGGACCGGGAACTGTTTTCCTGGCCGCAAAAGCCCAGTCGTTATCGGGCTTACAAACAATAACGCTAACCCCTGTCAATCATCATGCTGAATTTTCGGCTTACGGAAAAGCGGTCAATATACAGCCGCTGATCGAGTTACGGCATCGGTATTCGGTTGTGATGACCGAGCGTGGCGGCGCTGCCGCAAGATTCAATCAGGCTGAGCAAAGCATTAAACGTCAGCAAGACTTATACCGTGACGGCGCAACATCAAAACATAACTTGCAAGTCCAGCAAGCGCAATGGCACACCGATAAAGCCCAGGTTGATGCAAGTAATGTTCAAGGTACGGCCATTGCCGATGAGGCGCGGCTCAATTGGGGTAAAACGCTTACTGAGTGGGCGTTATCCAGGGATCCCAACAAACTGGACGACTTTTTATCCGGTCGGAAAACGCTATTGCAAATTACCTTGCCGGTCAATAAACAGCTGGCGAGCGATATTCAGAGCATTGATGTTGAAGCAACAGGCAACCGCAGTGCAGCAAACAAAGCCGAACTGATTTCAGCCGCCCCGCAAACCGATACCATCGCGCAAGGCGAAAGCTATTTTTTCCAGACCGACGGCCGCCGCGACTGCTCCCGGCAGTCTTGCGGCATACACACCATCCCTGGTGATAACCGTATCAGACCCGGCATGCGTGTTGCGGCATGGATACCTGAGCAAGGTGAAAGCAGGTCCGGCGTAGTTATCCCTAAATCCGCATTAATCTGGTACATGGATCAGGCTTTTGTTTATATCAAAACCGATGCGGAGCATTTCAGCCGCCGCACTATCGATCAGTATTCGGCAACGGCCGACGGTTACTTTGTCGGCGGCGGCATCAATGCCGGCGAGCAACTGGTTGTGATAGGAGGGCAAATGCTGTTGTCGGAAGAACTAAAAGGACAAATCCCGGATGAGGATGATTAATCCGGATGAGCGTTAGCGCGCATGGCACGCCCTACAGCAAAAAACAAACCTTAATCCCAAGGCGGTGCATCGCCGTTATAAGCAACAAAGTCTATAATCGTTGCATGGGTTCTCGCACCGGAGGCGGCCTGCTTGGGTACAGAACCGGAAGACGAAGTCTTCGATCCTGGCGATTCCACAGCGCCGGATTCAGCATGCCATCTGGCAAAAAGCGCAATGTCCTTATCTGACGGGACAAACCATTTCTTTTGGATTGCGTCCCACCTTGCGCCTAGCGCTTTTGCTTCATCCTTTTGGGCAAAAGATACATTCAGATAAATTTTCGATTCTGCCATTTTGTAATTGGTGGTGCGGGTTGGATAGGGTAATTGCTGTATTGTAAATCATGACTAACTTAACAGGGCCGAATAATTTGGACTGTATTAAATACGCCGGAAAATGCATGTTTCGGATGTGCTAATATGTCAGTTCGTAAAGCTGAGTTGTCAATCGGCTTTAAATATTTTTCCTAATAATAAAAAACATTCCCGTACCATGGCCGACAAAAAAAGCCTCTCAGAACGCGACATCTGTACCAAGTACATCACCCCGGCCATTACTGGAGCAGGGTGGGATCTGCACAGCCAGATTCGGGAGGAAGTGAGCTTCACCAAAGGGCGAATTATCGTGCGCGGTAAGCTGCATACCCGTGGAGAGCAAAAGCGCGCCGATTACATCCTCTATTACAAGTCGAATATCCCGCTGGCCGTGATCGAAGCCAAGGAAAACGGCCATAGCGTGGGCTCCGGTATGCAGCAGGCACTGAACTATGCCGAAACCCTTGGTGTGCCGTTTGTGTTTAGCTCCAACGGCAACGCTTTCCTGATGCATGACCGCACTGGACTAGCCGACAAGACTGAGCAGGAGTTGGCTCTGGACGCATTTCCATCACCAGCAGAGCTGTGGCAGCGCTATTGTCAGTGGAAGGGACTAGAGACGTTAGAGGCACTGCATACCGTAGAAATGCCGTACTACGATGACGGCACAGGCCGCACCCCGCGTTATTACCAAGCCAACGCTATCAATAACACGGTGGAGGCTGTGGCAAAAGACCAGCAGCGCATCCTGCTGGTCATGGCTACCGGCACCGGCAAGACCTACACCGCGTTCCAGATCATCTGGCGATTATGGAAGTCAGGTACCAAAAAACGCATCCTGTTTCTGGCTGACCGCAACATTCTGGTAGATCAAACCAAGAATAACGATTTCAAACCGTTTGGCGCAGCGATGACCAAGATCAGCAAGCGCCAGATCGACAAGAGCTACGAGATTTACCTGTCCTTGTATCAGGCCGTCACCGGCAGCGAAGAAGAGCAGAACATTTACAAGCAGTTCTCGCCGGATTTTTTTGATTTGATTGTGATCGACGAATGCCATCGCGGCAGCGCAGCGGAAGATTCCGCATGGCGCGAGATTCTGGCTTATTTTTCTTCGGCCACGCATGTGGGCTTAACCGCCACGCCCAAAGAAACCAAGGATGTGTCCAGCATTTATTACTTTGGTGATCCTGTCTACTGTTACACGCTGAAGCAAGGCATCGAAGACGGCTTTCTTGCGCCGTACAAAGTGGTGCGCATCGACATCGACAAAGATGTGCAAGGCTGGCGACCCAGCAAAGGCCAAACTGATAAAAACGGCCAGTTGATTGAAGACCGTGTTTACAACCAGATCGATATGGATCGCACTCTGGTGCTGGAAAAGCGCACCGAACTGGTCGCCAAAAAAATTACCGAATTTCTGGTGGCGACAGACCCTTACGCCAAAACTATCGTGTTTTGTGATGACATCGACCACGCCGAGCGCATGCGCCAAGCCTTAGTCAATCTGAACCCCGAGCGGGTCAAGGAAAGCCGAAAATACATCATGCGCATTACCGGCGATGAACTCGAAGGCAAGGCAGAGCTGGATAACTTCATCAACCCCGAAGAGCGTTATCCGGTGATCGCCACCACCTCCAAGCTGATGACGACAGGTGTGGATGCGCAAACCTGCAAGCTGGTGGTGCTGGATCAGCACATCAAGTCGATGACCGAGTTCAAGCAGATCATCGGGCGCGGCACGCGCATCAATGAGGATTACGACAAATACTGGTTCACCATCATGGATTTTAAAAAGGCGACAGAATTGTTTGCCGACAAGGACTTCGATGGCGAGCCGGTGATGATTTATGTGCCGGAAGGCGGAGAGTCACCTGTGCCGCCCGACAATGAGTTCAAAATCATTCTAGATGATGAAATCGGCGAGAACCTTCCCCCCTTTGAAAAAGGGGGGATTGAGGGGGGATTTGATGAACCAGGCATTGGCCGCATGAAATACGTGCTCGGCGATGTAACCGTATACGTTGTTGCCGAGCGCGTGCAGTATTACGGGCCGGAAGGCAAGCTGATTACCGAATCGCTGAAGGATTACACCCGGTCAACCGTGCGTAAGGATTACTCCTCACTCGACGACTTCCTGCGCCGCTGGAGCAAAGCCGAGCGCAAGGCCGCTATCCTGCACGAGCTGCAAGAACACGGCCTGTTGCTGGAACCGCTGGCCGACGAAGTAGGCAAAGACTTCGATGCCTTCGATCTGATCTGCCATGTCGCCTTTGACCAGCCACCGCTAACCCGCCGCGAGCGGGCCGAGAATGTGAAGAAGCGTAACTACTTTGCCAAATACGGCGAGCAGGCCCGCAAGGTGCTGGAAACCCTGCTGGAAAAATACGCCGATACCGGCATTGAGAACATCGAAGACATCAAAATCCTCACGCTGGACCCGTTCAAAAACATGGGTACGGCCAGCGAGCTGGTGTCAGCCTTTGGCGGCAAGCCGGCCTACTTGGCAGCCCTTTATGAGTTGGAAGAAAACCTTTACGCATAAATCCCCCCTAGCCCCCCTTTTTCAAAGGGGGGAATGAACCTTTACCGATACGAAAAGTCCACAAATGAGCATTTCCTCCACCATCAAATCCATCCAAGACATCATGCGCAAAGACGTCGGTGTCGATGGCGACGCCCAGCGCCTGAGCCAGCTGGTCTGGATGTTATTTTTGAAAATCTTTGACGACCGCGAAAGCGAATGGGAAATCCTGCAAGACGACTACCAATCGCCGTTGCCGGACAAATACCGCTGGCGCAACTGGGCCGCCAACGCCGAAGGCATGACCGGCGATGCGCTGAAACAGTTTCTCGATAACGACCTGTTCCCCGCCTTGCAGCAACTGGAAGCCAAAGGCGGCGACCAGCGCGCCTATGTGATCCGCTCGGTGTTTGAGGACGCCTACAACTACATGAAGTCCGGCCAGCTGATTCGGCAGGTCATCAACAAGATTCAGGAAGGCGTGGATTTCAACAAAGCGCAAGAGCGCCATTTGTTCGGCGATATGTACGAACAACTGTTGCGCGATTTGCAGTCAGCAGGCAACGCGGGTGAATTTTACACGCCGCGTGCGGTGACCGAATTCATGGTGCGCATGGTCAACCCGCGCCTCACTGAAAAAGTGATGGACCCGGCCTGCGGCACCGGCGGTTTTCTGTCCTGCTCGATAGAGCACATCCGCAAACAGGATGTCTTAACGGTAGACGACGAAGTGCGGCTTCAAGCCAGCATTTTCGGTATCGAAAAAAAGCCGCTCCCGCATTTACTCTGCACCACCAACATGATCCTGCATGGCCTTGAAGTGCCCAGCAATATCCGCCACGATAACACGCTGGCGCGCCCGCTGATCAGTTGGGAGCCGAAAGATCGTGTCGACGTCGTCGTCACCAACCCGCCGTTCGGAGGCATGGAAGAAGACGGCATCGAAACCAACTTTCCGGCAGCTTTCCGTACCCGTGAAACCGCTGATTTGTTTCTGGTACTGATCATGCAGCTGCTCAAAGCCGGTGGCCGCGCCGCGCTGGTTTTGCCGGATGGCTTCCTGTTCGGCGAAGGCATCAAAACCCGCATCAAGGAAAAGCTGCTGGAAGAATGCAACCTGCACACCATCGTGCGCCTGCCCAATGGCGTGTTTGCGCCATACACCGGCATCAAGACCAACCTGCTGTTTTTCAGCAAAGGTACGCCGACCCGGCACATCTGGTTTTACGAACACCCGTACCCGCCCGGCGTAAAAAGCTACAACAAAACCAAGCCGATGAAGATTGAAGAGTTTGATGCGGAAGCGGCATGGTGGGGTAAGGAAACGGACGGCTTTAAACAGCGTGTCGAGAACGAATACGCGTGGAAGGTCAGCCTTGAGGACATCAAGGCACGTAACTACAACCTCGACTGCAAGAACCCGCATGTCGGCGAGCAGGAAATCCACGATCCCGAGCTGCTGCTGGCGCAATACAATGCTATGCAAAATGACATCGCCGCGCTGCGCGGGCAGTTGAAAGGTATTTTGGATGCAGCTTTGAAATCCCATAAATCCCCCCCTTTGAAAAAGGGGGGCTAGGGGGGATTATGAAATCATACAATCCAGCCTTAAAACCATTTTCCCGCAACTTGCGCAGCAACATGACCGATGCTGAACAGTTGCTGTGGTCAAAATTGCGTCGCAAGCAAATATTGGGCTTGCAGTTTTATCGCCAAAAACCTTTGGCTAACTACATCGTCGATTTTTATTGCGCAGCAGCTAATCTCGTCATTGAACTGGATGGTTCGCAGCATTTCGAAGCGGATCACCAAGTCAAGGATGAGGAAAGGGATCGGGTGTTGGAATCAATGGGTATAGTGGTGTTGCGGTTTGATAACCGTCAGGTGTTGACAGAATTGGATGCTGTGATGAGTGTTGTTTTTAATGCTGTTGAAAAGCAAATCCCCCCCAACCCCCCTTTTACAAAGGGGGGAGTTATAGCGTCATCATCAACGTCTGTCTTTGACAAAGAGCAGGATTCCGCAGCAGTACAAGCACAGGCAACACCACAAACAATATCCCCCTTTGAAAAAGAGGAGGTTTTCACAGCAGTACAGACTCAGGCAGCACTACAGATAATCCCTCCCTTTGAAAAAGGGGAGGCTGCCGAAGCAGTACAGACGCAGACAGCACTACAGACAATACCCCCCTTTGAAAAAGGGGGGCAGGGGGGATTTTCAAAAAAGGGTAATTCAGCATGAGCATCATTCACCAATTGCTGACCGATCATATCCACATCTGGACGGCTGCCGACACCGAGAAAAAATCAGGCCGTGGCCGCAGTTCAGGCAATGCGGCCAGCGTCTATGGCATTAAGAAACTGCGCGAACTGATACTGGAACTCGCCGTGCGCGGCAAATTGGTGCCGCAAAACCCGAACGAAGAACCGGCCAGTGAGTTGCTCAAGCGCATCCAGGCTGAAAAAGCCAAGCTGATCGCCGAAGGCAAGATCAAATCCCCCCGTCCCCCCCTTTTACAAAGGGGGGAATTAACTTCGCCGCCCACAGCAGCATCAACAAGTGCTCCTCCCTTTGAAAAAGAGGATGATTTCGCGAAACCAACAACTCCTCCCTTTGTAAAAGGGGGGCTGGGGGGGATTTCCGAGGAAGAACAACCGTTTGAATTGCCGCAGGGATGGGAGTGGGCGAGGCTTGGCAATCTTTATAGTTTTGAATATGGCGATAATTTGCCTGCTGACAAAAGGTCAAGTACTGGTGAATATCCCGTATATGGATCTAATGGGGTCGTGGGTAGTCATAATGTTTGTTTCATAAA
This sequence comes from Methylobacter sp., assembly GCF_004322395.1. GTDB lineage: Bacteria > Pseudomonadota > Gammaproteobacteria > Methylococcales > Methylomonadaceae > Methylobacter_A. Next base: position 78,223 of record NZ_SCTW01000044.1, read on the forward strand.
CTCGCCCTGTATCGTAATAGGTAGAAAAGGATCTGCTGGTGCTCTTAACTTGTCTTTGGAAAAAGGCTGCTGCGTAACGGATGTTGCTTATTATTGTATTCCACCAAAAAGTCTTGATCTTATTTTCTCTTTTAAGCTGTTCCATACCCTAGGTTTAGATTCGTTAGGTAAGGGAATTAAGCCGGGATTAAATAGAAACGAAGCATACGAACTGCCAATTGCTATTCCGCCCCTAGCCGAACAACACCGCATCGTCGCCAAAGTCGATGAGCTGATGGCGCTGTGCGACCAACTGGAAACCCAGCACTGCAACGCCGCCGAAGCCCACGAAAAACTCGTGAGCCACCTGCTCGGCACACTTACGCAATCACCAAATACAGTCTCCCCCCTTTGCAAAAGGGGGGGCGGGGGGGATTTAGATTGGCAACGCATCGCCGCGCATTTCGACATCCTGTTCACCACCGAAGCCAGCATTGACGCGCTCAAGCAAACCTTGCTGCAACTAGCGGTAATGGGTAAGCTGGTGCCGCAAGACCCGAACGACGAACCGGCTATTGAGCTCATGAATCGGTTACGTATGGATAGAACCAAGTGGCTGGTGAGAACTGAGGGGAATGATCCAGAGTGCAAGACTATGCAAAAAAAACTTGCAGCTTTATGCGAAGGAAAAGCGCCATTTCTGTTGCCAAATTTATGGGCTACTGTTCATTTGATCGATTGCTGTCGCCTACTTGTTGATTGTCACAACAAAACGGCTCCATATAGTGTGTCTGGAATACCAATTATCCGTACAAGCAATATCAGGGAAAGGAAATTTAGGTTGGAAAACCTGAAATATGTATCCGAAGATACGTATCAATTTTGGTCAAGACGCTGCCCTCCTGAGCCGGGTGACATAATGTTTACCCGTGAAGCTCCTATGGGCGAAGCAGCAATTATTCCTTTGGGTGCCAAATACTGCCTCGGACAAAGGACAATGTTAATAAGACCAATGCATGATTTCATATTTAACGAATACCTCTTAATTGCACTAACCGAACCCCATCTTTTAGAGCGATCTTCAGACGCTGCTATCGGATCAACGGTTAAACATCTTCGTGTAGGTGCTGTTGAAGAGTTGAATATTCCGTTGCCTCCGTTAGCCGAACAACACCGCATTGTCGCCAAAGTAGATGAACTAATGACGATCTGTGACCAACTAAAATCCCGCATCACTGAAGCCAACCAATTACAGCAAAAGCTGGCGGATGTGCTGGTTGAGCAGGCACTATCGTAACGAACGAATTGGATAGCCTTGCGCCACTTAAAAAAGCCAAGGCTGTAAGATGCATTATTTGTAGCAAATCCTGTATGAAGATAAGTAAGTCAGGATCAGCGTGAGCAATAGACAAGTCTCTTGCCCACGCGATTGTCATTAACCTTTCCCAGGCAACATACCAACCGAGCCTGGTTTGATGCGTTTGCAGGTAACGACTACATCTTCCAGGTGGCATTGACTTTTACCTTGGCTAGCTCCAGTGCAGGGCGTGCAGGCAGCTTTACCCCCATCCTTTACTTTTTCAACATGCCAGCCGTAACCTTGCGACTGACAGAATGTTTTGGAGTATCTGGTCATGTTATAGGGTTTTGACGCTGTTGCAATGGCGTCGGATTCTGCTTCACAAGCCGCCGAGGGTAGTGTGTTAGCCATTAGATCCCGGTAAATGTATTCTGTTGCAGATGCTGAGGCGGAAAAAAAAGCTAGTGCCGCCCACAGGCATATCAAATTAAATTTCATGGTTTTCTCCTGAGTATTGTTTCAGTGATGTGTCCATGCTAAGGCCGAAAAGAGTAGCCGCTGCTTCCTTCAAAAGCGATGCGGCGGCTATAAAATGGCGTCTTGGCATGAAGGATAACGAACATTAAGTTCAGTTCAGAACACGGATATTCATCTGTGCTGTTTCCTCTTCCAACTGCTGTTTGATCGGCGCAAATTTTTCACTCTCACTTTGTTTGACCAGCGCAATAACGATCAATAAAGAAAATACCGTACCACCGACATAAAGCCAGAATCTGTCTTTTGTTTGTGTTTCTACGCTTGTTTGTGTTTCTACGCTCATTTTTATACCCTCTATTGCTTTTAAAGTAATGGATGCATCCAGGCTCTCATCAACGCCGGGAGTGATTTCCCTAAGGATTTTGCTAGCCTTAGGGGGGCTACTTCAATTTGAGATGTTGAGCGGTCAATAATGTCAATCGCCAAGTTGTTGTGCATGTTGGCAAACGTATGACGCATGAAAAATTCTCTTTTTATGATAGTAGCGGATCAACACTATAAAAGAGAGTAAGGTTGTCGTCAACTAAATATCGATTCGATACAAAGATGCATGAATAGTTATTTATGAAGCAAGAAAACAGGCTTGCGCTAAGGCAGTGCAACCAGAACTGCACCCTAAAGCAAATTCTGCGATAATAAACAATACGTATTCCATCTATAAATTGCCGGGTTGATGCCGGCTGTAACTATTTATTCAGCAACCTCTCTAATGAACGAAAAAAGAATATTCAAACCTTGCGACCTGGTTATTTTTGGCGGTTTGGGCGATTTATCCCGCCGCAAGCTACTTATCTCTCTGTATCGGCTTGAAAAAGCCAATTTAATTGAAGCCGACACCCGTATCATAGGTATAGACCAGCACGATGTTGATAATTCCGGGTTTATTGGGATTATCCATAGCAGTCTGAAAGAGTTTTTG
>NZ_SCTW01000045.1 GCF_004322395.1 Methylobacter sp.
GTTCCGCCTGTTCAGAATGTTGCCGCTTAGACCTTCCAGGTTTTGAAAACCTGGAAGGTCTGCCGATCGGCTTGTTTCCCGACTAATGCTTTTTCCTTAACTGAATGGCCGAATATAGTCTGGAAAAAAAATTGTCTCAAGAACCTCGAAAGGGATGTGAAAAATGCCGGATATGACGCCGTCAACGGCGAATCCAAGGCTGATATTTTTCGTGCCTTTCGTGTCGCCTAGAGGCGCCTACTTTTGGTTTTCGTGGACAGGGCGTAACATCAGTGATCAAAATGCTTTTTGTGGTTTTCGTGGACAATACCGGCGTTGTGAGTCAAATTGCCGATAATCTTTAGGCATCCTTTTTCTTTAAGCTGCTCACCACTAAAAAACCAATCACCCAAACCAATAATCCGCCGGCAATCATCACCATGATTTTAGTCACCGGAATACCCACCAGAAACATAAGATGTTGCTGCTGCCGATTACCTGAAGCATCCTGCAACGTGACATTAAGTCTGTAGACACCGCGCTCCCGGATGGTTTGCGAAATTGAAGCCAAGCCTGTATCGATCAGCTGTTCCGGCTGTTGTTTAATCACGGTAAATGCTTGGGCGGGATTTAGCCACGACGACAATGCCGCCAACTCCAGCGTGACCAAGGTCTTTTCCTGTCCTTCTGCCAACGGTTCCACTGCCAGTACTATTTGCCCAAGCTCAGGGAAAAAATGGCAGAAATGTTTTCCTTCCAACTCCGGCTGGAACTGGTAACCGCTTATTCGTAATTTGGTATCTCCCACAGTCAGAAAACAACTATTGTTGTGATCCACTCCGCCATGAGCAAATGCCGGTTGATGAATCATTAAACTGAACAGTGCGATGATCGGAAGGCGCGCGCGGCACGTCCTACTTAGCCGGGTTATCAAATGTCTCAAAATACTTTCCGCCAATTCAAAAGCACTAGTGTATCAATTTATGGCGCTGCTTATGACTCCGCCATTAAAATTTAATCAGCGCAACAGCCTAATAATGCTAGAATTTTGAACCATAAACCGCACTTTATTTCCGTTATTTCTGGAGCATCAATGGGCCCTCATTATCTGAACCGTTTTTTCACCCCAAAATCCGTTGCTATCGTTGGTGCATCCGAGCGCGAGGCTAGTGTAGGCTACCGACTGCTGCTTAACATGCAGGAGGCCGGCTTTAAGCGCGGACTTTATCCGGTTAATAACAAACGCGAAACCTTATTAGGCTTAAAAGCCTATCCCGATCTCAATGCCGTTCCCGAGGATCTCGACCTGGTGGTGATCGCCACGCCTGCACCTAGTGTTCCGGGCGTTGTGCGCCAGTGCGGCGAAAAAGGCGTTACTTCGGTCATCATTATCAGCGCTGGCTTTGGCGAGTTGGGGGCGGAAGGCAAGCGGTTGCAACAGGAAGTTCTGGACATCGCCCATCGCTACAGTATTCGTATCATCGGCCCGAACTGTTTGGGCGTAGCTCGCCCCAACGGACAGCTTAATGCCACTTTCGGCGACGGCACGATCAAGGACGGCAGTCTGGCGCTGCTGTCTCAATCGGGCGCGGTGTGTACGGCGATTTTGGATTGGGCCAAATCCCAGGACATCGGTTTCTCAACGGTGGTATCGATGGGCGGCGCGGCGGATATCGATTTTGGCGAGGTGCTGGATTATCTGGCGACCGACAGCAAAACCACCGGTATTTTGATGTATGTCGAAGGCATACGCGACGCCCGCCGTTTTTTGAGCGGCCTTAAAGCGGCTGCGCGCCTAAAGCCGGTGATTTTGATTAAGTCCGGCCGTCATGAAGCCGGTTGCAAGGCGGCAATGTCGCACACCGGTGCGATGGTCGGCGGCGATAATGTATTCGATGCGGCGATTGCAAGAGCCGGTGTAGTTCGAGTCTATAGCATCAATGAGCTGTTTTCCGCCGCCCGCGTTTTGGCCAACAATTACGTAGTCAAAAAAGACCGTCTGGCAATTATCACCAATGCCGGCGGTCCCGGCGTGATGAGTACCGACCGCGCCGAAGATGTCGGCGTGCAAATGGCTGAACTGAGCCCTGCCAGCATTGCCGCGCTGGACGAGGTTTTGCCGGTGCACTGGTCGCATGCGAATCCTGTCGATATTCTGGGCGATGCGACGTCCGAGCGTTACCAGAAAGCGCTGGAAATCTGCCTTAAAGACAAAAATATCGACGGCATACTGGTCATTTTGACGCCTCAGGCGATGACCAATCCGACGCAGGTCGCCGAATGTGTGATTGAAGGCGCAAAATCCAGCAAAAAACCGGTATTGGCTTCATGGACCGGCGGCGCAAGGGTTCAGGAAGGCCGCAATCTTTTTGCCAACAGTAAAGTGGCTCATTTTAGTACGCCGGAAGTGGCTGTCGATGCGTTTTCATTCCTGGCCAGCTATACCCAGAATCAAATCCTGCTGAAACAAATCCCGTCGCCTACCGATGAATTGGCGGCGCCCGATGTTACCGGCGCACGGTTGATTATCGAACGGGTGCTGTCGGAAGGTCGGCAGGTTTTAACCGCACAGGAAGCCAAAGCCATCCTGGCCGCATTCCATATTCCGGTCAACCAGACGATCAAAGTTTCCAGCGCCAAGGATGCGATGATTGCCGCAGAGACAATACGTTTTCCGGTCGTATTAAAAATCAATATGGCCGAGTTCAGCCATAAATCCGATATTGGCGGCGTGCGGCTTAACATCAACAGCGTCCAGGAAGTCTCACACAACTTCATGGAAATGGAATCGGCCATTAAGCAAAAATATCCCGAGATTACCGAAGTCGGCATGACGGTTGAACCGATGTTTAAATCGCCCAGCGGCCGCGAACTGATGATAGGCGTGGTCAGGGACCCTGTATTCGGCCCTGCGATCAGCGTCGGCTTAGGCGGCACGATGGTGGAAATTTTGCAGGATAACGCCGTCGCGCTGCCGCCGCTGAATGCGTATATGGTTGAACAAATGATCGCCAAAACCAAGGCGGCCAAATACCTGGAAGCATTCCGCCAATTACCGGTCGCCAATAAACAAGCTCTGGTGGATGTGTTGCTGAATATATCGACCATGGTCAGCGAGCTGCCGGAGATTTTGGAACTGGATATTAATCCGCTGATCGTCGATGAACGTGGCGTGATGGCGGTTGACGCCCGTATTAAAGCGGAAACGTCACATCAGCTCGGCCCGTATTCGCACATGGCGATCCATCCTTATCCCCATCAATTAATTCAGCATCATCAATTATCGAACGGCGTGAATATTACAATCAGGCCTATTCGCCCTGAAGATGCGGTCATGGAAAAAGATTTTGTGCACCGCTTATCGGAACGCACTAAATATTTCCGCTTTATGCAAGCTATGCATGAATTGACGCCGGAGATGGTCGTGCGCTTCACCCAGATCGATTACGACCGCGAAATGGCTTTTGTTGCGGTAACCAACGATAAAAGCATGTCGAATGAGTTGGGTGTGGGCCGCTACATGGTCAACCCGGACGGTCATTCGGTGGAGTTCGCGCTGGTCGTTGCCGACGACTGCCAGTGCATGGGCATAGGCACCCGGTTGATGAAAACCTTGTTGCAAACCGCCAAAGCCAAAGGCATGTCGTTCTTTGAAGGCGAGGTGTTGGCTATCAACAAACCGATGCTGTCGCTAGTGACCAAGCTGGGTTTCAGCATAGAGAACATCGCCGGCGATCAGGAAGTGGTGCGGGTTGTTAAGGATTTGAGGCAGTAAATCATTTCACCAGGAAGAAAACAATAGAACACCAATGACACTGATTGAGCGGATTTAAACGGATTTTTTAACTCTAAACTCGGCTTGACAGAGTTGTAGCCGGGCGACATTTTTTCGTTGCCCGACTATTGATTTTCCCGATCAGTTATTTGGTTGGGGGTAAATCTGGACAAAGACGATCCGCGATCCATACATTTTTCTGACCACAACATCGAATTGATTAAATTCAATTTTTTGACCTTCTACTGGAATATCACGTAGTTTGGCCATAATCAGGCCGCCAATTGAAATCTCATCTTCCAATTCAAGTTCTTCATTTTCGATATCGATTCCCAGAATCCGTTCCAGCGAAAATATCGGCAGACTGCCCTTGCCAATCAATGTGTCGTCGTCAAGCCTTGTCCAATCATTGTTATTTGGACGAAACTCGTCGCGTATCTCGCCGACCATTGCGCTTAACAAATTATCCAGTGTAATGAAGCCTTGCGGTTTTTGTCCTTTTTGTCCAATAACTGCGAAATGTGATGTGCCCGTACGAAATTGACGGAATAGCTCCAGGGCGGGTGTATGCGGCGATATATATAAGATAGGCCGCAGATAATTACTTAAATCATCAATCGTTTGGTCTTCCTGCTGGGCGAAAAACAAATCTTTCAAATGAATCACCCCTAACACATCAATGTCATTAGTGTCGAAATAAGGATAACGGCTGAAGCGTTTTTGAGACACTATTTGCAGGTTTTTTTGTAAGGATGCGTCGCGATGCAATGCAGTAATCTCATGGATCGGGCGCATCAGGTCGGACACTTCGAGCTCGCTGAAATCGAGTGTTTTGGCCATAATGTTCCACTCATCGCGGGTAAAGCGAGCGTCTGGGCGATTGCTGCGCAAAATAAGTTTCAGCTCGTCGGCCGAGTAGTGTCCGTCATGGCTATGAACATTACTCAAGCGGAACAGGCGCAGTACCAAATTGGCGCTGGAATTCAGCAACCAGATGGCTGGATACATCAGCCAATAAAATCCGAAAAGCGGCACAGCACTCCATAAGCCAATCTTTTCAGGATTACGGATCGCCATAGATTTCGGCGCAAGTTCACCGACGACGATATGCAAAAATGAAATTGCGGAAAATGCGAAAGCAAATGAGATGCCGTGTATCAGCTCCGGCGACATAACACCGATCCTGCCAAACACGGGTTCCAGTAGATTGGCAAAAGCAGGTTCGCCAATCCAGCCCAAGCCGAGCGAAGCAAGAGTAATACCCAGCTGACAGGCCGATAAATAAGCGTCAAGTTTTGCGTGTACCTTGCCCAAAATGCGTCCACGCCAACCTTGTGTTTTAACAATCGAGCGGATGCGCGTTTGTCGCAGTTTAACGAGACCGAATTCTGCGGCCACAAAAAAGCCATTGAGCGCAACCAGCAATAACGCGCCAACGACCAAGAAAAAATTATTCATGACACTTAAACTTTAATGGAGAGGAGCATTAGTATCGCCGATCATTCGGCAATCATTCCATTTAATTCAACATTAACTGCAACAATGTGTCATTGCTGACCCAGTAACTTCGGCATTTCATGAAAAAGCTTGGTTGATAACCAGCCGGCTTTGTCATGTATGAGGCTGTTTTTTTTAATGAATTAGTTTCCACTGAACTTATGGATATTGCAAAGTAAATAATCTAATATTAAGAATATATACGCTGATGAGCTTTCGCTTCTTTTTTCAAGGAGAAGGCAAAGAGTTTTCTGAAACTGAATATCCATAACTAAATATAAATATGACGAGTGAATTATGAAGAAATTAATATTAATATGCGCAGGTTTATTGCTCTTAAGTGCTTCTGCTTCTGCTTTTGCTGATGATCATCATGCTGCTGCGGCGCTGGAGCACACTAGTGCGGCGGTAATTTATGGTAAGAATGGTCATACAGCGATTTTGCTCGAACATGCAAAGGCGGCATTGGATCACACGCTAGCAGCCTCCTTAAAAGCAAAGGGTGTGTCAATAAACCATTTAGAGTCTGCGGTCATGGAACTGCAAGAAGCTATTGATCTGAGTGAGTCGGGGCATGTAGGCACGGCTACTAAACATGCTCAAGCCGCTCTAAGACACATTAAAAACAGCAACAAAAATATCGAGGATGCACACACTAAAGTAAAAAACATTCAGCGTGACGACCAAAAGTGAAAAACGGCTTCCTCGCCTTACAAAGCTGAATAACTGGGACAGCAAAGTAAACTTAGCCTTTCCCATGTTCTATTTTATTCGTGCTCTTTGTGGTGAATTAATCAATTCCGAAAAAACCAGCTGTACCCCATAAAGCCCAACAATAAAATAACCATTACCCCAATAACCGGCTTGTCGCCCCATCTCGCATAAGGCGTCATGCCGCCCATCGGCGTTATCGTTCCGGTCAGCGCTGTTTCCTGAAACAACGGCGCTTGACTGACAATTTCACCCTTTGGCGAAACAATTCCCGTCATACCGGTATTTGTCGCCCGCAACAAAAAGCGCCCGGTTTCGATTGCTCGCATTCTTGCCATTTGCATGTGCTGATGGGGTTCTATCGAATTTCCGAACCAGCCGTCATTGGTCACGTTAACGAGATAAGCTGCGTCCGGCAGTCCTCGAATACCCAAATCGCCGAATACGTCCTCGTAACAGATCAATGTTATAAACGGGTAGCCGCCCGCTTTCAACAAGGGCTGGCTTGCTGTTCCGGCGGTAAAGTTCCCAAGCTTTATGTTTATCATGTTCAGTACAAAACCCGACAAAGGTTGCAGCGGTAAATATTCGCCAAAAGGCAATAAATGAGTTTTACGATAGATGTCTTCGTCTTTGCCTATGGTTATTACGGCATTGTATTTTTGATCGATGGGTCTGTCGTGCACCGGAACGCTGATTATTAAATCGGTATTATGCAGCTTGGCATTGTTGCGTAAGGGCGCTAAAAAAGTTTCTTGAACCTGATCCAGAAAGGCCGGAATCGCGGTTTCCGGCCAGATAATGGCTTGGGAATCCCAATGTTCTTCGGTCATCTTTTTATATTTTAACAGGGTACTGATTTTATTTTCCGGCCGCCATTTTTGGTCCTGCGCAATATTGCCTTGAATCATCGAAACGCGAATCGGCGGACCTATTTGATGCGTCCATGTTATATTCCGCAATAAGCCGCCCGTTCCCCACAAAACGGCAAGCATCATTATTAAATGTAGAGGCGGCTTTATTTGTGCGGGGCTAAGGAATCCGCCCCTACAATGCTCTACCGCCTGCATAATCCGCAGGGATGAGGGAAATGCAGATTTTGCATAGGAGTGATTAACGGTGAGCAAAATATCCGCCGATGCAGTCGCCCATACAATTTCTACGACAATTGAAGCGGTTAAGGCCAAAATAAAACCGGTACCGTAAACGCCGGCTACCGCTATGTATCCGGCCAAAGGCATCTCCAATTGGGAGTATGCCACATGCAACCAAGGAAATCCGTTAAGCACCCAATAGCCTCGTAAATATTCAATAAGTATCCAAACGGCGGGGACTCCTACGACTCGAGCAAACCCTTTATTTATCGGGATCGTTTTTACCGAAAGGTAGCCGGACAATGCAGGAAACAATGCCCAAAAACCGGCAAATAAACCGGTCAGCAGGCTCGAACCAAACACATTTGCCCCGCCGAAATCGTGCATACTGATGTAGACCCAGGATACACCCGAGCCGAATGCTCCCAAGCCGAATAAATAGCCGCGCAAAGCCGCGCGTTTAGCCGATACGTTTCGCCAAGAGGCAAACAAAATCGCCAGCGCTATCAGCGCAAAACTCGAATAATCAAAGGGAGCAAAGGATAAGGTAAGTAAAATACCGGCAGGCAGAACGCAAAAATCCCACGATTTACTGTATGAATAATGCATGTTTTTTAACCGGATTATGATCGTTTTTGTAAATGGACACTCATTAGAATTAACTGTCATAATACCAAAAAACCAAGTGAAGCCCATTATCAAGACAGAAACGACGTACCGGCAGCTGTGCCCCTGCGTCTACTGTTGGCGCTCTTCTATAGAGCTGATCATGGCCTTATGAAACATCTGCTTTACCACATCCTGGCGAATTATTCAGGGTAGTTTTCAAACGCAATGAAGCGCATCAAACTCACGAACAATACGCTTCAACAAGACTATTGACCATAAGGAATATACTTTGAAAGTTATTAAAATGCCTCGGCCTATGCGTATGGTATGGGGAAGCGCGGTAGCTTATTGGTTGTCAGGTATTATCAACCCTGCTTTTGTTGCAATCGCGGTAATGATTGCACTGTTTATTCCGATTTTGATTTCTGAATATCTTTTTCTTGACTCGTCCTACCAGCAACCTGACATGAACCATCAACCTGATCACGCCGCTCAAAAACCAAAGCTTCCAAGCAGCCGCATATTAATGGATGAAGATGAATAGTTTAAAAGGTGTCCAATGATACGGATTTCATTATCAATTTTTATCCTGTTACTACTGTGTTCGTTTAATGCAGCAGGCAAAAAGCTCTATAAATTTCAGGATGAGCAAGGCATATGGCATTATACCGATAAGCCGACGGCTTCCGAACAAAAGCAAACCGAGCTAAAAGTTGAAGTCAGACAACTTAAAGTTGCACCCAAGCAAATGGTCTGGCTATTGCAGTCGGGCGAAGAGCGTCATCCTCAATATTATATTCGTAATGATTATGCCGGCCCCGTGGAGGTCGAAATCGATTTTACCGAACAAGACAATGTTCAGGCCACGCCCGACTTGCCCAGACTGTTTGTTATTGAGCCTGGGGCATCGGACACGCTGTTTAAAATAGATGGCATTGATGAACATAAATCATGGCGGCTTGGACTTAAATACCGCTATATCATCGGCAGACCCTTAACGCATTACAGTTCGACGAGCAGCTATTTGCCGCCGATGGCTCCCAATGCATCGTTTCAAATTTCCCAGGCTTTCGGCGGCAGTTTCAGCCATACCGACGAACAAAACAAATATGCCGTAGATATAGTCATGCCGATTGGCACACCGGTTCACGCGGCCAGATCGGGCATTGTCCTGGAAGCCGAGGATGATTTTTATAAAGGCGGTACCAATAAGGCGTACAGCTCCGAAGCCAACAACATCAGGATTTTGCACGATGACGGCTCTATGGCGATTTACGCCCACTTGGAATTGGAGAAAGCCCAGGTTTATCCGGGCCTGGCGGTGACGGCTGGGCAATTGATCGGTTATTCGGGCAATACCGGTTTTACCTCCGGCCCGCATTTGCATTTTGCGGTTCAGATAAATAGAGGCATGAGGTTGGTTTCTGTGCCGTTTACTTTTATTAATCAGGCGGGGCAAGCCGAGGAGCCAACGGCTAATGCATGGCTTAAAGGAGTTGCGCCCTCTCAGGTGGGTAGTGCTGTTGAATGATACTTGCAACTTATGGACGGGTAACAGCTTTTCGTTGCCCGATTTACAGCGTTCATCCTAACATTCAGTGCCGCTCTATACGGACTACTTAGCTTATAAACACGCTAACAGATTGACTGTTAGTGAAAAATAATTTCAGATTGACTTTTAATTACCATCACTGCCTCTTGTGCAAACAATGCTTTATATTTTGCAGCGATGACAGCGACTTTATCGCGATTTTCCGGCGTATCATCACAAACGATTTCTACCACTCGGCTTTTTTCCTGTTCAATCGTACCTTTTGCATTTTGCCATTGCCCTTTTGCTTCAAACAGCGTTAAGCCTTCAGGGAAACGCGAGCTGATTTCTTGATGCAAAAATTGATTAAACTCCTGTTCACTGACAGCCCCGCCTGTGGGTTTATTCATACCGAAATACAGACGGTTCAGTTGGTTGGCGGGCGCGCATCCTAAACAGGCTAAGACAGTAAATAGCAATAAGTAGCTTTTCATGGAGTATTTTTCTTATTGTATTTTGGTTGCCTATTCTAACTGCCAGCCCGGGCATGTTGCTCCGGCCGAAGCGTTTTGTATTGGTTAAGTACGTTGGTTTCGCGAAAATGTTAGAAACGGGATTACAAACTCCATCCCGCTCAGGCCACTCTTTTGGCGATTTCAATGTCTTTACGCAATAAGTCATTGACTAATGATTGCAAGCTTTCCTGTGTCGTTAAATTTTTTTCATTAAGGTACTGAATAACATCCTTATCTAAATATATTGGTAATTGAACGTCTTCAACAGGCACATAAAATTTGCCTTGTTCGGCATTAGAAAAATCATATTCTTCTTTCATTTTGTAAGCCTCTTCATATAAGTAGCGGTCTCGGTTGCGGTTGCTTTTCTGGCGGAAATAATTCTGACGACGTCATCATATCGAAAGGTATGAACAACTAACAGCATTTGTTCATTCAAACTTTTGCCCAATAAAAGCCAACGCTCTTCCGTTTCCGAATGTTCATCATCAGGTATGCTTAAGGCAAAAGGGTCGGAAAACACATAGGCGGCACTGCTAAAATCAATGCCGTGCTTACGAATATTCAACTGGTTTTTATTTTCATCCCATGTGAATTTCATTTGTGTTTTTTTAAGATGGATTGTTTTGTTTCAATAATATTTTTGCGCCATTTTCGAGTTTCAACTACATTGGAAATCTTGGTTTTGAAATAAATTTCCTGCTGAAATATTTTAGTGCAATACAGTCTTCTTGTATTCATAAACGGAGCGCGATGCTCTCCCCTACCGGACTGCTTCAGTTACACGTTGAAATCGAGTCAAAAGCACCCGCTGTACAAGTGACTTCGCTCCCGATGTAGCTAAGTCTAGCTGACGAATTTCTAGGAAACCCTGATGCACCAAAGTGCTTCGAAGGTCGTATAGACGGACTGCCTCTTTGGCTTGATCAAATGCATCTGGGTAATTTACAAGTTCTCGTTGCACGAGCTTACGAATCTGTGAGCGAATCGAATCGTCCTTCCGAAAGAGCAGTTCACGCTGAAGCGCATCAAGTGCAGCAGCGTCTTCTGAATCCTTTGGTAGGCTTACCAGCAGCGCCTGCGTCTCAATTGTCCAGCGTTCAAGTAGTTCAACGGCAACTCTTGACTTCAAGGTGGAAGTTGCAAGCGCTTCGAGCGACATAATCAGTGTCAGAAATCGCGCAGTCGCGGACTGCTCAGTGAAATATGCCGCGTACAACTTCAGTGCAGTCAACAGCTTTGGATCATCAAGCAGTTTTCGGCTGCCTCGAAGCGCAGCCCCTCGCAGAATCACTTGAAGCACCTGATCCGATGGTGTCGTTGTGTAGATGTTTGCCTGCCCAAATGTTGCTACTCGCAGGTTCTTTGCGCTCAGATAAATTGCGGCCTTTGATCCATCAATGATTCCGTCAACAGGGCCTTCAATTTTTGCACCAAGACTCTTGGAAAGATTGGCGGCGGCTTCCATAGGATCTGGGTAGTACTTGAGCGCCTGCTGTTGAAGTGCCCCTTCCGCTGCAATGCCCTTTTCGAGGAGTAAACAGGCAAGTGAGGAGCTCGCTCGCGTCATGAAATCTACTGCTGCTTGTTCTGTGAGGAACCCCTCAGCCTGAAGGACGTGATATCTGCCGTCGAATTTGAGCGTGAACTCAATATCTTCGAGCAGTGCTTGAGCCTCATTAGTGCCGATACGTGTACTAGGTGGTACTTGGAAGGGAATGCGAACTGTGTACACGAGGCACCTAATGCAACTTATTACAACTAACGTAATATACACGACATTGATTGTCGTATATAAAATCTAATTTGTCGCATATTTTCCATAATTTCATCTAATTATTTGTTTTATTATTAAGCGGGCAGCCTGAATGGAGCTTGTGGAACCCAGGGCTTCGTAGCTCCAATCATCCCGTATTCCGCTACGCTACATACGGGCTACGCGACCAACAAAATTTTCAACATCCGATTGACCAAACGGCCACCCCAACTCCTGCTTGGTTTCCTGATCATACAAAACCGGAATACGCACAGCATATTGCTCCTGCCACTGTTCCTGCTCGGCAATATCCACAGTCTCAACGCCATCCGGCACGCAAGCATTAACAATAACCTCCGCCTGTTCGCAAAGATGGCAGCCGGAGGTACCGAACAGTATTAAGTGCATATCTAATGGTGCAAATGCGCCGCCAGCCAGCGCTCGGCGATTTCTTCGGCAATGCCTTTACGTTTGGCGTAATCTTGCAGCTGGTCTCTGTCTATCTTGCCGACATTAAAATACTGCGACTCGGGATGGGAGAAATACCAACCGCTTACCGCCGAAGCCGGGTACATCGCATAGCTTTCGGTCAATTCTATGCTGGTATGCTCGGTCACGTTGAGCAATTCAAACAGCTTGCCTTTCTCGGTATGATCGGGACATGCAGGGTAGCCGGGCGCAGGACGTATGCCTTGATAGGCTTCGTTGATTAACTGCTCTGCTTTATGAGCCTCATCTTTGGCATAGCCCCAATATTCTTTCCTAACCACCTGATGCATATATTCCGCAAACGCTTCGGCCAGTCTGTCGGCCAACGCTTTAAGCATGATCGCGCTGTAATCGTCATGATCCCGTTCAAACTCTTGCAGCTTTTGCTCGATGCCGATGCCGGTCGTGACCGCAAAAGCGCCGATATAATCGGCTTTGCCGCTTTCAATCGGGGCGATAAAATCGGACAGGCAATAGTTCGGCCTGCCCGGCGCTTTGACGTTTTGCTGACGCAAATGATGCAGGGTTTCTTTTTTCTCGGTGCGAGCGTCATCGGTGTATAGCACGACATCATCGCCGTCGCTGTTGGCCGGGAAGAAACCGACTACGGCGCGGGCGCTCAGCCATTCTTCAGTGATGATTTTTTTCAGCATGTCCTGCGCATCGTCAAACAGCTTTCTGGCTTCGACGCCGATGACTTTATCATCGAGTATCTTGGGATAGCTTCCGGCCATTTCCCAGGTTTGGAAAAACGGCGACCAGTCGATGTACCAGACCAATGTATCCAATGGGAAATGATCGATGACTTTTATGCCAAGGAACGACGGTTTAACCGGCTGATAATTGCCCCAATTGAATTTATTGCGCCGTGCTTCTTCTATATTAAGTTGCTTGGTTTTGGCTTCGCGGCCTTTATGCCGTTCCCTAACTTCTTCATATTCTTCGCTGATGTTTTTTACGAACTCGTCTTTCAAATCGGCGCTCAGCAAGTTGCTGGCTACACCGACGCCGCGCGATGCGTCGGTTACGTAAACAATCGGACCGTCATAATTCGGGGCGATCTTTACTGCGGTATGCGCGCGCGAAGTGGTTGCGCCGCCTATCATCAACGGCATGGTAAAACCTTGGCGTTGCATTTCTTTGGCAACATGCACCATTTCATCCAGCGACGGGGTAATCAGGCCGCTTAAGCCGATAATGTCGACGTTTTCGAGGCGTGCGGTTTGCAGTATCTTTTCGGCAGGCACCATCACGCCCAGGTCAATCACGTCATAGTTATTGCATTGCAAAACCACCGCGACGATGTTTTTGCCGATGTCATGCACATCGCCTTTAACGGTCGCCATCAGGATTTTGCCGTTGGTTTGCCGGTCGCCTGCGGCTTTGTCGGCTTCCATAAACGGCATTAAATAAGCCACGGCTTTCTTCATGACTCGAGCCGATTTGACCACTTGCGGCAGGAACATTTTGCCCGCGCCGAACAAATCGCCGACCACGTTCATGCCATCCATTAGCGGACCTTCGATAACATGCAATGGCCGTTCGGCTTCCAGTCTTGCTTGCTCGGTATCTTCGTCGATGTAATCGGTAATGCCTTTTACCAGCGCATGTTCCAGACGCTTGCTAACCGCCCAACTGCGCCATTCCAAGTCCTGCTCTTTTGATGAGCTGCTGCCGTCGCCGCGATATTTTTCGGCAATTTCCAGCAATTTATCAGTGCCGCTACCGTCGTGTGTATTTAATATGACTTCTTCAACCGCTTCACGCAGGTCTTTGGGAATATCTTCATAAATCGCCAATTGCCCGGCATTGACGATGCCCATATCCATGCCCGCCTGGATCGCATGGTATAAAAATACCGCATGAATCGCTTCCCGTACAGGGTTGTTGCCACGGAATGAAAACGAGACGTTGGATACGCCGCCGGAAATCAGTGCGTACGGTAAGGTGCGTTTGATCTCTTCGGTGGCTTCGATAAAATCGAGGCCGTAATTGTTGTGTTCGTCGATGCCGGTGGCAACAGCGAATATATTCGGGTCGAAGATAATGTCTTCAGGCGGAAAGCCGATTTGTTCGGTCAGGATTTTATAAGCGCGTTGGCATATTTCGATTTTCCGGGCTTTGGTGTCGGCCTGCCCTTGCTCATCAAAAGCCATAACGATAACCGCCGCGCCATAGCGGCGCACCAGTTTGGCATGTTCGATAAACGCTGCTTCGCCTTCTTTCAAAGAGATGGAGTTTACGACGCCTTTGCCTTGAATACATTTAAGCCCGGCTTCCAAAATTTCCCATTTCGACGAATCCAGCATGACCGGTACTTTGGCAATGTCCGGCTCGGACGCAATCAGCATCAAAAAGCGCACCATCGCTTCTTTAGAATCCAGCATGCCTTCATCCATGTTGATGTCGATAATTTGCGCGCCGTTTTCGACTTGCTGCTTGGCGACATCCAGCGCCGTTTCAAAATCGCCTTCAATAACGAGGCGTTTGAATACCGCTGAGCCGGTTACGTTGGTGCGCTCGCCGACATTGACGAATAACGAATCAGGGCCAATATTTAACGGTTCAAGTCCTGATAACCGGCATTGTTTGGCTATTTCGGGAATTTTTCTGGGGCTATAGTGCTGCAAGGCCTCGACTATCGCTTTGATGTTCGCAGGCGAGGTTCCGCAACAGCCGCCGATAATATTCAGGTAGCCGTTTTTTGCCCAGTCGGCCAACTCTGCGGCCATCGCTTCGGACGTTTCGTCGTATTCGCCGAACTCGTTAGGCAAGCCCGCATTGGGATGAGCGGAAATGTAGGTGTCGGCAATGCCCGATAACTCATCGATATGTTGGCGCAATTCCGTTGCGCCTAACGCGCAGTTAAAGCCGAACGAGATGGGGTTTACATGTTTTAGGGAATTCCAGAAAGCGGCAACGGTTTGCCCGGACAGCGTTCTACCTGAGGCATCGGTAATAGTGCCGGAAATCATTACCGGCAGCTTGTAGCCGATCTGTTCGAAATATTGTTCAACCGCAAAAATAGCGGCTTTGGCATTCAGGGTATCGAACACGGTTTCAATCAGGATAATATCCGCGCCGCCGTCGATCAAGCCTTTGGTGGCTTCTGTGTAAGCTACGACCAAGTCATCGAAAAAGATATTGCGAAAACCCGGATCGTTAACATCTGGCGACATGGACGCCGTGCGGTTGGTAGGGCCTAGTACGCCCGCCACGAAACGCGGTTTTCCCGGCGTTTTTTGCGTGTATTCATCAGCGGCTTGCCTTGCCACACGCGCACCGGCAACATTGATCTCATACGCCAGCGATTCCATTTTGTAATCGGCCATCGCAATGCTGGTCGCATTGAAAGTGTTGGTTTCGACAATGTCGGAGCCTACTTCAAAATAAGCGCTATGAATCGCTTTAATGATGTCAGGTTGAGTCAATGATAAAAGGTCGTTATTGCCTTTAAGATCGACTTCCCATTGGGCAAAACGTTCTCCGCGATAATCTTTTTCTTCCAGCTTGTAACTTTGGATCATCGTACCCATCGCACCGTCGAGAAATAAAATGCGCTGGGATAATTGCTGCTTTAATAGTTCTGTTTTGCTCATGGAACGATCCAGGGTTATTGGTGGATATAATCATTGCTTAAAATGTTATCAAGCACTATTATTTTTAACTATTTTTGCCGGAGATGAGCATGTCAAAACCAACGATCACTCAAGTCATAAGAAGCGTTCTAGCTGCCGTTATTGGCATACAAAGCGACGCTAACAGGCAAAGAGATTTAAAAGAGGGATATCTTTCAGTGTATCTTATTGGAGGAGTGATTTTTACTGTGCTTTTCGTGATCGGCCTGGTATATCTGGTTTCTTCTATTTTAGGCAATTAACATTTAGAAACCAGAGCTTACGTAATCCGCAACCATAAAAAAAGCCCAAGTATCGCTTGGGCTTTTTTTTACAACCAACTTAAATACCTTACTTCTCAGTCGTTTTAAAACTTTGTTTTATGCTTTGAAACATCTCTTTGATGTCGCTAAACAAATTGCCGACTGTCAGTGGTTCTTTGGTAATAAACTTTATCCGAACCAGCGCTGCTGCCAAAAAGCCAACGATTTGCGGCATTAACTCCATATACACCGAAAGCAGGACGCCTCCAAAACCCTGAAAACCGCCTTCATTTTTTCTATCGCCAATGCTGGTCAAATCGCGCTCGTAGCCGCTATCGCCCTCACCGCCTTTTATTGCTTCCATAATATAAATATTGACGTCAATAAATGCCAGCTGCACTACAAAAAAGGTAACCGCACCAATTGCAACCCACATCATTACATTACTCGTTTTCGCTCTCATAGCCGACTGGTAAATCCAGAGAGCTACCAAAATCATTACAATGCCACCTATCATAGCTATATCCTTTTTTTAAATTATTTTTTTGTTAGAAAGAAAAAGTATGTACACTTTAATATCATGTTTGAACCCTCTTTTTCAACCACTTTGCAGGATTCATATTTTTCTCGTCCAGGAGAGGACTGTTTTTTGATTTCCCCGTTTTCGACGGAGTACTTTAACACAATCTTTAACGCACTGATCCGCCCAGCGACATCGGATGCCGATGAAATAAGGGTCCCATCTTCCTTAAATTCCCATTCCTGAGTCACAGCTTTTTTGGGGCTAGTTAACGAAACCGCTTCATCATGAAGATTCCATTTTCCTAAAATTTCAGAATTATCTTTTAGTTGAACGTCAGCATTTGCCGATAACGTAAAGAAAATTGCGACCAGTGGTAATATTTTAACGCATCTATTCATCATAATTCCTTAATCTTAAAATGTATCAGCACTCAAAAAGAAGATTCTAAACTATACCACACCGGCTATCGAGCAATAAATTTTAACAAGAAACAATATTTACATCCTCGTCTGGAAACATCACATGAAACCCTACATAATAAGCCTTGACTTTAACTTTTCCTAAAGTATTATGGTCATTCCGTTTGCTATGTAATTAGCAATTTTCAAATATACAAAATTATTAGGTAGGGGACACTTACATGGGATTTATTTTAGATCTAACGGAAATCATAAGAACACCAGCAGGTATGGTCGGCGCTGTTGTAGTTATAGGCGCGGTATATTTTCTTGTGAAATGGGTATTCGCTGAACATCCAGACGACGAAAAATAAGAGTAGCCAGCCAGTTTCGTTCAATCTTTAGAGCCCCTATCCATTCGGCACGAATGGTTAGGGGCTTTATTTTGTCTGCATATTTAAATACATCAAACTGACATTTTTTATATAATTCATACATCTTATCGATTTTTTGAATTATGAAATGCTTAGACTTATTTCCACTAAAATTTTAGAACTTTATTCCAAACAAGCCCCTGCTACAGGCATAGGTTTATTCCGGCTTTTTTACGGCCTAATCACCTTCCAGGAAATTATTTTCCTGCTGTATTTCAACCATTTAATTTTCGACCCTATCCCCTATATAGATGTCGAATTTCCGATGATCCCATTTTTCTTGTGCCTTTGGGGAATCATTGCCGGCTTTCTGATTGTTGGCTATCGCTATCAATTTGCCGTTATCAGCAATTACATTTTTTGGATCATCTTTGTTAATTTCACTTCCATGCAGCGTGATTTTGACGGGGGCTTTGACACATTCATGATCGGAGCCGGTTTTTTTCTGCTTTTTATGCCTGGCGACCGCGCATTTTCTATAGACAGTCTTAGATACAAACTCAGCACCCCTTTTACACATTACAGTAATTACCCAAAACCAACTGTCTCAGCGCTTGCCTACTATCTGCCCGTTGCCATTTGCCTTGGTTTTCTATATTTCGACTCGGCTGTTCATAAGCTATTTGCCGAACACTGGCGTAACGGCCTTGGCACTTGGCTGCCCGCAACACAGCCTTATTATGTTTCAGCCATCGATATGTCGTACTTGCTGAATAATAAGCTCTTGCAAAACACCATCGGGTACATAATTTTAATCTTTCAATTTACCTTTATCTTCTTTTTTGCCAAGCGTCAGTTACGTATAGCCTATTTATTGGTCGGCCTTGGGCTTCATCTTGGCATTACCTTGTCCTTTAACATTTATCCTTTTGGCTTAGGGATGGTCTGCTTTTATACCCTGATGATCCCTTTTAAATGGTGGCGATGCATCGGCCGATTGGTTACGTCAAAACAGCCATCTCTTACCGTGTTTTATGACCAGCTGTGCCCGCTGTGTAATCGCACCGTGCTGATCCTTAATCATTTCGATATATTCAGTTGCATTGACTTTAAAAGCGCTCAGGAACATGCCGCACGCTATCCTGCGCTTGCCGCCATTAATAGTGAAACTTTGTTAACCGATCTGTACGCATTGGATTCTACGGGCCACATTTATTCAGGTATTGACACCTACAGCCGGATATTTATAAAAATGCGCTACCTATTCCCTGTCGGCATTATTTTGGGCCTTCCGGGAATTCATCAATTGGCGTTAAAAAAATACCGGTCTATTGCCGATATGCGCCAGCGCATCTCATGCTCATCCGCTTGCCTGGCGCCGCAAGCCCTGCCGGACACCAGCCTCTATCATCTACTTTTTGAAGATGTTGCCTCAAAAAAACCGAATGCATTTTCCAGAAAACTCTCAAAGATATTAATTGCGATATTCCTATTGCAATTGAACAGCACTATCCATTACGGGCTTATTTACAGACTTGATTTTGCAGCTAAGAAGAGCTCCGTCGGCGTACCTATTGCTGAAGCCAGTAACGCGCTTCTTAACGTCTCTCTGACCTTTTTAGGCATTACCCCACACGCCCTTTATCTACACGACCATTTTGCCGGCTACGATCATATTTTAGCGATCACCTATACCGACTCAAATGGAAATGAACATTGGTTGCCTTTTGTCAATGAACAAGGGCGTCTTCTTGCCCCCAACTGGGGCAGAGTTCATTCCATGTGGGCCAACATTGCCGTAACGCCAAACATTAACAATAAACGTTTGCATAAATTTATCATGAAAGTTACCGCTTTCTGGGCACAGAAAACCGGTTTGAATATTGAGAACGTTGTTTTCAACATAAAACTTAAAAAAATCAGTGCGCCTTCTTATTGGGTTTACGATCAATTGCATCTTAACTTTACCTCTCCATGGACTACTATCGGAACGGCAAAATGGCGCGATAATCGAATTTCATTTGATTTACCCGACAACATCAATGAGCTTTAATTGCGCAGATGATTATTGAATTTTTATTATTGCATCATCATTCCAGTCATGATATAAAATGCATGTGCTTTAATTTATGGCGCAAATTAATAAAAATAATTGAAACCCCTTTGGAGGATATTCTTATGAATAAAATTTTATCTCTTATAGCTATGGCATTAATGATTGTTGGCTTATCTGGCTGCCTGGATGATCCAGATAAATCTGCACAAAAAGTTTCTAGTTCTATTCAACTGTAAATAGAACACTTAAGTAGTACCAAAAAGCCCAGCTTAAAGCTGGGTTTTTTGTTTATATTAACTTCGAATTTGCTTGCACCCCATACGAAATCGGATCATCCAAACCTCAACGCAGAACTTCCGCCACCCTCGCTCAGACCTGATTATTTTCTCCAGAATTCCGGTACAAATAAAATAACAATGGAAAATATCTGCACTCGACCCAACAGCATTGCAAAGATACAAACACCCGTTTGAATATCGCTCAGACTGGAATAGTTGGTCGCAGGCCCCACCTGATTGAGGCCGGGTCCTGCGTTATTAAAACAGGCAATAATGGCCGAAAAGGCGCTTATGAAATCCATGCCGCTCAACAGTAGCATGAATACCAAAATAACGATGCTGATGAAATACAGAAAAATAAACCCGGTCACGGAAGCTATGATTTTATTGTTCACCATGGTGTCGCCTATTTTCATGGATCGAACTGCAAAAGGATGAATAAACTTGAACAGCTCAAGCCTCGCCTGCTTCATCAGGATGATGGTGCGAATCATACGAATACCACCACCGGTGGAACCGGAAGACGCCGAAATACAACTTAAAAACAGCATCCACATCGGCACAAAAATAGGCCACTGGTTAAAGTCCTGAGTAGCAAAGCCGCAATCGGTAGCGATGGTGACCAGATTAAACGTTGCATGGCGTAATGCGGTCAAATAGTCCGAATAGGTGCCTGCATGCCACAGCACCGCAGCCGTTACTAGGCAACTCCCTAACACCAGAATAAGAAAAGCTCGCGCCTCCCGGTCATCGATATAAGGATTGAATGATAATTTTCTAAGCGCTACAAAATGGGTCGCAAAATTGATCGCCGCCAGCAATTGGAAGACGGTTAACACCATCTCAATGGACAGCGAATTAAAAAAGCCGACATTAAGGTCATGGGTAGAAAACCCGCCTAGACTCATCGCTGCAAAGGCATGGCAGATCGCATCGAACCACTCCATGCCCGCTAAGCGCAAGGCAAGAATACAGGCCAGAGTAATGCCCGCATAAACCAACCATAAAGCTTTCGCGGTTTGCGCTATGCGTGGCGGCAAATCCGATTCCTTGACCGTTCCCGGCGATTCCGCAATATACAACTGCATGCCGCCGATGCCCAGAATGGGCAAAATAGCGACCGCAAATATAATGATACCCATACCCGCTATCCAGTTCAATTCATGCCGCCACAGGTTGATCGACATCGGCAAGTGGTCAATACCGCTAAATATGGTCGCTCCAGTGGTAGTCAGGCCGGAAACAGTCTCAAAATAAGCATCGATAAAACTCAATTCCGGCAGGTAGCTCATCAGCGGTATCGTGCAAAATACCGGCGTTACTGACCAAGTAATTGCCACCATCAAAAAACCTGTCTGCCTTGATACTTTTTTGGGGATGCGTAGCGTCGGAATAAACATCAATGCACCCAACAACAAGGTAATCAAAGTACCATCATAAAAAGCAGTAGTGGCACCATCATCAGCTATCGCGGAAGTCAACCAGCAAGTAGCCATCAAGCCGCTGAATCCTATGGTGACTAAACCGAAAATATTGATGATAGTAAAAATGACATTCATGAGATTAGATTCAAGGCGAAAGGTTCAAGACTTAAAGGCGAAGGCTAAGATTTTTTTTCGCCCGCTCTTAATTAAAGAGGCTGGAATTTTTTCTCGATGTTTACGACCAGCTTTTTATCCATTACAAACATGACTACATGATCGCCTTCTTCAAATACTGTGTCGCAATGAATGGCAATAACCTGTTTGTTGCGTATTAATGCACCCATCACAATGCCTTCAGGGAAGCTGATAGCATCCACCCGGCGTCCAACAACAGAATTCAAATCGTTACTTTGGTGCGCAATAGCCTCGATAGCCTCGGCAGTACCACCGCAAAGGGAACTGACTTGTGCTACGTCGCCACGGCGTACGTGCTTTAGAATACTGCCAAGCGTTTCCTGATTGGGCAGCACTGCGACATCGATACCCGTTCCAGGTAATAGCTTGCTGTACGAAACATGATTGAGCAAACAGATAGCTTTTCGCGCCCCCAAGCTTTTTGCCAAAGACGCGGAAACAATATTGACACCGTCATTTTCGGTAATCGCACAAAACAAGTCGGTACTGTCGATAGATTCGTCAAGCAGCAATGTTTCATCAGCACAATCGCCAAGAAGCACCACAGTATGATCAAGATCGTTGGCTATCTTATGCGCGCGTCTGGGATCTTTTTCAATAATTTTCACCTGATGATCGCTTTCCAGCGCTAGCGCCAAGCGTTTGCCGACATGACCGCCCCCAGCAATGATAATCCGCTTTAACGGAGCCTCCAGCTTGTTCAATTCTTTCAATACCCCTCGTACTTCTTCGCGCGGGGCTACAAAAAAAACTTCATCACCTGTTTCGATAACGGCTTCACCGCTTATTACCAACGGAATGCCTTGCCGAAAAATAGCCACTACGCGAATTTTACCGCTGACCAAGCGTTCTTTCAGGGTTTTAATTTCTTTGCCCGTTAACGAACCGTCCGCCACGACCTTGACCGAAAAAAGCCGTACCAGTCCATCGGCAAAATCGGAAATATGTTGAACACCGGGAAACTCGATTAAATTACGGATAGCTTCCATGACGATTTGCTCTGGGCTGATCACAATATCCACTGGAATACCGTTCAAGCCGAACAATTGCGCGTTGTTCAGGTAATCGACGGCGCGAACCCGCGCAATCGTTTTCGGCCGGCTATACAGCGCATTAATAATCACACATGCCAACATGTTAGTCTCGTCGCTGTCGGTAACCGCGATAATAATATCGGCAGTCCGGGCGCCAGCCTGATCGAGCACTTTAGGATGTGCAGCATTACCGGCGACTGTGGCAATATCGAAACGCTCCTTCAAAGCGTCCAGCAACTCCGTCCTGAAATCAACGACCACAATATCGTTTTCTTCGCTTGCCAGCGCCCCGGCAACCGATGAACCGGTAACACCGGCACCAAGAATAAGTATTTTCATTTACGCCCTGCGGATATTAAAAAATTCGCCAACATAACATTGCCAACTCATGCCGTAATGTGTCATTTACATTCCGGCCAACACCTTTGCCACCGTTTCGCCCATGGCCGCCGGTGTTGGACAGATGGTAACTCCCAATTCTTTCAATACAGCTACTTTTTCTGCGGCACTTTCACCGGCCGACGAAATAATCGCACCGGCATGTCCCATGCGACGACCTTCCGGCGCAGTTAAACCGGCTATATAGGCAACTACCGGTTTACTCATGTGTTTTTTGGCAAAAATACCCGCTTCAACTTCTTGGGGTCCTCCAATTTCACCAATCATAACGACTACTTTGGTTTCCGGATCGGCTTCAAATTTTTCCAGAATATCGCGATGTGAACTGCCGTTAATAGGATCGCCGCCGATGCCGACGGAAGTTGAAATGCCGATACCCAAACGTTTCATCTGGTCAGCCGCTTCATAACCCAGAGTGCCAGAACGCCCGACGATACCGACATTGCCTTGCATGTAAATATGTCCCGGCATAATGCCCAGCATCGCACGTCCCGGGCTGATAGTGCCCGCGCAGTTGGGACCTGTCAGGATCATTCTTTGCTCTACAGGAAAACGGCGCAGAAAGTTTTTAACCGTCATCATGTCCTGAGTCGGAATACCGTCGGTAATCGCCACGCAATATTTAATGCCTGCATCGGCTGCTTCCATAATGGAATCGGCGGCAAACGCAGGAGGAACGAAAATAATACTGGCTTCCGCTCCAACTTCGCGTACAGCTTCTTTTACAGTATTAAAAACCGGCAAACCTAAATGGGTTTGACCGCCTTTGCCGGGAGTGATGCCGCCGACTACGTTAGAGCCGTAGTTAATCATGTCTTGGGCATGGAAGCTGCCGATTTTTCCGGTAAAGCCTTGAACAATAATGCGGGTTGTTTCGTCAATTAAAATAGCCATATTTATGCTCCCTGTACCGCTTCATTGCGTGCTTGCACCGCTTTTTCAGCCGCTTCGGCCAAGGTTTCGGCGGTAATAATAGGCAAGCCGCTTTCTGCGATAATACGACGGCCTTCTTCTACGTTAGTGCCTGACAATCTGACAATTAGCGGTATTTTCATATCGATTTTTTTGACTGCCTCAACAACGCCTTCGGCAATCCAGTCGCAACGATTGATACCAGCAAAAATATTAACCAGCATGGCTTTTACGTTCTTATCAGCCAATACCAGCCGAAAAGCTTTTTCGGTACGTTCAGCCGATGCACCGCCGCCAACATCAAGAAAATTGGCAGGCTCTCCGCCAGCCAGTTTAATCATGTCCATGGTAGCCATCGCCAAACCCGCACCGTTAATCATACAGCCAATGTCTCCGTCCAGGCCGACATAACTTAAGCCACGGTCGGCGGCAGCCATTTCACGGGGATCTTCCTGGGTTTTATCGCGCAACTCGGAAATTTTTTGCTGACGGAATAACGCGTTGTCATCAAAGCCCATTTTGGCATCCAGTGCAACCAACCCGTTACTACGGGTAACCACCAACGGGTTAATTTCCAGCATGCTGGCGTCAAGTTCGCGCAGGGCACGATAACAACCTCTGATGGTTTTAACCGCGTGGCTCAACAATTCAGGATCAAGACCCAATGCAAAAGCCATTTCACGCGCTTGATAGTCTTGCAGACCCACTGCGGGTTCAATGTAAATTTTGGTAATAGCGTCGGGATTGTTTTCGGCCAGTTCCTCGATTTCCATGCCGCCTTGAGCTGAACCGACCATCACAATGCGCTCTGTGCTGCGGTCAACCAAAAAACAGAAATACATTTCCTTGGCAATATCGGTTCCGGCTTCAACATACAATCTGCCACATACTTTACCTGCAGGGCCGGTTTGATGAGTAATCAGTCTTTTGCCTAATAAAGCTCCTGCCGCCGCTTCAACTTCATCGTGTGTTTTGCAGATTTTAATGCCGCCCGCTTTACCACGCGCACCGGAATGAATTTGCGCTTTTACCGCCCAAATATGTCCGCCAATATCTCTAGCGCGTTGCACCGCTTCTTCCGGGCTGTAGGCCATACCGCCTTCGGCGATTTTAACGCCATAACCGCTTAAAATTTCTTTCGCCTGATACTCATGAATATCCACAGCTTCTCCTTATATGTTGCGTAAGTCGGGGTACGCTAAGCTAACCCAACCTACAAGACTATTGATTTTTTGCTGCTATAGCTTCGGCAGCCCTGACTACATTATTCGCCATTTTTTCCGATGCAGCATCAATTAAACGGCCATCTAATGCCGCAGCGCCTTTACCTTGCGCTGCCGCTTCTTTCAAAGCTGCCAATATGCGTTTTGCTTTTTCAACTTCAGACGCGGGCGGGGTGAATATTTCATTGGCTAATTCGACTTGCGACGGATGTATCGCCCATTTACCTTCACAGCCCAAAGCCGCCGCCCGTCTTGCGGCTAATTTATAACCTTCGGGATCTTTAATATCGCCAAAAGGCCCATCGATAGGACGCAAGCCGTAGGCGCGGCACGCAACCGTCATCCGGCTGATCGCAAAATGCCATTGGTCGCCGGGATAATCGGGATTTAAACCGCCGATATTCGTAGTTCTGGCACGGTTACTTGCTGCGTAATCGGCTACACCGAAATGCAAGGCCTCAAGACGGCCCGATGCGCCATTGCGGGCAATGTCTTCAACATTAGCCATACCCAATGCAGTTTCAATCAAAGCCTCAATACCGATTTTGTTTTTCAGCCCCTGCTGCATTTCCAGCTGGTTAAGCATCGCTTCGACCATATAAACATCGGCATAAACACCGACTTTAGGAATCAAAATCGTGTCGATCTTTGCGCCGCATTGTTCGACCAGATCCACCACGTCGCGCACCATGTACTGGGTATCCAGGCCGTTGATACGAACTGAAACGGTTACGCCATGCCCTTTCCAGTCCAAGTCGTTAATCGCCTCAATAATGTTCTTTCTGGCTTGTAACTTGTCATCGGGAGCTACAGCATCCTCAAGATCCAGAAAAATAAAATCAGCGCCACTTCTCATCGCTTTTTCGAACATTTCAGGGCTGGAGCCCGGAACAGCTAATTCACAGCGTTGAACACGTTGAACTGATGCTGAATATAAGGTGTGGCTCATTTTTACTTTCCTAATTTCATTGTTGTAAATCCGGTCGGGTAGCGTAACCCGATGTTTTTCGGCTGCCGTTACCCGTACCAGAAATGCTAGGTAAACCAAGACCACATAGCTTAAGCCGAACTTAAAATTAACCGCACATTTTACTTCGAGAGACTTCAAAGTCAATTTTTAAAGCTTCCGCTCCTCGGCAACTGCTCCCTGCGTTGCTCTACCTCCTGCATCCATGCAGTCGTGCTCACGCCCCTTACCTACATCCCTGTAGGCACCGCGTGTTTTTCGGTTTAAACCTCAATCCGACCTTGCCGATTTTCAGCGGCTATGTCATTATTATTGGTTTTTGGACATTGGCTTTTTCAATATTCAAGCCGCGTTAATCACTCAACTACTATTTTTAAAGAGGCAATGCAATGGCTGGTCGTAACCACCTATATATCCCAGGCCCTACCAATGTGCCAAATGAAGTCCTGAACGCTATGCATGTCAACATGGAGGACCATCGTTCTCCTGTGTTCCCTAAGCTACTGA
Organism: Methylobacter sp.; assembly: GCF_004322395.1. Classification (GTDB taxonomy): domain Bacteria; phylum Pseudomonadota; class Gammaproteobacteria; order Methylococcales; family Methylomonadaceae; genus Methylobacter_A. The sequence continues at coordinate 26,127 of NZ_SCTW01000045.1, forward strand.
CACCTCTTTTACAAGATCTGAAAAAAATCTTTAGAACAGAAGACGGGCAAGCCTTTATTTTTCCTGCGACCGGTACCGCAGGCTGGGAAGTCGCATTGACCAACACCTTGAATCCGGGCGACAAAGTTTTAATCTATCGCTTTGGCCAATTCAGCCATTTATGGGCCGAAATGGCTAAACGCCTGGGCTTCGATGTTGAAATTCATCAGGAAGTCTGGGGCAGAGGCATTCCACTGGATAAATTGGAAGCCCGCTTAAAAGAAGACACCAACCACGAAATCAAGGCCGTTTTAGCAACACACAATGAAACCGCTACCGGCGTTACCAGCGATATTGGCGGTGTTCGTAAAGCCATGAATGCAGCAAACCATCCGGCATTATTATTCGTAGACGGCGTCAGCTCTATTGCCAGCCTTGATTTCCGTATGGACGAATGGGGCATTGACGGCGCAATCAGCGGCTCGCAAAAAGGTTTTATGATGCCTGCCGGCGGCGCATTTTTGGCATTCAGCCAAAAAGCCTTAAAAGCCGTTGAAACGTCAACCTACCCGCGTTGCTTCCTGGACTTAAAAGACCAGATGAATTCCAACAAAGACGGCTACACACCTTATACTCCGGCGCTGCCTATTTTATACGGCTTACGTAAAGCGTTAGACTTATTGTTGGATGAAGGCCTGGAGAATGTTTATGCTCGTCATCACCGTTTGGCCGAAGGCGTTCGTAAAGCTGTTGCTGCGTGGGGATTAACCATCTGCGCCCAACCCGGTTTCGAGTCAAACACCGTAACTGCGATTGTTGTCCCTGCCGACAAAGACGCCAGAGACGTGATCAGCACCGCTTTTAGCCGATACGACATCTCTTTAGGCGCCGGCTTATCCGAACTGGCCGGTAAAGCTTTCCGTATCGGTCATGTCGGCGATATGAACGACGTTTCTATGTTGGGCTGTATCGCGGGCGTTGAAATGGCGATGTTGGACAATGGCTTTGACATCAAACCGGGTTCCGGCGTTGCTGCGGCGATTGAATACTATCGTTCAACTGCAAATTAAACGATAACAAATAGAACGCGGATGACGCAGATGAATATGATGAACGCAGATAATTCAAGAAAAATCTTATTTAATCATAATTATCAGCGTCATCAGCGTTCCATTACAAATTCAATAAATGCTGAATCCTTTACTTAGCGGCATTGCCCTTATGAGGATACCCCATGAACAAACCCAAAGTTTTTGTTACCCGCAAATGGCCCGCCTCAGTCGAAGCAAAACTCCAAACTCTTTACGACGTCACTTTAAACAAAGATGACCGGCCGTTAAGCGCAGACGAATTCAAATCTGCACTGCAAAATTACGACGCCGTTTGTCCTACCGTTTGCGACTCATTCCCCGCCGATGTTATCAATGTCGAAAACAAACGCTGCAAAATCCTCGGTAATTTCGGTGTAGGCTACAACCATATCGATATTAGTGCCGCCAAAGCGCAGGGTTTAGTTGTGACCAACACACCCGGCGTGTTGACGCACAGCACCGCCGATATTGCGATGACCTTGCTGTTAATGTCCGCACGCCGCGGCGCAGAAGGCGACCGCTTGGTTCGCAGCAAACAATGGAAAGGCTGGTGCCCAACACAGATGCTGAGCAGTGACGTAACCGGTGCAACCTTGGGCCTGATCGGCTTCGGCCGTATCGCACAAGCCATGGCAAGAAAAGCCCATCACGGCTTTGGCATGAAAATCGTCTATTTCAAGCCCAGCCCTGCCGAAGAATACGTCGTCGACGACCTTAACGCCACCCGTTGCGAATCTATAGAAGAACTGCTGAAAATAGCCGATTATGTTTCGCTGCACTGCCCCGGCGGCGATGCAACCCGGCATTTAATCAATGCTGAAATGATTAACCTGATGAAGCCGTCCGCGCATTTAATCAACACCGCCCGGGGCGATGTTGTTGATAGCGTCGCGTTAATTGACGCGCTTAAGAACAAAAGAATTGCCGGGGCAGGTCTTGATGTTTATGAAGGAGAGCCTAATGTACACGAAGGCTTCCTGACGTTGGATAATGTATCGCTGCTGCCGCATTTGGGAAGCGCCACATTAGGGACACGTACCGCAATGGGTGAAAAAGTTTTAGCCAACCTATCCGCATTTTTTGCCGGAGCTCCTCTCCCTGATCGGATTATTTAAAACCGAACCAAAGAATTTATAGCGCGGGTCCCCATGCCTGCATCCAGACCTAACATAACTTTTTATAGTCAATTTCGTCGAGTGGATTAGCACATGATGAATTAATTTTTATTGATTACTCACTTCCATAACAATCACATCAATTCCGTTTTCCCTTAATCGACCCCGAATGGTGCTGACGCTGGTCATCTGAGTGTAAGGCCCCATTTTAACTCGATTCCAGACTACAGAACCGACTTTTGCTTTCTCAACTTTGGATTCAATCCCCATTAAGGCCAGCTTGGCTCTTAAGCTGTCGGCATCTTTGAAGTCTTTGAACGATCCGGCCTGCAAAATATAACTGGCGGTTTTTGCCTGCCCAACTCTTTCTTCCCGAGTGCGCGTGTTAATTTCGTAATCCGGCACGATAACTTCTTTTTCAGGCAGAATGGTATAAAAATCGAATTGCGGCAGCACCGGCCCCGGTTCGGGCTTTTTCTCCTGCACCGGCTCTTCAACTTTTGCCGCTTCCGGTTTAACCGGTACAACCTGCTGAGGAGTTACTTGTTTAGATCCGGAACTAGCCAAATAAACTAAAAACACGACGAACGAGATAATCAATGCTGTAATCAGCATCCATCGCCACAAACCAACACTTTTCGAGTTTTGCCTGTATGACGAGGTATTCTTATTCTGCGTTCTGTGTTTGTAGTCTTTAGCCATGTTACATTGCTTCAGGAGTGTTGATATTCAGCAAGCCTAAGCCGTTCGCCAATACCTGTTTCACACCACAAATCAGATTGAGTCTTGCATTACGGGTTTTTGCATCTTCAACAAGAAATTGATGTGCGTTGTAATAAGTATGAAACTCGGTTGCCAATTCACGCAGATATTGAATTAGCTGATGCGGCTCGTATTGCAATGCGGCACGTTCCAGCGTTTCAGGATAGCGCGCCAGCGTTCCCAGCAAATTAGCCTCGTGCTCTTCGGTCAATAGCGTCAGGTTTGCCATGCCCATCAGCAAATCGCGTTCCAAGTTTTTTTCATCCAATTGCCGCAATACGCTGCATACCCTCGCGTAGGCATATTGCACATAAAATACCGGATTCTCGTTGGATCTGGAGGTCGCCAGTTTTAGGTCGAAATCCATATGTTGTTCCGATCTGCGCATCACATAAAAGAAGCGTGCTGCATCTTTACCGACTTCATTGCGCAATTGCCGTAAGGTGACAAATTCGCCGGAACGAGTCGACATTTGCACTTTTTCTTCGCCGCGATACAGCGAGGCAAACTGCACCAGCAATACTTTTAGCTTGGACTCGTCAGCACCCAAGGCCTGAATAGCCGCTCTGACCCGAGGAATATAGCCGTGATGATCGGCACCCCAAATGTTAATGATCCGGTCAAAACCACGATCCAGCTTGTTCATGTGGTAGGCAATATCGGATGCAAAATAGGTGGACTGACCATTATCGCGTACTACCACTCGGTCTTTCTCGTCGCCTAAATCGGCGCAGGCAAACCAGGTCGCGCCATCCTTTTCATAAAGGTGACCGCCGGCACGTAAGCGCTCCAGGGCTTTTTCCACTGAACCGTCATCCATCAACTGGCGTTCTGAAAACCATTCCTGATAGTCAACGCCAAACTCGCTCAAGTCCAGCTTGATGTCTTCCAAAATGCTGTTCAGGCCTATTTGAAAGAAGTCCTCATATAACGGCGCACCCAGCAAGGTTTTAGCGCGGGCTATCAGCGCATCGATATGTTCTTCCTTGTCGCCGCCCGCCGGTTCATCGGGCGGTATGTCTTCAAACACCAATTCTACCGGTCTGCGGTATTCATTATTGGCATTTCTATAGATGTCGCCGGCAATTTCGCGCACATATTCGCCCCGATAACCATTACTGGGAAAATGCACAACTTCTCCACAATCTTCCAAGTATCTCAGCCAGATACTGGTCGCGAGTATATCCATCTGCCGTCCGGCATCATTGACATAATACTCGCGATGCACATCAAAGCCGACTGCCTGTAATAAGTCGGCGACTACAGAGCCGTAGGCGGCTCCGCGCCCATGACCGACATGCAACGGGCCGGTAGGGTTGGCGGAAACAAACTCGACCTGGACTTTTTTACCCGCGCCGACATTACTTAAGCCAAATTCCCGACCTTGGTCGTGAATTTGCCTGATAATCTGGTATTGGGAGTCGAGACCGATAAAAAAATTGATGAAGCCCGGTCCTGCCAGCTCAACTTTAATAATTGATGGGTCTTTAGGCAGAGCCGTAATCAGTTTTTCAGCCAGTTGGCGCGGGTTTATCTTTGTCGGTTTTGCCAGTATTAATGCCAGATTCGAAGCAAAATCGCCGTGTTGAGGGTCACGGGTTCGATCGATACTAATGTTCGGGGTAATTTCCTGAGTGAGAACGCCGTCTGATTTGAGCGTTTCAACGGCTTGCAGGATAAGTTCCTCTATCTTTTTTTTCATTGCTTCACTGCGTAGGTTAGATCAAGTAAATAGGCGTGCATTATCCATTAAAATCATTCGATTATCCATTCAAACAATATCAATGCCCATTCATGGGGCAGCACCAGGAGGTCAACGCGGCCTTTTGCCTGCGCTGCTCGTTAACGAAATAGATCGTGAGCGATGTGAAGAAGATAATGCACCAAAAAGGCGCACCGTCGGCAAGGAGCGGACCGACCAGATATTGCTCCTGTATTTCCCACATCCATGCGGGTTACACAAGAGCAATTGCGGACTTAAAAGTTGTGTTTATAACGCATAAATCTTGCCAAGGAATGGATGAGCTTATTTTTTAGTAAAATACATATAAGTTCCGTACTTATTGTCTTTAAGCACCATAGCCGTATCGGTTTTTTCCACTAATGAATAAACATCGAATTTACCCGCTCTGCCAAGTATGCTGACTTTTAAATTGCCGTCTTCAACAATATAGTCAACTGCCGGTGCATCATAGGGGTTTCCTCTGACTTGAGGAATATCTTTTTGAGTGAGTTGATTGTTGCTAAACACCCAGGTCATGCCCATAGGCTTTTTTTCGGAATCTTCCGGCGATTTTTTTGTATATTCCAAAAACCAACTACCGATGAGATCCTTATCGGAACTCAGGGTATCGGCAAATACAGCTAAGCTTGACAATCCAAACAACAAAGATAATGCAAGTAATAATTTTATTTTTTTCATCATTTTTCCTAGGTTAAAAAACTGGATATATAAACTACGGTTTCACTATAGCAATGCTATTGTACAAGAAACTCAGTTGGGCAGTATTTAACTTTATCTTTATAGGGTTTCTCCGGCAATACGATTTTGCAGGTTTATTAAAAAGGTAAGGCAATATCGGGTTTGACCTTTTTCATCAACCGCCTGAATTGCTCCTGAATATTACTCATTGCCGCTTCCGTGTCGGCCTCAAAACGAATAACCAGTGACGGTGTTGTGTTTGATGCTCGCACCAATCCCCAGCCGTTCGGGAAGTCGACACGCATACCGTCTATATCGGTGATTTTGCCGTCGGTAAAGTTTGCTGCTGCAAACATGCTATCTATAAAGGTGAAGTTTTCACCTTCTTCCAGCGTAACATTTAATTCCGGCGTATTAATGCTATCCGGAAAGTCGGCAAATACATCGGCGCTGCTACGCGAGTCTCTGGACAGTATTTCAATCAAACGCGCAGCCGAATACAAGGCGTCATCAAAGCCGAACCAACGATCATTAAAGAAAATGTGCCCGCTCATTTCACCGGCCAGTTTGGCGCCGGTTTCTTTAAGTTTTGCCTTCATCAGTGAATGCCCGGTTTTCCACATGGTCGGCCTGCCGCCGTATTTTGTGATCTGATCGGGAAGATGACGGGTACATTTCACATCGTAAATAATTTCCGATCCGGGTTTGGCAGCCAGCACATCTTTGGCAAACAGCATCATTTGCCTGTCCGGCCAGATGATTTTGCCGTTTGAGTCGACGACGCCCAAACGATCGCCATCGCCATCGAAAGCGATGCCAATGTCGGCTTTGTAATGTTTGACCGTTGCAATTAATTCAGTCAAGTTTTTGGGATTGCTGGGATCCGGATGATGATTAGGGAAACTGCCGTCGATGTCGCAGAACAACTCTCTCACTTCACAGCCCAGGGTTTTCAGCAACATTGGCCCCAGCTCTCCGGCAACGCCATTACCACAATCCAGCACAATACTCATCGGTCTGGCGATATGTATATCCTCGGAAATAATACCTATATATTCATTGCTGAATTGGCTGTTCTGTTCGATACTGCCGGGTGTGCCCGTTGCGTAAGCCTGATTGTCGATACAGGTTTTAAGCTGCCGGATTCTTTCGCCGGCCAGAGTTTCGCCGTTGATGACCATTTTCAGCCCGTTATAATCGGCAGGGTTATGGCTACCGGTAATCATCACGCCGGACCGTCCTTCGGTGTGCCGTGCCACAAAATAAAGCACCGGTGTAGGCACCATGCCGATATCCAGCACATTGACTCCGGTTGCGATAATCCCTTTGGCAAGAGCGTCCGCCAAGGCAGGGCTGGAGGTTCTTCCATCTTGGCCGACCACCACTGTTCTACAGTCATGCTCTTTAGCCTGGGTACCCAATGCACGGCCAATATCGTAAACCACCTCTTTAGTCAGCGTTTTGCCGACGATTCCCCGGATATCGTAAGCCCTGAAAATAATGCCTGAATCGGCTGTTTTTTTCTCGGCAATTGCTCCATGCATTGCTCTCGATTGCTGTTCCCGACGCAATTCTACCTCCCCAGTCCTTGGGGTCGTACCTCCTACATCCATGTAGTCGACAGAAAGAGGCATATCAAAAGAGTCCGGCACCGTTTTTTCAATTATTTCAGGTTCACTCAATGCAATGGCCGGTTTATTAATAGGGTTTCCTCCGGTTTGCATATCTACAACCGTTGCAGTCTTGAACTTATGATCCTGATATTTGGCTGTTTCTTCCATTATTGGTGTATCCATATAATCGTTAGATTCATCGAAAAAACTATCCATTTCAAAAGCAAAAGTATTATTGCCAACAGCTATATCATCGTCCTGATTGTCCATAACCCGCTTAAACTGCGCCAAAGTTGAAATAACGGTATTCATTTCAGTTAACTTAACGGGGTAAGTGCCTTGTAGTTTATGAGTCAACATGTCCTTACAGGCTTTCAGCACGCTGCCCATATCTTGAGTCAGCAAACTTGAAAGCTTCCGGTATCCCATAAAAAAACCCAACATCGCCAGCGATGCTGAAAGCAAAATTATGCCTAAGATGATGGATAAGTCAGCCAAACTTGCTGTACCGGCAGGCCGGTAATGCAACTCCCAGCCGGTGTTGGCTACGTTTGTTTTTTGCGCATCGTCTCCAGGCTGTGCGTCGACCGATTGGCCGGCAGAACCTAGCACCAGCTCTGCTTGTTTCAACTCAAGATGCCCGTCTTTCAATCCCGCCGCTTGTACTGTTTTGCTGATAAAACCATAGTTTAAGCTGGCAAGAATAACCCCGACTACTTGATCGTTTTGCATAATTCTGCGAGTTATCGCCAAATGCCTGTCAGGCCCATTATCGCCTTGTACTGCCGGCAGTTGGGCTTTGGCAAATGTTTCCCGGACCATATCCAAATCGGCATAACCCATTTTAGGTACGCTTTTGTCATCAAGCTCGCTGATGCCAGGCAATAACAGCCTGACCTTCAATATATCGGGTAAGTGTTTTTCAAGCTTTGCTGCCATCGTGGTTAATTGGGCTGCGTCTCCACTGGTAACCGCAGCCAATACCTCGGGATCCTGTGCCATTTTTTCCAGCATGTTGGTCAGCAGATTTACTTGCGCGCTTATGCCTAATGCAACGCTTTGTGCAACAGCCGCCGCTGAATCCTGCTTCGATTGCGCGATTTGAGCTGCGCTAATCAAATAAACACCGGCGCCGGCAGTCAGAATCATTAAAACAGCAAGCGCTGACACTAGAGAAAATAGTCGAACCATATTTATGCCCCTAAAAGAAAAACAGCTTAATGACGACCTGTATGACCAAAGCCGCCGAAACCGCGCAAACTTTGATCAAACTCGGCGACTTGTTCAAATTCCACCTGCGCCACCGGCACAAAAACCATTTGTGCGATGCGCTCCCCGATGTTAATTGTAAAAGCGGTATCCCCCCGGTTCCAGCAGGAGATAAAAACCTGTCCCTGATAGTCTGAATCGATCAGCCCGACCAGGTTGCCCAATACAATGCCGTGCTTATGACCCAATCCGGATCTGGGCAATAAAACGGCAGCTAACTGATGGTCATTAATATAGATAGCCAGACCGGTTGGAATTAATAGTGTTTCTCCCGGCTTTAACTCGACCGGCTCATCCAGGCAGGCGCGCAAATCCAAGCCCGCCGAACCTGATGTTGCATATTCAGGTAACGGAATGTCTTTGCCTAAACGGCTATCCAGAATTTTAAGCTGTATTTTTGTTGCACCTTTCATGTTCCATTCTCTCTGCGATTAAGCTGATTAGTTGCTCGGCTAAGTGATTTTTATCAGTCATTGGCAAGCTTTTTTGGCCGTTTTTCCAGAAAACCTGCAATGCATTTTGCTCGCTATCAAAGCCTCCCTGATCGCGTCCTACCCAGTTTGCGGCAATCATATCCAGATTCTTGCGCGTCAATTTGTCTTGGGCATGTTGTTCAAGATCATGGGTTTCTGCGGCAAAGCCGACCGTGAACGGTCGTTTAGTGAGTTGTGCAACTTCCGCCAGAATATCTCTGGTTTTTTGCAGCGTTAGCGTGGATTGTTCGGCCTGTTTTTTTATTTTTTCTTGTTCCATCTGCACGGGACTATAATCGGCAACAGCGGCCGCACCGATGTAAATATCATATTCCGCGGCTTTGGATATAACCGCCGCATGCATTTGCGCGGCTGTTTCCACGCTTATAATATCTGCGTTATCAGGCGCGGCCAGCGCCACCGGACCGCTCACCAACGTGACTTTTGCGCCTGCTTTTAATGCGGCGTTGGCAAGCGCATAGCCCATTTTTCCTGAACTGCGATTGGTGATGTAGCGTACCGGATCCAGCGGTTCGCGGGTGGGTCCGGCACTGATTAAAACCTTAAGCCCTTTTAAACACTGAGCGGCCGGCTCACTCATTAAACGTCTGCAAATTTCGTCAGGCTCCGACATCCTGCCGAATCCGGTTTCACCGCAAGCCTGATCGCCCGTTTCGGGGCCGATAATAGTAACGCCGTGTCTTTTAAGTTTTTGAATATTTTCCTGAGTAATAGCCTTATGCCACATGGCTTGGTTCATGGCCGGAGCAACGTAGACGGGACAGGTTGTAGCCAGATACAGCGTTGATAATAGGTCGTCAGCCAAACCATGACTGCATTTTGCAATCGTATTGGCTGTTGCCGGGGCAATAATCAATGCATCAGCCCAGCGCGCCAGATTGATATGCCCCATCGCATACTCTTGATTCTCATCAAGCAATTCGCTATGCACCGGATTGCCGGACAGCGCCTGAAAAGTCAGAGGGCTGACAAACTGCATGGCTGAGCGGGTCATTACCACTCGCACTTCAGCGCCTTGTTTTCGCAACAACCTGACCAGTTCAGCCGACTTATACGCAGCAATTCCCCCGCTGACGGCCAATAAAATATGCTTGTTAATAATTATGCCCGGAAACTTTAACAAAGCCGGTATTATGGCAATTATAAAGAAATTCTTCTATGCTTAAATTTCTATTGTATTAACGGAGAGGTCTATGTCCATTAAGAATTGGTCGGCTGAAGATCGGCCTAGAGAAAAACTATTGCAACGCGGCTCAGCCGCATTAACCGATGCAGAACTGCTGGCTATTTTTTTGCGCACCGGTTCGCCAGGCAAATCAGCGGTTGATCTGGCTCGTGAGCTGCTCACCGATTTTGGCTCCCTCAACGCTTTATTAGGCTCCGACCAGCAACACTTTTGCCGTGGTAAAGGCTTGGGCGAGGCCACTTATGTTCAGCTCCAGGCCGTATTGGAAATGGCGCGGCGGCATTTTAAAGAAACTTTGCAGCGCGGCAATGCGCTAACTAGTCCGGAAATTACCCGTTCTTATCTCAGCGCACAACTGAGAGGCTACACTTATGAAGTATTTGCCTGTTTATTCCTCGATAACCAACACCGGGTCATACAACTGGATGAATTATTCAAAGGGACGATAGACGGCGCAAGCGTTTACCCTAGAGAAGTAGCCAAGCAGGCGCTACGCCATAATGCGGCGGCGGTCATTTTTGCCCATAATCACCCGTCCGGCATTTCCGAGCCCAGTCAGGCTGATAAACATATAACCGAAAAACTTAAGCAGACATTGGCCTTGTTTGATATACGGGTGCTGGATCATTTTATTATCGGTGACGGGCAGCCTTATTCGTTCGCGGAGCATGGACTATTGTAAGACGGAGTAAATTTAACCGGTTTACAGACGGCTATGTATTGCCGGCATTCAGGAATAACCGGTGCGCAATTTCCGCCAAGCTTTCCTCGTCCTTATCCGCCAAAATTCTAACCAGCTGTTAGATAATGCAATTAAATAAATGGCATTTTTTATGCTGACAAATAAAGTGTCTGAATAACTTAATTTTGAGAAATACAGATGTAATTTTTGCTGCTTCAGTTTTATTGAAATGGCTTTATTTAGGATGTACGGAACAATAGGAAACTGATATTCGCCTTTAATAATAAAAATGTCAGCCGATAATGAAATCAAGAATGTTGCTGACATGACTGACGATTGCAAGCATAAATTTAACACATTCACCTTGAGGATATCGCCATGAAAAGCATAGGATGGATATTTGATATTATTGTTCAACTCACATTAATGGTAGTGCTATTCTTCAACCGGAAGACCTATTTACACTGTATTGACCTTGACAGCTAATTGGCAAGCGAGCGCATGGCGTGTGAGTTTTTTAATAAATGTAGCTGACCAGTCTCTGATTTTTTCAAAGACTGGTGCAGCCATAGACTTGAAGTCTTTATTATCGAAAAGCGCTACTCAACTGATTATTTCAGTCTGATAGCGAAGAATTCGAATATTTGGAGACCAGTAATCAGGCAATAACCCGGCTTTTCGCTTTAACTGCCTCAAAAACTGTTCCGGCTCCGGCAATGACTCCCATACCGACGGTAAAAACGTGCCGCGCCGATGCCCTTCTTCCAAAATCAAGCCGTCAATGCCGGGCTGCAATTGGGATAGTAAATCCTGTTCCGAACTAAACACTACCGGACTCGCGGGCGTGAGTATCGACAAATGCACATCCAAATCGTCGAACTCATAGGCTTCCAGCGGTGGAAACCTCGGATCTCTAAACGCTGCCGAATACGCATTCTCGGCAATATCGTGGGCAAGCGGTCTGATCGGCTCTAACATGCCGATACAACCGCGCAATTGCTGATTTATTTGTAAGGTAGTAAAGGTGGCACGCAATTCGGTCAATTCTGCCGGATAATCATCCAAGTCGACTTTTATCGGCCGACCTGTTTGCAGTCCGTGCCAAATGGAGTCTTTCGCCAAAGTTATTAAGCGTTGCTGATTTATTTCATTCAATGACATAAGCACCGTAACCTACCACACGGCTTTTATCGCCCGCCGTATCCCCGGAATTACGCAGATCGACAGTTTTAATTGATAACATTTTTTTCCTGGCCAATTTCAGCAACCCGCTGACCGGCACTTTACCGCAAGCCGACTCAAAGCCGAGCTGCTCATATTGCAGTTGTTCTATACTCTGGCTGGTCGCTTTATCCATCTGCTGAGCCGTTGCATAATCATGGTAATGGCTCAGGTCCGAGCTGATTACAACCAGTGTTTCATCGCCGCCCCATAGCGCCTCAAGCACTTGGCTGACTTGCTCCGGCGACGCTTCGCCTGCAACGATGGGTACGATTTTAAAGTTATCCAGCACTTCCTGTAAAAAAGGCAGATGCACTTCCAGACTATGCTCATAGGTATGAGCTTGCTCAATGTATTCGACAAAAGGCAGTTTCACTATAGCCTGCACTGCCGACTGATCTACCAGAACCTTACCCAAAGGCGTGGTGAATGTTTCTGATCTGCTCACCGCCAAACCCCTGAAAGCAACCCGGTGCGAAGGACCGATCAGCACGACACGGGTTATTTTATCATGAGCATTTTTTAAGCTTGCATAAGCGCTTGCCGCGATCGGGCCGGAATAAATATAACCGGCATGAGGCACAATCATAGCTTTGGGGATTTTTTGATGGATTTCAGCAGCATTCAAAAACCGATCCAGCATCAGATGGAGCTGCTCTGGATTTGCAGGGTAAAAAGAACCTGCTACAGCGGGTTGTCTAGTCATTTAGCATGTCCTGTTATTTAATCCGTACAACTGTATGGAACAGAGCAACGGATTAGAGATAACTTCTGCGGGATAAGTCATTTTCGGAAAAACTCTGATGGCGGCTCTGATGTCTCAGACCGTAAGATAGTAACACTTAATTGTTACCGGGTTATTAATAAATCATTCTGGTACAAAACGCCTTTTTCAATGGCCCGAAATAATAGAGTCAACGCCATCCGATAGCCATACGTATCATTACTTACATGTACGAAAATCATTTATTTTATTCTGTCGATAAGTCATGCTAGAAAATGAACATCTTAATCGCAATATCGATAATTTGCCCTGTTGTTGCATGAGCAAATCGGCGATTAATCAGTGAAATCGGGAGAATGATGATGACTGAATTTATTAGCAAAGACACCGTAAAAACCCGCTACTGGCATGTCCTGAAAGACGGCCGCATACAATGCGACCTCTGCCCCAGGTTTTGTAAATTGCACACCGGCCAGCGCGGCCTGTGTTTTGTCAGGCAGAATCTGGACGATCAGATCGTGATGACCAGTTACGGACGTTCCAGCGGCTTTGCGATTGACCCTATCGAAAAGAAACCGCTGAACCATTTTCTACCCGGCACTTCGGTATTTTCTTTCGGCACCGCCGGCTGCAACCTGGCCTGCAATTTTTGCCAGAACTGGGACATCAGCAAATCACGGGAAATGGACACCCTGATGAGCAAGGCATCGCCCGATGCAATTGCACAGGCGGCACGAGATAACGGTTGCCACAGCGTCGCTTATACCTATAACGATCCGGTGGTTTTCCATGAATATGCGATCGATACCGCCCAAGCCTGCCGGGACCTGGGCATAAAATCGGTCGCGGTATCCGCAGGCTATGTTTGCGCGGAGCCTAGAGCCGAGTTTTATCAATATATGGATGCGGCCAATATTGATTTAAAAGCCTTTACCGAGCATTTTTATTACAAAATTGCCGGCGGGCATCTGGATCCGGTATTGGAAACGATTAAATATATCAAACATGAAACATCGGTCTGGCTGGAGCTAACCACGCTGATCATTCCTGACGAGAACGATTCGGAAGCAGAGTTGGAAGCCATGACCCAATGGGTCATCGAGAATCTGGGGCCGGATGTGCCGATGCACTTTACTGCGTTTCACCCGGACTGGAAAATGCGCAACAAGCCCTCCACTCCGCTTTCATCGTTATTGCTGGCCCGGCAGATCGCGTTAAAAAACGGGATACGTTATGCCTATGTCGGCAATGTGCATGACAAAGCCGAACAGAGCACCTATTGCCACAGTTGCAAGAAGCTGCTGATAGGCCGAGATTGGTATGAATTGTCCGACTGGAATCTGGACGCGTCAGGGAATTGCCGCTTTTGCGGCGAACATTGTGCGGGGGTATTCGCTCCAAAACCGGGGAACTGGGGAGCTAAACGAAAAGCGGTTGCTATGGGATGATGAAATGAAGCTCAATTAGTTACTGATGTTACGCATGCGCATGATAAAAAGTGTCGTCCACGAAAGACACGAAAATATTTAAAATACCTCGTTCCCACACTCCGGCACTCATCGTTATACACAAGTCTCTGCGGGCTGTCGTCATTTCGAAAGTCCCTGACCTGGCGTTAGGTGAGAAACGTGCCGATAGGCAGACCTTCCAGGTTTTAAAAACCTGGAAGGTCTAACCGGCAACGTTCCGAACAGGCGGGACGTTTCGAACGGAGCCTGTCCTAAGCGTAGACGATGGCTTATCTTGGAGTATGTGAATGAATGCCGGGTATGACGCTGTCCGCGACAAATCTACAGCTGATATTTTTTCGTGTCTTTCGTGCTTTTCGTGGACAATACGTAAGCCCTATTCCGCTCAATAAAGCGATTTGCTCCGCTCAGTCAAGCGAACCATATCATTCATCACGCCCTCCAAGCCGCCGTAAACATTCAGCGTATTGATCCGGCCGGTGATTTTTTCCAATATCTCCAGCTCTTTTAACCGCAACAACACGGGGTTGCCTTCCATGACTTTCGCGGTGTTATGCAAAGAGCGCGTGGCCTGGGTTTCTTCCTGACGCTTGATTAAATTCGCTTCGGCGAGTTTTTGCGCCTCAACCACTTGGGTCAATATCGCTTTCATTTCACCGGGCAAGACAATATCGCGCGCTCCGACGGTTTTTACTTCAATGCCATAAACGGCCGCTTTTTCAGAAACAATCGCTAACACCTGCGTGTTCAAGGAGTTTTTATCGGCCAACAACTCATCCAACGTTTGCGTGCTGACAACGGTTCGCAACGCCAATTGCAATTCGCGGTACAAATAATCCTTGGCATCGGCCAACTCGGCTTTAACCACTTCGGCTTGTTTAATCTGCCAGGTTGCCGACAAATTCACCCGTAAACTCACGCGGTCTTTAGTCAAAATTTCCTGGCCATTGACTTCCATGTTTTGCAATCGGCCATCGAATAACGTCACGGCGATATTGCGATTAAACCTCCACCAAACATGCGTGCCCGACTTTAATGTCGCGACCGTTTCTCCGTCCACCGTCAAAAAACCCAGGTGATTTTCCGGCACTGTCGCTACGACTATCGCTCTCAAAGCGGCACACCGCAACATATCTTCTTTGGCATTCGCCAACAAGGCCGCCAATTTTTTGGGTACGGTAAAGTCCTGGCTGATGTCCAGCTTATCTACATGTATCTCTTGCTGAGTTTTCCAGTAAGCGCCGCGTTGTCCGGGAGCTTTTATGTCTTTTAGAACATTTTTTTGATAAACCAGACCGACTTCCTGCTCGCCTGTTTCCCATTGCGTCAGCACCTCGGCGAACGCATCCGGATGTAATTGGGCCAAGTGCAGCAAGTCTTTGTCAATCTCTTCCTGTAAAGTATTGGTCAGGGTGACTATATGAACGTGGTATTGATCGAACCAATCCCAAAATCTATAGACACCGGCGGATAATATTTTTGAAAATTGCCGCTCTTTGAACAACAAACCTTTTTGCGTTTCCGCGATGATTATTTTTTTGATTAAACGCATTGTTACCTCCTTAAAATTAAAGTGATAAAGCCTCCGCACAGCCACCGGCTCCAAGCTTTATGGCGAGCGGGCAAACCCACGCCAGCTGTTTGCGCACCCGTCAGACCCGGCCCAAAGGCGTTGTCTGTGCTGATGTCCGGCGACCGTGACGTGACGACAGACCAACCGCATCTGCTACACGCAACCGCCGCCTTCAATCGGGAGGCCCTATCTGATGCCCTTTCGGGCTTTGCTTTTCAAGCTACCTTGGCAGGGTAGTTTCACTAGCCGGATTCGAACCGGCTACACACTGATTAATAGTCAGTTGCTCTACCAGATTGAGCTATAGTGAAGCTGCCAGTTGGATTCGAACCAACGACCTACCGATAATCTCGGTTGCTCTACCGGGCTGAGCTATGGCAGCGTTATTTGACACCGTCTCAACACCGATACGCAGATTGCCTACAAGGTTTGCGTCAGTCAGGCGTTCTGAACCTGATCCGCTGGTGTTGTTGGTATGTCAAATTCTTGTTTGCGTTGCCTATGCTTTGCGGCAACGCCGAATATATTTATCCTAAAAAATCAATTGGAACGTGTGGAAACCGTTCGTACTGAGCCCTCTCCAGCGGGAGAGGGTTGGGTGAGGGGAAATCAAAATCAAGGAAAAATGCTTGTTTTTATCCCCTCATCCCAACCTTCTCCCTGAGGGAGAAGGAGCTCGCAATCTTAAACCCTACCCCTTTCAATAGGCTCAGAGCGAACGGGATTTTAGTGTGCTCAACTGCATGTTTTGGATTTATCCCTTAACACAAACCACTTGTTTCAAGGTATGCACGATTTCAACCAAATCCGCCTGCGCCGCCATGACCGCATCAATAGGCTTGTAGGCCGAAGGCGTTTCATCAATCACCGCTTCATCTTTACGGCATTCCACACCTGCCGTGGCTTGAATATGCTGGGCCAAAGACACCAGCTTTTTCGCTTGGGTGCGCGACATAACCCGCCCTGCACCGTGGCTGCAACTACAAAAACTTTCTTCGTTGCCCAAGCCGCGCACGATGAATGATTTGGCGCCCATGCTCCCAGGAATAATGCCCATCTCGCCCAGCTTGGCGCTGACCGCGCCTTTCCGGGTAACCAGCACGTTTTTATCGTAATGATGCTCGCGGCTGATATAGTTGTGATGGCAGTTCACCGCTTCCAGCTCAGCGCTAAACGGTACCGGCAACACATCCCGCATTGCGCTTAACACGTTGTTCATCATGATTACCCGATTAGCCAGCGCAAAATCCTGCGCCCAGCCCACCGCTTCCAGATAGTTTTTAAAATGCTCGCTGCCTTCGGGAATGTAGGCCAAATCTTTATCGGGCAGATGGATAAACCAGCGTTCCATATCTTTTTTAGCCAGCTCGATAAAATGCGTACCGATCCGGTTGCCGACACCGCGCGAACCGCTATGCAGCATCACCCACACCGCATCTGCCTCATCCAGGCAAATCTCGATAAAATGGTTGCCTGTTCCCAAGGTACCCAAGTGATTCAGGTTGTTGGTGTTTTTCAAGCATGGGTGTTTTTCGCACAAGCGTTGAAAACCCTCGCTTAGCGGCAGCCATGCCTGCACAACGTCTTCAGGCGCTTGCCCCCAGCTCCCGGTATCGCGTCCTTTAAAATTGGCAACGCGGCCATGCGGCACCCGTTTTTCAATCTCGCTTCGTAACGCGGTCAACGAATCGGGCAAATGCGCGGCGGTTAAGCTGGTTTTAGTCGCCATCATGCCGCAGCCTAAATCCACGCCAACGGCAGCAGGAATCACCGCGCCGACGGTAGGAATGACGCTGCCGATCGTCGCGCCTTTACCCAAATGGACATCGGGCATTACCGCGATCCATTTGTGAATAAACGGCAGCCCGGCGATATTCAGCAATTGTTGCCTGGAGTTTTCATCAAAGCTTACGCCGCGTGTCCATGCCTTAATAGGATGTTGGCCTTGTTGGTGTAAGACTTCGTAGGAACTAGTCATGGTTGAGATTCCTTGAGTTTGTTTACTAACTGATGTTACGCAGTTAGCCAAAGGAGTCGCTAGTGCGACAGTTATTTGAATCGGGGTCTCGCCCCCGAGGGCGAGTTACTTTCTTTTGCTCCGCCAAAAGAAAGTAACCAAAGAAAAGGCGGCCCGGTTGCCGCTTGCTTCCTGCGTTCCTCGCTTTCACCGGGGGTTGCCAGAAGGGCCATCCCTGGCCCTCTGGCAACGCGCTGCATCCATGCAGCGCCCCTACGGGCTGTTCCCGCCGAAAGCTCCGGTACTCGGCGCGGCATACGGGATTCAATCCGTGCTATTGTCACTAACCTTCCGCTCGTTCCCACGCGCTGCGCCACAAGTTGAGCTCATCCTTGCTCTACATCCAGGCAGTGCAACAAACAGGATAAAAACTATCTGTCCGTAACATCAGTTACTAACGATTTGTTTACAGCAAGGCCTGTGCCAAATCGCATGCCATTGGCTGGACCACCTTTAATCATGAGGGATTGAGCTTAAATTGCTCAGCTAGAGTAGATTTACATCTCCCAAGAAGCTAAACTCCAAGTAAATTTTATTATCGATATAGATACCGGATTATCAAAATGGATACAGTCATCATCGGCATTTTAGGATCTCGCCTGGATCACGGCGGTTTGGGTAGCAGACGGCACGAACGCTGGCGGCCCAGCATCTCGCTATTGATGCACGACAACTTGCCCGTCGATGAGTTTGTGTTGATTTATCACCGCGAAGAACAACAGCTCGCCACGTTGACGCTCGACGACATGGCGGCCCTGTCTCCGCAAATACGGCTGACGTCGTATCAAGTCGATTACGAAAACCCTTGGGACTTTGAACAGGTTTACAGCCAGCTGCACGAATTCACCCGCAGCTATCCTTTCGATCCCGAGCAGCATGATTATTATGTCCACATCACGACCGGCACTCATGTCGCGCAAATCTGCTTGTATCTGTTGACCGAAGCCAACTACATTCCGGCCAAGTTGCTGCAAACCTCGCCAAGCAAAGAAGGCGTACAAGGTTGTTATCAAGTCATCGATCTGGATTTATCGCGTTACGATCAAATCGCCTCGCGCTTTGCCCGTGAAGCCCAAGACGGCATCGCTTATTTAAAAGGCGGTATAGCGACTCACAATCCTGCATTTAATAATCTGATTTCCCAACTGGAACATGTATCGATCAAATCGTCGGCACCGATGTTATTAACCGGCCCGACAGGCGCGGGAAAATCGCGCTTGGCAAAACGCATTTACGAGCTGAAAAAACAGCGCGGCCTGGTAACGGGGAAATTGGTTGAAGTCAATTGCGCGATCCTGCGCGGCGATAACGCGATGTCGGCTTTATTCGGCCATGTGCGAGGCGCTTATACCGGCGCGATGAATCAGCGCATGGGCTTATTGCGCGAAGCCGATAAAGGCTTGCTGTTTTTAGACGAAATCGGCGAATTGGGTCTGGACGAGCAAGCCATGCTGTTGCGCGCCATTGAAGATAAAGTGTTTATGCCGTTGGGCAGTGACCGGGAAGTCGGTAGCGATTTTCAATTGATAGCCGGGACTAACCGCGACTTGTTTGAGCAAGTACAGCAGGGGCAGTTTCGTGAAGATTTATTGGCTCGGATTAATTTATGGACTTATCAACTACCCTCGCTAAAGCAGCGCATCGAAGATTTAGAACCTAATATTGAACACGAGCTGCAACAATTCACCACTAAGGCAGGCTATAAAGTCAGTTTTAACAAAGCCGCACGCGAGCAATATTTAAAATTTGCGCGTTCAGCGCAGGCGCTATGGAGAGCGAATTTTCGGGATTTAAATTCCAGCATTACCCGCATGGCAACCTTGGCAACCGGCGGGCGCATTACCGAAGAACTGGTGAGCGAAGAAATCGGCCGCTTGCAGTACGCATGGTCCGGTTTCGGGCAACAATCGCCGGTTGACGATGGACTTGCCGGCGTATTGTCGGCGCAAGCCTTGGCAGAGCTGGATTTATTCGGCCGCTTGCAACTTGCCGAAGTAGTGCGCGTATGCCGTGCCAGCCGCAGCTTAGCCGAAGCGGGACGGGTTTTGTTCAATCATAGCCGCACCCAAAAAGCCAGCGCCAACGACTCGCACCGGCTTAAGCAATATTTGCAGAAGTTTGGCTTGGAGTTTCAGGCTATTGTAAAAAGTTCGTAACCGTTTAGTTCAATGCCACGCACAGCTAAACAATGTCAAAATCGACCATGAAAGATAATTATTACATTGTTTTTTATGCTTTACTTGTACAAAACCAACATTGAACGCTAATTGACAGGATTATTACTAATGCTCCGGACTTATACAAATGATTGAGCTGGAAAACTTCAAGCTTCTGGGTATTGCATTAGCAATAGGTTTGCTAATCGGCCTGGAGCGTGGCTGGCGTACCCGTGACTTGAATGAAGGTATGCGGGTTGCCGGGCTGCGTACCTACGGGATGATTAGCTTGTTGGGAGGTTTATCGGGCATTCTGGCTCAACAGGTAGATATTTATTTTATCGGCTTTGCTTTTCTGGGACTGACATCAATCTTGCTGCTTGCTTATAGCAAAAGCCTCGATGAATTTAAAGACTTCAGCATCACCGGCACCATAGCATCGCTGATTACCTTTACGTTGGGTGCGCTAACCGTTTTCGGCCACATTACGCTTGCGGCCGCGAGTGCCGTGGTGATTACCGCATTGCTCGGTTTTAAGCCCTTGCTCCACGGTTGGGTGAAAAAACTGGAGCAGTACGAATTGCATGCAACGCTGAAATTGTTGTTGATATCGGTCGTCATGCTACCGATACTGCCGGACCAGAACTATGGTCCTTGGGCCGCTTTTAATCCCTATCATATCTGGTGGATGGTTGTACTGATTGCCGGTATTTCCTATCTGGGCTATTTTGCGATCAAGATTGTCGGCAATCAGCAAGGACCGGTTTTGACCGGCGCATTGGGAGGACTGGTATCTTCTACAGCCGTTACTCTTAATCTATCGAAGTTATCAACGCAGTGTCCACACATGGAAAATGTGCTGGCTGCCGGTATTTTAACAGCCTGCGCTACCATGTTTGCACGCACTCTTCTGTTAACTTCGGTTATGAACCCGACATTATTCCTGGTACTGTTCCCTGCCTTGCTGATAATGTCCATTTTTACCTACCTTGTTGCTTATCTGTTATGGCAAAGAGAGCGGGGCTTCCAAAACATTGAAGAAATAAAACTGGAAAACCCTTTCCAATTAGGCATGGCGCTAAAGTTCGGGGCATTTCTGGTCGTTATCATGTTCCTATCCAAACTGCTAAAAGTTTATTTCGGCGATATGGGCGCCTATTTTCTAGCTGCAACCTCCGGTTTGGCGGATGTTGATCCTATTACTCTTTCGATATCGCAAATGAGCAATGATGGATTGGACGTCAGTGTCGCCGCCAACGCAATTCTTATTGCAGTATCCGTTAATTCAGGCGTTAAAAGTATTTTTTCATGGGTTATCGGCAGTCGGGCCTTGGCGCTCAGAGTCGGAGGTGCTTTGGTGGGAGCCGTTGTCGCAGGCTTATTGATCGCGCAGTAGCTAAGGATTTCGTCAAAAATTCAGGTTCGTTCTCACACCGACTACCCATGCCTCCTTCGGCCCGGGCAGGTTCACTGCCGGTAGGGGGCCCGCACCCAATAGGTTCGCTCCGGTCAAGGCCGAATCAATATACTGTACGTCAGCGGTTACATGCAGCCAAGGTGTCAGGGCGGCATTATAAAATGCTTCAAAACCGGTTTCGTCATGGATCCCCAGCCGGTTGATCAAGGGTTCATTGCTTGCGCCCAGCGCATAGCCGCCTAATCCCCAATTGTCATCGGGCCGCCAGGATCCCACACCGACACCGCCGATACCGAAAGCGAAATTCCATTTGATAGGATTGGGATGACCATCAGATACCCCGGCACGCACGAAAGGTCCCCATCCTCCCTTCGAATCGCCTTGAATATATTGATGGGCGTTATAGTAAAGAGCCCATGTGTCTGCGTTGGTCTTGACGGCCTCCCCGGTTCTTAAGAGTGACGCCAGTTGCAAACGGGGGTCAGTGCCGAAATCGAGCTTCTTCCGGTCGAAGCCATAAACGAAACCTGCTGTTTGCTTTCCGGGCAAACCGGCAAGGGTATGACTGACCTGCCATTCGGTCATAAAAGTCGTTCCTTTGTCCCGTTCGAAGGGATTATAGCCCGCTGTTTCTTCAGCATTAATAAAACCCGCTGTTCCGATAATATTTTTATTCGGCAGAAAAATTGCCGTTGCTCCTAATGTTGTCAACAACGGTGCTGCGGCGCCAATGACCGGCGAAACACGCATCCCTATATTCATAAAATGGGAACGGGAGCGTAGCGATCCGGCAAATTCATTCTTGTCTCCATCCGCGACGTTAATCAGGCCGAATGCCACCCCGAACTGTTTCGACAAAAACTGGGCATAAGTCAATTCAGTGAGCGCCAGGACGTCTTGGTTTGAATGCCTCGGCACGGCTGGAGATATAGCATCGCCGTTGGTCGGCATGAGACTGCCGGACCGAATCCCAATCGAATCGCCGACTCGTCCCTCCCCGCGCACCGTCAGGAAACCGCCTTGCCAAAGCCCTGCTTTGCCGGTATCCACCTTTAACAGCATGTTGAACATTGCATCGCTTTCCGTCTCGCTAATACCCGGCAACAATTCGCTGATGCGATTGCCGGGGGATTTACTTAGCAGCGATCCATCATAACCACCGGAAGCAACGTGCTGGGTCACTTGGGTAGCATCCAGATCCAGCGTCACACCTTTTTCAGCCATCTCATTACGAATGCCTCTCCAATCGCCGGTTAGTTTGGATCGCGAAAGAAGATCCCCGGAAAAATTTGTCTCGTCGGCGGTCTCGTCACATTGAGCGGCATTACTCAATGCTATTGAACTCAATAATGCGATTTTAATGATCGTACGCATAGTTAATGCCCTGTTTTAAAATCCATTCAATGAAACAGCTTTATGGGATTGTGAAAAAATTAAATTAGAAAACTGATGTTACGCACAGATAATATTTCTCCCGTTTGCCGCGCCGAGCACCGGAGCTTTTGTCGAAAACAGCCCGTGAGGGGTGCGGCAGGGAGGCCGCACGTCAGCAGAGGGGCAGGAGCCCCTTCTGCTGACCCTCGACAAAAGCGAGGAGCACAGGAACAAAGCGGCAACCGGGTCGCCTTTT
>NZ_SCTW01000046.1 GCF_004322395.1 Methylobacter sp.
GCCTGACATTGAGCTTTGGTTCTTTTATATGGTGGCTTTATCTACTGAGGAACAAATGACTGGCCTAACATGGCGCTCAACCGGAGCGCGGTTATAATGCGGTTTTGTTTTTTCAGCTTTCCGTGCCGCGCCCGGTTAGCTTTACGTTAGGCGTTATATGACCGAAGCACAAAAGAAGATAGTAAGGAATTGGTATTTAATAACATTTTTGATTTGTGTACTTACTGGTATTTCACTCAGTGCATCTGATAATAAGCAGCTCTTAAATATATTAATTGGCAGTCCAATTTTCATTTATGTAATAAGTCGCCAAGACATAGGGCAACAAATAGGCTATGGTGTAAATGGTTTATCGCTAGGTAAGTTTATCGAAGAAAACAAAATCCTTAAATTATGGCTCGTTTTGTTCTGCACATTTATTCTTCCATTTATAATTTACAAACTATTTATTGGTAGCCAGATTTCTGGCTGGCTATATGCCTTGGCCTTTATTTTATTGTTAGGGCCGTTATTTATTGCATCTGAAATTCAGCGCTTCAAACATGCAGGTAAAAATGCCTAACATTGCGCTCAAGCGGGACGCGCCTTTCCGTGGCGGTTTTGAAGGTTTGTTGTTTTTTTCGGCTTCGGTGGCTTCGCCAGTCTTCCTTGAAAGGCGCGCCCCTTAGCTTTACGTTAGGGGGCGTATGAAAGCACTTGTTTTGGCCTTGTCGTTGTTAGCTCCCCTGCAGGCCCTGGGAGATAATGAGATTCCGCAACCAGTCATCGATGCATTATCGAAGACCTTTCCCCGCCACGTGCCAAATGCCACCTACATCGAAATAGGTGATTTGACCGGCGACGGAATTGCTGAAGTTGTGACACTCTTAGGAGACCCCCAATACAACAAATACGAAGAACAAGATTCTGAGATTAGAGTCGCTGTATTAACCGGAACGACGAATGATGGATATAAGGTTTTCGCGCTATCTCACGAACTCCCACGCGATCCGAATATCTTTATTTTTCTCCGAATCCAAAAGCAGTCACTCTATCTACTCACTAGCGGCCGTGGGTGGTCTGATGAGTACCAATTCAAAATGCGCGATGGACAATTGGTACTGATCGGACAGGAGTCAAAGGAATTCGGAGCGATAGAAGAGAAGAAACCATTCATCCAGGAAAGCTTCAATTATTTAACAGGAATAGCCATCTACTCGGAGAAGTCCGAGAAAGGATACAAAGAAAAAACGGGGCACTTCACGACGGGAAAACTGATTAAGCTCACGGAGTTTAATCCTAGTTGGGAGTTTTTCCATATGAGACCAGAACATGTCGAATATCCCTAACATGGCGCTCAACCGGAGCGCGGTTATAATGCGGTTTTATTTTTTCAGCTTTCCGAGCCGCGCCCGGTTAGCTCTACGTTAGGCATTTTAAGCAGAAAGGAGGGTGATTATGTTCTGGACAATAGTGGGGTTTGGGGTTCTCGCTGTGCTGGCATTTGATACGGTGGCTTCGTTCGTGTCTGTTGGTTTCGGCTTCCCTTACGAAGATGCCGCGGTAGGTTCGGTTCTCATCTATGCCACAATCGGGTATCTTGTGTTCCGCCGTCAAGGATTCTTTAGTGCGGTTGGAGCTGCTCTGCTAGTAGAGGTCGTTGATGCCACGCTGGGTTGGTACATTTCTTGGCAAATTGGGCCCGGCGCCCTACCGGTAGAGCAAGCAACAACAGCTGTCATCGCTACCACTATTGTTTTTGTTCTCATCTTCGCCGCTGTTTGTGCTGCCATCGGTTCCGTCATAGCGCGAGTGATACATGGGCCGCGGACCAATGCCTAACACGGCGCTCAAAGGGACGTGCCGTTTCGTGGCGGTTTTGCAGGATTGTAATTTATCAAGCTTTGCGGCTTCGTTCACCGTCCGTGAACGGCACGCCCCTTAGCTTTACGTTAGAACCATGCTGCCATTTTCGAAAGCTCGCCAAATCGCAGAAGTCTGGGTCGCCGTCATGACGGACGGCTGTGCAGAGATAGTTCGCGAGGCCGTTCAAGCCAAGCCGTACGGTTGGATTTTCTACTATCAGAGCAGCGCCTTCTTGCACGACAAGAGCAAATTCTCTGAGGCACTCGTCGGCAATGCACCGTTCATTGTCGATCGAATCAACGGGGAGATTCGTGTGCTTGGAACGGGAGGTCTATTGGAACAGCGATTGTCGGAGTACGAGCGGTCTTTACCAGCCGCTTGCCTGCTCGCGAAACCAGAGGCCGCTCGGTGGTAGTGGGTTCTAACCCTGCAATCAACCGGACGCTGCGCGATAAGGCTGCGCAGCCCCGGTTATTTTCACGTTACGCCGCACAAGCTCGAGCACCCGGCAAGGGAGGAAGAGGTTTATGAAACACACGCGCATCATAGTCACTCACTACGGCGGCCCCGATGCACTTCGGATGGTTGAAGAAGAGTGCCCCGAGCCGAAGGATGGTGAAGTGCGGGTGAGAGTGCTGGTCGCAGGTGTCGGCTTGCCCGACCTAATGATGCGCGAGGGCATTCATCCCGAAACGCCCCCACTGCCCTTCACACCGGGGTGGGATCTAATTGGCGTGGTGGATCGGCTCGGAAACGGTGCCTCTGGAATCGAACCAGGCCAGATAATTGCCGCGCTGCCGATCAGCGGTGCGTACGCGGAGTTCGTCTGCCTGCCGCAAAATGAATTGGTTCCGGTGCCATCTGGGTTGGACGCCGCCGAGGCGGTCAGCCTCGTGTTGAACTACGTCACGGCGTACCAGATGCTGCATCGTTCCGCCAAGGTCAGACCGGGCCAGCGCGTGTTGATTCACGGCGCGGCAGGCGGGGTTGGCTCGGCGCTATTGCAACTTGGGCGCATCGCCGGGCTGGAGATGTACGGTACCTGTTCATCGCGAGATGCGTCGGCCGTTTCCGACCTGGGCGGTATCCCGATTGATTACCAGCATCAGGACTTCGTGAAAGAAATTCACCGCCTCACGAGTGAGGGCGTGGACGTTGTCTTTGACGGCATCGGTAGTACCCATATATGGCGTTCCCGCAAGGCTCTCCGTCCTGACGGGAGAGTAGTGGCCTATGGCCTTACTTCTTCACTACGTGAGGGGCGATTAGCTTCAGGTCGTTCAGGTCGTCGTCATCGCTATCGTAGACTCGCCATTTTCGGGTTGTACATTGTTGGCGGCTGGCTTCTCCCGGGCCGGAAACGAGTGGTCCCCTACAGCATCCAGTGGCTTAAACGGATGAGACCGGCACTGTTTCGACAGGATTTGATCGCCCTGTTTGACCTCCTTCAACAGAAAAAGATCAAGCCGCTAATCGCGCAGCGATTTACTCTTGCCGAGGCAAGACACGCGCACGAGTTGCTCGGGAAGGGAGGCGTGACAGGCAAGATCGTGCTCGTGTGCAACGGGGCCTCGCTTGAATCGGGAGCGGCATAACAACGGCATGCACGGACAGTGCTTCGCACCGCCGCTGATTTAGAGCGCTTGGCATACAAAAAATTAGCTCGATGAAATTTTACTGACTATGGCAAAATTAATTGAGTCTTTCTGAAAAATGGAGTGCTTTGACGGCTATCATAAGTCGGTTTCTTGGAATAATCATCGCCATGTATTGGGATGAATGCGCCACCACATTTTCATGCAAAATACGGTGAGTATGAAATCACGGTCAATATCCTTGCAGGCGTGGTGGAAGGAAAATTTCCAAAGCGGGCGTTACATCATGTTCTTGAATGGTATGACTTACATCATAGAAAATCGGGAGCTTTGTCAAAAAGATCAAGTTCCAAAAACGATTAAACCTCTGGAGTAAGAGTAATGTTTCTTCATGTTACCAATGCAAGATATTTGGAAGATTATAAAGTGGAATTATCGTTTAATGATGGTCGAACAGGTATAGCCGATTTAACCGATGCTTTGAAGGGAGCAATATTTGAACCCTTAAAAAATAAGTCCATGTTTTCAAGCTTAGTTGTTGATGAAGAGCTGGATACAATTGTTTGGCCAAATGGTGCTGATTTGGCACCTGAATATATTTATTTCCAAGCATTTAAAAACGAACCGGAATTACAGCAGCAATTTAAGCAGTGGGGCTATTTGGCCTAACAAGCCAGTCAAAGGGTACAACTTTAAGACCGCCTTCTCTCAAGTCCTGTAAATCAAGTATGCTTTTTATGCTCAACATTACGACATTTCAATATAACGACTGATTTCGGGTTTACCCGCCTCTGGATACCTAAATGTTGGACAACGAAAAGCGGTCGCCTCGGCAACCGCTCCATGCGTTGCTCTACCTCCTGCAATCCATGCAGTCGTAAAGCGCCTACTGCTGGTGCCCAACCTACACAACTGAAATTTCTGCATTTCATTGCATTCTACTTGACTTTCGTATCCGATCGAATACACTTCAAACATGAATATCTTCCAGAAATCCGATGAATTCGATGCTTGGCTAGTCGGCCTGAAAGACCCTGTTGTTTTACGCCTTGATCGTGCTGCAAAAGGCAACTTTGGCGACTGCGAACCGGTGGGGGCAGGAGTTTCCGAAATGCGGATTCACTACGGCCCCGGTTACCGGGTATATTTCATCCGGCGTGGCGCTGTAATTTATCTGTTGCTGTTGGGCGGCGACAAATCAACCCAAAAACGTGACATCAAGCGCGCCATAGAAATGGCGAACGCTTTACCGAAGGATTAATACTATATGACCAATTTCACCACATTCGACGCTGCTGATTACCTTGACAACGAAGAAACCATTGCCGCCTATCTGACTGCGGCACTGGAAGACCCCGACCCCGACGCTTTTCTAATTGCAGTAAAGACTGTAGCGCGCGCTCGCGGCATGACCCAATTGGCAAAGGATTCCGGCTTGGGCCGCGAAAGCCTTTACAAGGCGCTCTCGCCTGGCGCTAAACCTCGCTACGAGACGGTGATGAAAGTGGTTCGAGCACTGGGCGTGAATCTACACGCTGAAATTCGTCATACTTAACTGACCTAGGGAAATGGTCTAGATATTGGGCATACTTTTTATGCCCGACCTAATGATATTTCACTATGCCGTCCACTCGAATTTACCCACCGCCTGATGCCGCAGTAAGCCGGTTATCAACAACAATTACGCAACACGAAAAATTAGTATGCCCCCAGTCTTAATATCTATAGCTTTACTTTTATGCAGCAACGTTTTTATGACATTCGCATGGTATGCTCATCTTAAAGAACTCAACAACAAGCCATGGCTAATCGCCGCGATAATAAGCTGGGGAATTGCATTGCTGGAATATTTGTTCCAGGTTCCGGCGAACAGGATAGGCTTTACGGTTCTGAGTGTTGGCCAGCTTAAAATAATGCAAGAGGTTATTACTCTTACAATATTCGTTCCTTTTTCGGTAATGTATTTGAAAGAACCATTGAAACTGGATTATTTGTGGGCGGGCATTTGCCTTGTTGGGGCAGTGTACTTTATGTTTCGAAGCCGGTTTGCGTAACGGCCTTACTTGGTTTTAGCCTTTACCGTCACAAGAGACACTGCGTTACCTTGCGAATGCAAAGTTACGTTTAAGAGTCCCGAAATATTCTCCCAGCGCATGACATTCTTGTTGCTAAATGTTGCGTCCTTTACCGGAAGACCAAGCACTGCCAGCGTATCTTTGCTGTATGACGTCCTGCTCAAATCTCCTTTTACGACAATTCCATCGACCTTTCCATCGATAAATTCAACGCTGACATCGCCCTCTCGAAATGCACACTGCAAGGCGGATTTTGCCTTAACGCAATAAACAGGATCGCCAAGTAACTTTAATGCCTCAGCTTTGGTTTTTCCTTCAATCTTCTGATGATAAGAAGGGCTGCGAAATGCGCCGTATACAGTAATCCAGTCCGCTTTTCCGTCTATGAATACAACTTCAACTTCATTTTCCCGGTACGAGCAGTTCAACGCTGACTCCGATTTGGCGCAGAAAACGGACTCGCCCAATAGCGTCTCGACTTCGGCTTCGGTTTTTCCTGCGAGTTTTGGAATGTTAAATAATACTTCAGCTGTCGACTCTGCTTCTTGCTCTTGGACAGATGGCTGTTTTATTGGAGAACTTCGCGGAATATGTCTAACGATTATCATCAATGCCACAAAAAGTACGATAAGAACCGCTATCTCACACTTAACAATAAGAGGCACTCTTGCACAATAAGGGCAATCTTCCGCTGTTGCGCTAATTTGGTGGCTACATGCCTTGCAAGTTGTTAACGCCATATTTATCCCGTTTCTTTATTGAGCCTATAAATATTATGATCCCCAACCATCCTCATCGAGTCAATACTGTAGGTATTCTACCGTAGTTTAATTTTGCAGCGGATAACCGGACTTACAAATGGAATTTTTTATCCCCGACGTCTTTATTCTTCACTGTAAGTGACTGCTTTAACTCAAATTCGCGTTCATCTAATTAGGTGATTGTACTTATTGATTGAAAAAGTTGAACTCTCTATCCTACAGTTAACTTATACAGTTCTGACTGTTCGTCAGGTTTATGGGGCTTAGATTGAATTTCAATTAAAGCGTTTTAATTGTGCCATTTTCGGCTTAGATTGAGGGATAAAACGATGTTTAGAAAATTAACAATGGAAGCGTGGCTTCTTTATCTAAAAATCTTAAACGCTGAGCTCATCTCAGACTTTTCAATAAATTGCATGGATAGGCAATACAGATTGGCAGATCGGGCTTATTACAGATACAGGCGGCGGCGAGCTTTAGATGCTTAGTAACCGAAAATAACGACGAACGGCAGGAAAAACCTTTGTGCTGCTGAAATAGTTCTGCATAGATGGTTTGTTGCGGCTTTTTTGTTTTGAGCTGCACCACCAACGTCTCATAAAAAACGAAAGGCAATAAAAAAGGACTTGGCATCGCCTAAGCCCTTAATATATGGTGCCTCGGGCCGGAGTCGAACCGGCACGTCCTTTCGAACGAGGGATTTTAAGTCCCTTGCGTCTACCAATTTCGCCACCGAGGCATCGATAACTTTGGTAAGCCGCGTATTATATAGCAACAAAAAAAATAAACTAGGTCTATCCCCAAAAAAAGGTCGCGATCTAGCTTAAATGCAGCATTTCATTTAATAACGATAACGAGGCCAATAGTAATTTCCCCAATAATAAGGATAACCGCCATAATAAGGATTATAACCATAACCATAGCCGAAACTATCGTAATAATAGTCGTAGATGTAAATCGGCCACCGGTAAATGGTTGTAGCTGAAATTAATGGCAAGCGCAAAGTTTTATTGCCTACCATACGTTCGGCATCACCTATAAGCGTTCCTGCAACAGTGATTTCGGTGTTTTTGGTGTAAACAGCCGGATCAAGAAACCCAGGGCTTTTAAAAAGGAATCGTCCTTCATTCGATTTATTAATCCGAGGCCTACCATCGCTGTCGAGGGGATAATATAACACTTGCACCAAGCTGAAATTTTGTTCGTTTTCCACATCAATGATAATGCCGCCCCAACGCACCGGCGCATTTTTATAGCTGCCAATACTTTGAATTGCCTGAACATAGGAAATGTCATTCAGAGGGGGATTTTTTATTGCAGTCGGCAAACTTGAACAAGCATTCAACAATAAACAGATAGTTAATAGATACCGTTTCATATCTTTTCTCCTGACATTTACATATTTCTAGATTTCATACTTAATCAGAAAACGGGAGCTAAGACTACTGTTGAAGATACCTATTCCTAACAACTGCGCCAGATTACAGTACAATAAGCGCCCTCTTCAACTGTTCGCTAGGCCTCTATGAATAAACAAAAAAAACTG
This sequence comes from Methylobacter sp., assembly GCF_004322395.1. Lineage (GTDB taxonomy): Bacteria > Pseudomonadota > Gammaproteobacteria > Methylococcales > Methylomonadaceae > Methylobacter_A. The sequence continues at coordinate 7,823 of NZ_SCTW01000046.1, forward strand.
CTTCGTTCCGATATTCGCTATGAATGTGGCGACGCTTTTTACGAGCGGGGACGCAGCTATTTTGAAAGAGGCACAGTGATTAATCTTACTATCGCAAGCGAAGGCGCTTTGTTTGTGCAGATCAATGCCGCCGTTAAAGGCAGCCATAAAGATCCGTACCGGCAAAATATTCGCATCGTCTGGAGACCGGACTATAGCTCGGCAGAAATAGAAGGCGACTGCACTTGCCCTGTCGGCTATAACTGCAAGCATGTTGCCGCTGTTTGCCTGATGTATCAAAACACCAAGCCCGGTCTTCCCGCATCGGATATAAAACCCAACTGTCTGGATTGGCTCGACAGCCTTTATACGCAAGCGCCGGGGCAACACGATGTCCACCAGGATTTTATCGCTTATATCCTTAAGCCCGGCAATGCGAAACACGAATTCACTATTGAGCTTTTAATCACCAAAGCAAAGAAGACCGGAGGGTTGGCTAAAGGCAGAAGAACAACCTTAAACAATCTCCGCTACAGCTATTCCTATCTCAACTATGTGCAACCGGAAGACCAGGAAATTGCCAAACTGCTGACTGTACTGAATCCCGCTTTTAAAGACGAACCCTTGATTGCCGGCGCTACCGGTTATTTGGCTTTATCCAAATTACTAAAAACAGGCCGGCTGTTCTGGCAAGATGTCGAGCAAGCTGCGTTAACAAGAGGAACCGGCCGCGATTTGAAATTCAACTGGCGAACAGCCCCTAACGGCGATTATCAATTAGTTGTCGAAATCGATCCTCCGGCAATTTTACTGCTAACCGACCCGCCACAATACCTGGACGCCGCTTTGGGTTTGGTAGGTGTGATCGACACTCACAATCTGTCAATCGATCAACTTAAAAATATCTTGGCTGCCCCGCTGATTCCAACCGAATATGCCGATGAATTCAGTCAACGCCTGATTATTGAGCACCCGAGCTTGCCGCTGCCTGCCCCCAAAAAAGTCGAATTAATCGAAACCGATCAGCTGACGCCTACACCCAAGCTTTTGTTGTTCGGTCATCAGTCGACACCCCAACAATACATCCATTTTATGGCAGTAAGTTTCAATTATGGCGAATGGACAATCTCAGCGATCCCCCCGGAAGACTACAGCGTGGTAAAAACTGAGCAAGGACTACTACGGATTAAACGCGATATAGAAACCGAACAACTGGCGGTACATCGCCTGACTGACCTTGGCTTTGCCCCCGCTCCTTCGATAGAAACCGGCGTACAGGAGCTGCTTTTATTCAGTCCGGCAAAAACCGTAATGGATAGCGCCACGCGGTGGGGAGACTTTTTACAAAACGTCCTGCTAGACTTGGAACAGGACGGCTGGATTATCGACATAGATGACAGTTTTCTGCTTAATTTCCAAACCGCCCAGAACTGGGACGCGCAAATCAGCGAAAGCCAGCAGGATTGGTTTGAAATGAGCTTTAATATCGAAATAAACGGCCAGCCCTTGCCCTTGCTGCCGTTGATTATGCCGGTGCTGGAAAACTACGACCTGGAAAACCTCCCTGAAATGCTCAGCATCCCCCTCGGCGAGCACAACTACTTAAGCTTGCCCAGCGACAAAATCAAACCGTTTCTGGATGTGTTGATAGAGCTGTTTAACAGCAGCACGATGGGCAAGGACGGCTCATTAAAAATGTCCCGTTTTAACGCCGCCATGTTGGCTGACTTGGAAGAACAAAACCACGGCATATTCTCTATCAACGGCGGAAAAGAGTTGCGGGAACTGGGGCAAAAACTAAAGAACTTTACCGGCATTGAAGATGCCGCCCTGCCTGCCAACTTGCAGGCAGAGCTGCGGCATTATCAGAAACATGGACTCAACTGGCTGCAATTTTTACGGGAATATAAATTCTCAGGCATACTCGCCGACGATATGGGCCTCGGCAAAACCATACAGACGCTCGCCCACTTGTTGCTCGAAAAACAAGGCGGCCGAATGAGGCTGCCCAGCCTGATCATCGCGCCGACCAGCCTGATGAGCAACTGGCGACGGGAAACCGAACGCTTCACACCTGACTTGAAAATCCTGATCTTGCAAGGCACCGAACGCAAACAGCTGTTTTATAAAATCAGGGACTACGACCTGATCCTGACCACCTACCCGTTGTTGTCCCGAGACGAGGAAACACTGCTTGAGCACGAGTACCATTACCTAATTTTGGACGAAGCCCAAACCGTTAAAAACCCGCTATCCAAAGCCGCGCAATTGGTGCGCCGCATCAAAGCCAATCACCGGCTGTGCCTGACCGGTACTCCGATGGAAAACCATTTGGGCGAACTCTGGGCGCAATTCGATTTCCTGATGCCGGGCTTTCTGGGCGATATCGCCACATTCAAAAAACGCTACCGCACCCCGATTGAAATATATGGCGATAGCGAACAAAGAACAAGATTGTCGCGCCGGGTTGCGCCGTTCATGCTGCGCCGCACCAAGCATGAAGTCGCCACCGAACTGCCGGCTAAAACCGAGATTATCCGTTCCGTGCCGCTGTATGATAAACAAGCCGCTTTATACGAAAGCATCCGCCTGACCATGGAGAAAAAAGTCCGCGATGCGATAGCCCAAAAAGGCCTGTCGCGCAGCCATATCACAATCCTGGACGCTTTGCTTAAACTGCGCCAGACCTGCTGTGACCCGCGTACCCTGTCGCTAAAGGAAGCGCAAAAAGTGCAGGAGTCCGCCAAGCTCGACCTGCTGATGGAACTATTGCCTGAGCAGCTGGAAGAAGGCCGCCGGATTCTAGTGTTCTCGCAATTCACCCGCATGATTGCGCTGATTGAGAATGAATTGAACGCCAGAAAGATAGGCTACGCCAAACTGACCGGCCAAACCCGCAACCGCGACGAACCCATAGAACGCTTTAAAAGCGGTGAAGTGAACGTCTTCCTGATCAGCCTGAAAGCCGGAGGGGTCGGTTTAAACCTGACCGAAGCCGATACCGTGATCATATACGATCCATGGTGGAACCCCGCCGCAGAAAGCCAGGCCGCAGACCGGGCTCATCGCATCGGCCAGGACAAGCCGGTGTTCATTTATAAGCTGATTACTGAAAATACGGTCGAGGAAAAGATTATTGCGATGCAGGAAAAAAAGCGCGCATTGGCTGAAGGGATTTATAAGGGCGGCGGGAAAGAAGAATCCATGAAGCTGACGGCGGAGGATTTGACGGCTTTGTTTGAGCCGTTGTAAAGCTTCTCTCTCTCCTCTGAATGCCTACATGGATGTAGATAGTAGGGCACCAACAGTAGGCGCTTTAGGCGATGCAGGAGCAATTGCCGAGAGGGTTGAGGAGAGTTTAAAAACTAAATTTTGATGTGCAAACAGTTTCCGGCGAATTCGACGTTGTGTTGCCGGAAAAGCTTCCGCTCCTCGGCAACTGCTCCCTGCGTTGCTCTACCTCCTGCATCCATGCAGTCGTGCTCACGCCCCTTACCTACATAATCCACATGGATGTGGTGAATGCAGATATTGCAGGAGCAAATATCTGTCCATGTAGGCAACGCCGATTTTCTCTATCGCTCAAACCGACTTATTCCAGCCTACAGGACTGACGATCCGTTGATCGACTTAATAGAGATTTTAGCGGAGCGATTGAAAAATATGAGTGCGCCAAGAGGCTTTAGTCAGCTTTGCCCGTGAAGCAGATAGTTTAAGCCAGAAAATATCAGTGCTGAGAGTATTAATGAATCACTGATGTTACGCATAGACCGTATCTCTCCCGTTTGCCGCGCTGAGCACCGGAGCTTTCGGCGGGAATAGCCCGAAAGGGGGTGCTGCATGGATGCAGCGCGTTGCCAGAGGGCCAAGGTGGCCCTTCTGGCAACCCCAGTCGAAAGCGAGGAGCGCAGGACAAATCGGCAGGATAGCCGATTTGCATGCATCGCACCCGAAGGGCGAGGCACAAGGATGTGCCGAGTGATTCAAGCGGCAACCGGGTCGCCTTTCTTTTGGATACTTTTCTTTGGCGAAGCAAAGAAAAGTATCTCGCCTTCGGGTGCGAGAACCCGATTCAAAAAAAACCGTCGCGTTAGCGACACCCTAATAATAAAAATATTAATGCAGTCTAAATTCGATTAACTGCGTAACATCAGTGAATCAGCATAATTTAACCGTATCCGACCTGAAAGAAGAGATCGACTCAAAATCGCTGGTGTCCATGATACTCAATGGAAAAAGAAATCTCACCAAAGACCATATCAATAAATTAGCTAAGCGTTTGAATATTAATCCTGCGGTATTTTTTAATCTTAAGGCGGTCTGATTGTGTTGTTTGTTATTGAAGGCTAGTGCCTGACAACAGCATCGACTGTCAGGTATCGGCTAAAAACCGGATAGTCAGTGAAAGGTCGGTAAACTTTACAAATTGTTTACATGCATATAAAAGCCGCTGATTTTTTGAGTTAGTAAATATAGGTATCATTACATATTGTGTATTCAATTCTGAATATGTATTGTTGATCTATGGGCGGGGTGATAGATTAGCAATTTTTGACCTGATAATGTATGAACATTTTCGGCCAATTGCAGATCTGCATATCACTTTGTCCAGTCAAGCGCCCCCTTTGAGGAAAGGGAACAAAATAGAATTAAATTAACTACGAGGATTTTAAAATGGCTGAAGAACAAGAAAAAGACAACACATGGTTGATCGCTGGTGTTGCTATTGCTGCTATTATTGTTTTAGTTGTTCTGCTGAAAAGGGACGAAACTAAGCATTTGCAAAGTGGTGCGGTACAGCAGTTGCAAAGTGAAACCTTCAAGAATATAGAAAAGAGAAAAACCAGCAACGTCACTAGTGAAGTAGGTAAATAAAATAATCCCCCCGTTATCTTCATAACGGGGGGGTTGTTACTTTATGTTGATCCCTCTATCGGTAAGGGCCCAGCGAGAAGTCCGTTTGCGCTGTTAGCACAGCACAAGCTATTGATTTATTAGACAGCAGTAACCAACGAACTTTATGCGATCCACTTAATATTTATTCAAATTCAGCACTAAGCCGTTAAAAAAAATCTGGTATGTAGCTTAATATAGGGTCTATTGAACACGCATTAGCTAAACATTGCCGGAAGTATCTTTCATCTTTACCATACCCAAGCCAGCTAACCTGCCTACTTGCAAGGTAACTGCTTCATTTACCCGCCCAAACATAGATCCGATAACTACTTTGTAAAATAGTTTCCGATTTTTTCGCTATTAAGCGCTACTATTCCAATCCATACAAAGTGCTTATGCATTAAAAACAGAGAGATAGCAATTAGTGATCGGCAAATTTTGACGCTCTTTTCCGGCTAAATTGGCAAATATTCCCTGCTCTTTTGCACGCATCACGCCAACGATTCCTCTCTCTGAATGATTGGACAAAAACTGGTATCAATCCTCGTCTTTAACCATTCCGGAAATTGTTTGACAAATGTGTCAGCCTCCTCACTTGACCTGAAATTCCTAAAATCGACTATAACACCACCCTTCTCATCCTGTTGTGTGTTACACAATAATTCGAAATTCTTCGAGAGTGCGTAAAGATGCAATTCGGTGTCAATGCTTTCGTACTCGATATTAAGCTGAGAATTGGTTAATTCAGGTTTGATAATGTCGTTCCCTATACATTGAACTTCATTATGATGAATATGGTATTTGTAACTATTCATGATTGAGCCTACTAATTGCAGCCGTTTAGTCCCAAATGGTAAGCGGAACAGGATAAAAGTTAACTGATCATTTTGGGATATGTACGAATACCTATGCAGAAAAGAGCTCGTTAATCACTGGCCGGGATTTGTAGCCCAGATAATTCCGAGGAACTTCGGAGTCCGATATCTTGGCTAGTAAGTAGTCGGACGGATTTACTAATGTTTTAAAGTGAGAAACAATATTTCTCGAATTCAAGGTTTATCCTCATAATTTTGAATTCTTCTTAAAGTCCTCATGCATGGCGACTCCCCCTAAGTCGGCTTGCCACAATGCCCTTAGAAGTTTCTTCGGGCATTTTTTTTAATAAAAACTCTCCTCTTGGACGGACATTTGATGAAGAAGGGGCGACTGCCCGTTTTAGGCCCAGAGTGTGTCAAAAGGCAGAAATCGAAAATTCAGTGGTTTGGTCATGCCAATTATTGAGCAAATTACCGATCACTATGGAGACAAGCATTAAAAAAGTGCCCGTTTGAAGTTGCTTAGTGGAATAATTTTCACTTCAGGCAAATGCGGTTATGCGTTTTGACACACCCTCGGCCGATAACTGAAATGTAATTGGACGTCAGGCTCGATTTATTTATCAAGTAGTGCAAAGAATTGACACAGATAATATTGTTTAAGTTGTTTTAGAATCCTTAGCAATTTCCTTGACGATGCAGAAACGCAAAGGCAAGTACCCAGGAAAAAGGAGTTGTCGGAAACGGCAACTGTTTACTGAATGCCTCAGTGAGGCTATTGTAAGCAAATATTTAACATCTTCAACGATAAGACTGGGCTTCGCGGCGCAAATCATCAAGCTGTCGTTCGTGGTAGTAAAGATCATCGCGAAGATAATGGTATCGGCGATCCAAGTCCCGCAGACCGGAACGAATCCACTCGCGGTCCTTATCGCTTAATTTTTTGTCGTGCAAACTGCTTTCTTTGCCGGAGATTTCTTGATCAAGCCTGTCCAGTTCAGCGCGGTGTTCGTAGATGGCAAAGGCAGCTGAATGATAGCGCCCAAATAAGCCATCTATGGATGGCGGGCAGACATGCTGGTACTGATGCCCGTTCAATCCTACGCTGAAGGCATTATCAATTCGGCAGTAATCGTGCAATCCTTGTTCGCGACCGGCAAAATACGCCTCATTGTTTATTGCAATGCCATATTCATAACAGGCTTTTACGTGATCTGACAGTCGGCTGCTGGTTTCACCGGCGAGTCCATCACGAATACCCAGTCCAAACCAATCGCCACGACGACAGTCTTCCTGGCTCAAGGTTGCGCAACCTGATAGAAAAATCACACAAAGAAATCCTGCTAAACGATGCAATTGACTTCTCCCTTCCTCAGTTTTCATGGTTTAGTTCGACGACGAGTTGCTCAGCTTGCAAAACAGCTTTTAGTTTTTTCCAATCGTCGGCACTGGTTTTTCTAGCTAAAGAAAATAAATTCATTAAATAAAAACAGTAGAGTAGTAATTTCCAGCTGGAAAGTGTAGACGATCTTTTATGGTAACGCTGGCAAATCTTCCACGCTAGTTTGCAGCTTTGCGCGTTTGGGGATAGGCGGCATTGTATCTTAATTGCGATTTTGCAGGAATGATAAGTACTTTGGAGCTATTTTAGCTGTTGGCAAACGTGCTCACAAAGCTTCAAGGCTGTAGCGTCAGCGATTTTGTCGCGACTGCCGCGCAAGAAGCAGCGTATTGGTACTATTGAAGAAACTAGCATTACCCGCATTTTTACTGAAGATCAAAGATTAAATCCCCTAACCCGTACGGCACAGTAGGCGCTAACCGCATTGTGCGGCATAATGCCATATAGTATTGCACATCATTGGGTTTTTAATACCTCCTCACCCTCTCCAGCAGGAGAGGGAACAGAAGTGCTGAATGTTGATATGCGACGGATATAGGTTGATCACAAAAAGGTTCATGAATAACAAACCCATCGAAATCCTCAAGACCGTTTTCGGCTATGATAAATTTAGAGGCCAACAACAGGACGTCATCGAACAACTGATAGCCGGCCAGGATGCGTTGGTTTTAATGCCGACCGGCGGCGGTAAATCGTTGTGTTATCAGATCCCGTCTTTGATCAGGCCCGGTGTCGGCATTGTGATTTCCCCATTGATCGCGTTAATGCAGGACCAGGTCAACGCCTTGCTGCAATTAGGCGTCAAAGCCGCTTTTTTGAATTCCACCTTATCCCTTGAACAATCCCGAAAAACCGAGCAGCAGTTGCTCAACGGCGAGCTGGATTTGCTGTACATCGCCCCGGAACGTTTGACCTCCGACCGTACCGGCGCGCTATTCGAACGCATCAAGATTGCGCTGTTTGCGATTGACGAGGCCCACTGCGTTTCCCAATGGGGACATGATTTTCGGGTGGATTATCTCCAGCTTTCCCTGCTGCATGAGCGCTTCCCCGACATTCCCCGCATCGCGCTGACCGCGACCGCTGACGACAAAACCCGCGAAGAAATCAAACTGCGCCTGGGGCTAGAACAAGCGAAGCTCTATCTTAGCGGCTTCGACCGTCCTAACATCCGTTACCAGATCGTGCAAAAACAAAACTCCCGTGAACAGTTGATTGATTTTATCCGCGCCGAACACGCCGGTGATTCGGGGATTGTCTATTGCCTGTCGCGCAAAAAAGTCGATGCGACCGCTGAATGGCTCAGGACTAAAGGCATCAACGCCCTGCCCTATCATGCCGGAATGGATGCCGGTTTGCGCGCCAAACACCAACACCAGTTTTTAATGGAAGATGGTTTGGTGATTGTGGCGACCATCGCGTTCGGCATGGGCATCGACAAACCTAATGTCCGTTTTGTCGCGCACCTGGATTTGCCCAAAAGCGTTGAGGCCTATTACCAGGAAACCGGCCGGGGCGGGCGCGACGGTTTGCCTGCCAACGCTTGGATGGCTTACGGTTTGCAGGATGTAATCACGTTGCGGAAAATGCTTCAGGACTCCAACGCCGATGAAGCGCACAAGCGCATTGAGTACCACAAACTCGATGCGATGCTGGCTTTGTGCGAGCAGGTTCATTGCCGTCGGCAGGCCTTATTGAGTTATTTCGGCGACCGTCTTGAGCAGCCCTGCGGCAACTGCGACACCTGTCTGGAGCCGGTCAAGACATGGGACGGGACGCTGGCTGCACAAAAAGCATTGTCCTGCATCCACCGCACCCAGCAGCGTTACGGCGTCGGCTATTTGATCGATGTGTTGCGCGGCAAGGCTACCGAACGGATTCTTAAAGCTGCTCATGACAAGCTGTCGACTTTCGGCATCGGCACGGATATTGAAGAGCAACAATGGCATTCAGTGTTCAGGCAACTGGTCGCCCGAGGTCTGGTTGCCGTCAATTTCGATCACTTTGGCGCATTGCAACTGACCGAGTCCTGCCGGCCTATTTTGCGCGGCGAACAGCAATTGATGTTGCGTAAGGATTTGCAACCTGCGAAACCTGAGCGCGATCGAAGCGGCAGCAAGAAGACGAGCAGGGAATTTGCCAAAGCCGGCGATACCTTGCTGTGGAATGCGTTGCGCGCCAAGCGTAAAATGCTTGCCGATGCCCAGGATGTACCGCCTTATGTTATTTTTCATGATGCAACCTTGATGGCAATGCTGGAAGCCAAGCCGACCAACCGCCAGCAGATGAGTTTGCTGTCCGGGGTCGGCGAGCGCAAGTTGGAGCTTTATGCGGATGAATTCCTGGCAGTAATTAAGGAGTTTGCCGATCTTAACAACGGACCGATTGGCCTGTCGGACACGATGGCCGAGTCGGTAGCCTTGTTCCGGCTGGGTTACAATGTAAAGCAGATTGCCCAACAACGAGAGCTGCAAGAGACTACCGTTTACGGACATTTAGCCCAGTCTCTGGAAAAAGGGATGCTGGTGCTAGCCGATGTGGTTGAACTACCTGAGCAGGAAATCAAGCTGATAGAAGAAGCGATTATCAACCTGCCCGAAGACCAACGGAACGCGCTTAAGCCGGTTTATGAGTTATTCAGCGGGCAATACAATTATGGAGTTTTGCGGTGCATCAGGGCGGCTTTGCAGCGTCAATCGGGATAATTACAGTTCCTCCCGCCTGTTCAGAACGTTGCGAGTTAGACCTTCCAAGTTTTGAAAACCTGGAAGGTCTGCATATCGATATGGTTCTCGTCTAATGAAATTCTCGATCATCATCCCAACCTTAAATGAAGAAAAAACCATCGCCTTGTGCCTGCTACCGTTGCAGCCTTTGCGCAACAACTGTGAAATCATCATAGTCGATGCCGGAAGCGCATCGTCTGATTATCCATATGCCCATTTGGCCGACAAAATCATAAACTCGGCAAAAGGCCGTGCCCGGCAAATGAACATCGGCGCAACCCATGCAAATGGCGACATATTAATATTCCTCCATGCTGACACCTCTCTGCCCGAAAACGCCTTGCAACTGATCGAACAGCGCATCGGTATCAATAAACAATGGGGACGCTTCGACATTCAATTAAGCGGCGATCATTTCATGTTGAAAATCATCGCCTGGATGATGAACCGGCGCTCCCGCCTGACCGGCATAGCCACCGGCGATCAGGTGATTTTTGTCAGCAAAGAAGCGTTTGAAGCAGTCGGGCAATATCCCGAAATCGCCCTGATGGAAGACATCGCCTTGAGCAAGGCTCTAAAAAAAATCAGCCCGCCGGTTTGCATCAGTGCCAAAGTCACCAGCTCCGGCCGAAGATGGGAGCGCTATGGCATATACAGGACTATACTGCTAATGTGGAGTTTACGCCTGCGTTACTTTTTTGGCGCTGAACCGCAGCTATTGGCCGTACTTTATTCCCGGGGGCAGTTTTGGAAACCATAATCCGTTTATCCGCAGCATTAGGCATTTTCTGCATCATGGTTGGCTGGGAATATGTCAGCCCCAGAAGAATCCAGCATATCAGCCGCAAGCAGCGCTGGCCGGTTAACTTGGGCCTCGCCGCATTCAATATCGCGATCATGCGCTTAAGTCTAGGCGGCATTGCCTACTTGAGCGCCGTAACCGCGATAGACCAAGGTTACGGCCTATTAAACTGGCTGGCCGCCCCAAAATGGCTGTCGATTATTGTGACTTTATTATTTCTCGATTTTGCCATTTACTGCCAACACATCGTTTCGCATAAATGGCCGCTGCTTTGGCGTTTACATCAGGTGCATCATACCGATCTGGAATTCGACGCCACTACCGCAGTGCGCTTTCATCCGCTGGAGATCATGATTTCGATGCTGTACAAAGTGCTGTGCATTGTTTTAATCGGCGCAAACCCGTGGGCAGTCATTGCTTTTGAGATTATCCTGAACGGTGCGGCGACTTTTAACCACAGCAACATCAACATCCCGCTGGCGCTAGATAAAAAACTGCGTTGGCTAATTATTACCCCGGACATGCACCGCATCCATCACTCAACCATTCCGACAGAAACAGACAGCAATTACGGCTTTTCCATTTCCTGGTGGGACAAACTGTGCAGAACTTACATTGCCGAACCGCAGCAGTCTCAAACGACTATGGCTATTGGTTTAAAGCCTTTTCGTGAGCTTCATGAATTAGGCTTTATGCAGTTATTGCTGTTGCCGTTTAAGGCGTTGCGGAAACGGTGATTACGGCCGCCCCCATAGATAGAGATACCGCCCAAACCAGAAAAACGTCATCCCGGCATTCCCTGCCGGGATGACGCGTTATTTAAATACCTATGCGTAAAAATGATCCGTCAACCGCCCACACCCCATCAATCATGACTTACAAACACCCCAATTCCGTCCTAATGATTTTCTGCAAAGCTCCGGTTCCCGGCCAAGTTAAAACCCGGTTAATCCCGGAATTAACCGCCGACCAAGCAACTGAACTTCATATCGAACTCAGCATGAAAACGCTGCAAAGGGCGACACTAAGCAATTTATGCCCCGTACAGCTTTGGTGTACACCAACAACCGACCATAGTTTTTTTGCGGCATCGAAAACCGCCTATCCGTTAGTTCTAAAGCAACAGCAAGGAAGCGATTTAGGCGAACGCATGCACCACGCTTTTTGCTCGGCGCTTGTCACCTATTCTCACGCCGTATTAATGGGCTGCGATTGCCCGTCATTAACCGAACAGGATCTCGAACAAACGCTAAACGCCTTAACTCAGGAACATGAAGTCGTGTTAGCTCCCGCGGAAGATGGCGGCTATGTGTTGATTGGACTCAACCGGCCCCACCCGGAACTCTTTGACAACATGCCTTGGGGAACGGCGCAAGTGCTCGGCCAAACCCGCAACCGTATCGAACATTATAAACTTCGCCATTACGAACTAAGTGAACAGTGGGATTTGGATACGCCGGAAGATTTGGAAAGGTATCGGGCGCTTCCACTCGGCTAAGAATCAGACGTTACCCGACACGGCTGGATTATTGCTGCCGGATTAGTCTCAACAAATGAAAACTACTTGATGGGAACCGCTGGAGGCTTTGCAGGCTGAGAAATTTTCTATTTATTTTATATTCGCCTCTAACATCTATATCAGTTAAGGCAGATAAAGTTTAAATCTGGCTCCGCCAAACTGACTATTATTATCGGTTTCAATAAAACCCTGTTTGTCAGCTTGGACATGTAATCGCGCAATTGTTTTGGTGAAAAACAATCCTAGTCCTGTGTTACCGGTACTTAGGTCAATCTGAGGGAATTGTTTGCAATCGGACGACATAAGGTTCTCCGGGAAACCCTTGCCATCATCTTCAATGCAAAAAACCACATAATCGTCTTCTTGGCTGGCAGAAAGCAAAATTTTGCTGAAACAATAGCGGTGCGCATTATTGACCAGCGTACAGAGGGCATTGCTGATCATGACGCTGTCGCAATAACAAACCAGGTCACTATCGCATTGGGTGATAAGTTCAACGTTGCCTAAGGTTAATAGGGTTGAATGCTGGTCGACAACGTCTTCCAATATATCAGCGGCGTAATGCTCATCAATAGTCGGAGTGCACTGTGATATACCAATTTTATAAAGCGTCAGCAACTGCATGAGATTATTGTTCATGCGATTGGCTTCAAAATTTAATTGTTTTAATTCGGTAGGTTTTTGCTCTTGGAAGAAGTTCTCAAGCTGAGCGATGAGCTCCCTAAGGGCGTGTAATGAATTCTTGAGATCATGAACGGAAGACGCCAGAAGAGCGGAAAAATCGATTGAATGCATGGGAGTATTGGACATTTTGGCGGTTTCTTAGTTGGCTGTGTCGAGAATAGCGTTCAGTTCTGTTTGAATTACACTAACTTTGTTGTGAGGAATGCGTAATTGAATGGCTTTATTAATGTAGGACTGGGCGCGCATGATTTTTTCTTGGTCGGGTTTAGAACTCTTCAGATCATAGATAAGCGTTTTTATCAGATTTAAAATAATGCTGTGATTATCAGGCGTTATTAAAATAGCTTCTTCAAAAAGCGCGATAGCCTCCTGAATATTTCCTTCATGGAACAGGCTGACGCCTTTATTATTGATATTGACCAAGTCTTTTTTTATGTCCTGGATCAGCTTTTTTGCATAATTTTCGCCGATAAAACCGTCGCACATTGTTACGATTTTTTTGATAAAAAGCTTATCATCAAAATGGGTTTTAATTAAATCATTGAGAATTTCATCGCCGGTTTCACTGTTGCCGTTTAAATAAGACGTCTTTGCCATTTCCATTCGTATTTCTTTGGAAATCTGTTTGTTAAACAGCTCATTGAGTTGAAATGCTTTTGCTTGTGCTTGCAAGGCCAGTGTTTTGTTGCCTTTTGTCTGATGAATCACGGTTTCTAACAGGGCGGACCTAACCATTGCTTCCGGATCATTTTGAAACTGCTGATTTAACTCCCGCACTATTTGCGCCGCTTCGTCGACGGAGTTATTTTTTAAATAAACATTGGCTAAACCCGAATAGTCGCTGGGTGATCTGTGTATAGAGTTTTTGCCCAGTTTAATGGTGGCTGTATAAGCTTTTTTTGCAATATCGAGGTTTTCGGTTTTGTCAGCCAGCCAGGCCAGTTTTTTTTGTCTTAAGATAGACTTAGGTGAAAGTGTAACCGCCGAATCAAGTGAAGATAAAGCTTGCTCATTGTTGCCCATAGCTTCGTGGGTTTTTACTAGCCAGTCATAAGCTTCCAGCATCATCGGATGGTGCTCGATAAGCTCTTGAAAAGTCTTAATAGCTTGTCCGTAATCGCCAAGATAAAAAGCGACAACGCCCAATCCCAGTTTGGCCCAAGGGAGTTCTCTTTCGTGCTGAATATCCTGATAAATCTGCTCGGCCCTCCTAAAATCGCCGACTTTAATGGACAGTTCGGCCTGCATTTTTAATATTTGCAAGCGCATTTTTTTATTATCTTGCTGGAGTAGTCTTTCGCAATGATGAATGGCTTGATAGAGATTGTCGTTATCTATTTCATTTTCAATATTCGCTAAATATTCTTTGCGGGCCTGGCATTTCTCAATTCGGCTTGATAATTGTTTTAAGCTAAAGGGTTTAATCAGGTAGTCATCGGGTTTGTTATCGATAGCGCTAAGTACTAATTCCAAGCGATGCTCACCAGTGACCATGATAAAGATGGAACTAACCGGCAATAACTTAAGATGCCTGGCATCTTCCAGAACTTGCTGACCCGTTTTTTCATCGAGCAGAAGGTGATCGCAAAGCACAATATCAAACCTGTTAATTCTCATTGCCGCAAGTGCGTTGATGCCGGATTCTTCTGTAACAATAAAGCGTGCACCCAATGAACCCAGTATATGTTTAATGGTTTCAAGCATACTTGCTTGATCTTCAACGACTAATATTTTTTTTGAAGTCAGGTTTACTGTCATAAAAGATTAATTTTTTACCTTAATATCTAATGTTACGCATAAACGATATTGCTCCCGTATGCCGCGCCGAGCACCGGAGCTTTCGGCGGGAATAGCCCACAGGGGTGCTGCATGGATGCAGCGCGTTGCCAGAGGGCCAAGGATGGCCCTTCTGGCAACCCCCGTCGAAAGCGAGGAGCGCAGGAAGCAAGCGGCAACCGGGTCGCCTTTTCTTTGGTTACTTTCT
>NZ_SCTW01000047.1 GCF_004322395.1 Methylobacter sp.
GCTCTTCCGATCTAATATTTCTCTGGATATAAATTATCCGTTGCCGGGTATTATGGTATTAAGTTATTTGTATTGGTTTTGAATCAAACGGAATGATTGGAGAGCACTTCGGTTAAATTAGATTGCCTGTCGAATTTATTACGAGCGCGCTGGTAAGCCCCGGGTTGCTGACCGACGATTTTTTTAAATACCTTGGAAAATGCCGATTCGGACTGGTAACCGACTTTTTCGGCCGTCTGGGTAATGCTGCTGCCTTGGCGTAACAATTGAGCCGCGATTTTCATCCGCACCATCGCCAGGAAAAGATTAGGCGGTTGGCCGGCTATTTTGCTGAAGCGTTTGAAAAACGTTGCCCGCGACATATGGCTAAAATCGGCCATCGCTTCAACAGGCCAGGGTTTGTCCGGTTCTTTAATCATGGCTTCCAATAACTTCGCAAATTCAGGGCTTTGCACAACGGCCCATAAACCGGCCGATATTGTTTGCGTCAGCGCCATTTGCCGAAGCACATAAAAAAACAGGATGTCGGTTAAGCGGACAATCAGCGGTGAAGGTTGCTCATCAGTCCGTTTGGCTTCTGCAATAATCAGGTCGAAAATGGTGCGCGTTCCCGCTAATTCGGTATTGTCCGCACGGATAATAAGATAGTCAGGAAAAGAGCTGAGCAGCATTTCGCTCAATCCCGATTTGAAGTTAAAAAAGCCGCAAGCCAGCGCGACCGCATCGGCTACGCTATCGTCGATTGGCGCCATGCTGCCTTCCTTTACGGTGCATAAAGCCGGATTGTCCGGGGTTTCATTCGGACTGAGATAATGGAGTGTTTCGCGCAGGAAAAACACCGCATCGCCGCGTTGTAATGGAATGCTTTCCGTCTGTTCGAGCAAATGCATCCAGCAATGTCCATTTAAAACCAAATGAAAGCCGGCACGCATATGTTCAGAGGGTACGGCGCGCCACATGCCGCAATATTGGCCGACATGGAATAATGTCGTTTGCAGTTCAAGACTGGATAGCAGCCAATTGGCTAAATTATCGGTTGACGGTCGCATGGCATTCTCTACATTTAATACTAAAAGAAAAAACACATAATTAGTTTTTATCTAATATGTTTTCAGTATAGAGAAGTATTTAATTTTGAAAAACGATTTTTATGGAAGTATATATCTAAAAAATATATATCTAGATATTGAAAATGAAATGATAAAAATTAGATAAGCTGTTATATAAATATATTATTCAGGGATTAAATAATATTATTAGAGGAAGTTTACATTCAGTAAGTTTATTTCGCTCCCGGCCTCCTTGCCGGGATAGCGACCTGGACCGATGCTCGCTTTATATGGTCGATGCCGTGGCAAGATTGATCGATTGCGAATCAATTAATCTTCTTAGGCTCTATAGCCAAATCATCAACCCAGCACCCAATCGGATTGCCCAGATTCATATCCTTATCTTCAAAGCGCACCAAAAAGACGCTACGGTCCGGCTCTTCTTCAACATGTCCTATCAGGGTGATTACCCCGCGGGTTCCAGCTTCGGCCAATATTTCGCCTTCGGTACCATCGGGGATTGAACCATCATCAGTAATCGTCTTTGCAGCATAGATAACATCGCCTACATCTAAATCTTCTACGTTCATTTCATATCTCCTTTGATTTTGTAGCAAACCTTACATTGTCAGCTGGTTGTGTGATTGAAACCTGTCTGGTAATACATTGATTATTATGTGGCTACTGATATTAAGGCTTTATTAAACAAACCACTAACAGATAAATAACGATATGGCATACAGGTTGCTTTAACTACTAACAAGAACGATGCCATACATTCAGGAGTGCATAAAAATGATTACATTAACAGAAAAAGCCATTAGCGCAGTCGGCCGTTTTATTGCCGGATCTGAAACGCCGACAGCGGGTTTGCGTATAGAAGTCACCGACGGCGGTTGCTCAGGTTATCAATACGGCTTGAAACTCGAAGGCAGTCATACGCCGGAAGATACCGTCATCGATTGCGGCGAGGTGAAAGTGTTTATCGATCCGGCCAGTTTGCCGATGTTGGACGGTATGTCCGTAGACTTTCTCGACACCATCGAAGGTTCGGGATTCAAATTCACCAACCCTAATGCGGCTAAAAGTTGCGCTTGCGGTACTTCGTTTAATACCAGTACCGAAGGCACTGGAACTAAAACCTGTTCTTAACGCACCAGCAAACTCAATCCGAGGAAAAAGCCATGTGGGACTATTCAGATAAAGTTAAAGAACATTTTTTTAACCCGAAAAATGCGGGCGCGGTCATTGATGCCAATGCGACCGGCGAAGTGGGTTCAATCAGCTGCGGCGATGCATTACGGCTGACATTGAAAGTCGATGACGAAAGTGAAGTTATCCTTGAAGCGGGCTTTCAAACTTTCGGTTGCGGTTCGGCGATTGCTTCGTCTTCCGTGTTAACCGAGATCATTAAAGGCATGACGCTGGATGAAGCCTTAAAAGTGACCAATCAGGATATTGCCGACCAGCTCGAAGGTTTACCGCCGGAAAAAATGCACTGTTCGGTCATGGGCCGCGAAGCCCTGCAAGCGGCGATAGCGAATTACCGCGGCGAAGAATGGAAAGACGATCATGAAGAAGGCGCGTTGATCTGCAAATGTTTTGCGATTGATGCGGTGATGATCGAGGAAATGGTCTGGGCCAATAAATTGCGTACCGTTGAAGACGTCACCAACTTCACCAAAGCGGGCGGCGGTTGCGCGGCTTGTCATGAAGACATCGAGGCGATTCTGGAAAAAGTGTTGGCCGAAAAAGGCGAGAAATTCGATCCGACTGCCGCACCGGTAGCAGCCCCGGAAAAAATCGCAGCCGTTAAAGCGCCGTTGACCAACTTGCAACGCATCAAAAAAATCGAGCAAGTGCTGGAATCGTTAAGACCGTCATTGATGGCGGACGGCGGCGACGTGGAATTGGTCGAAGTCATCGGCAACACCGCTTACGTCAACATGACCGGCGCCTGTAACGGTTGCCAGATGGCGGCGATGACGATTGCCGGCATTCAACAACGCTTGATGGAAGTGATGGGCGAATTCATTAAGGTTGTGCCTGCCTCGGAAATGAAAAAATTAGTCAATATAGAGGTGGCGTGATGGCTGACATTTATCTTGATAACAATGCGACCACCAAGGTCGATCCTGCGGTGGTCGATGTGATGATTCCGTATTTTCTTGAGCAATACGGCAATCCGTCATCGATCCATAAATTCGCCGACGGCGTGGCGCGCGGACTTAAACAGGCCCGGCAACAGGTACAGGCCTTGATCGGTTGCGAGCATGATTCCGAGATTATTTTTACTTCGTGCGGCACCGAATCCAACTCCACGGCGATTCTTTCCGCGATTAAGGCTCAGCCGGACAAGAAAGAAATTATTACCACTACGGTCGAGCATCCGGCGATTCTAAACCTGTGCGATTATCTTGAAAAAGATGGCTACACGATCCATAGAATGCCGGTCGATAAAGCCGGACGTTTAAAACTGGACGCTTACCAACGCTTGTTATCCGATCAGGTCGCGATTGTATCTGTGATGTGGGCCAATAATGAAACGGGCACGATTTTCCCTGTCGCCGAAATGGCGGAGATGGCCAATGCCGCAGGCGTGATGTTTCATACCGATGCGGTACAGGCGGTCGGCAAAATTTCGATGATGTTGCAGGATACCAAGATCGATATGTTGTCATTGTCGGGGCATAAGTTGCATGCGCCGAAAGGCATCGGTGTTTTGTACCTGCGCCGCGGCACGCGTTATCGTCCATTGCTGCGCGGCGGCCATCAAGAGCGCGGCAGAAGGGCAGGGACTGAAAACAGCGCGTCCATTGTCGGCCTCGGCAAAGCCTGTGAATTGGCGCTGGAGTACATCGAGTATGAAAACACCAAAGTCAAAGCCATGCGCGACCGTCTGGAACAAGGCATTACCGGGCAGATTCCGCATTGTTTCGTGACCGGGGACATGTACAACCGTTTGCCGAATACCACTGATATCGCTTTTGAATATATCGAAGGCGAGTCGATTTTGATGTTGTTGAACAAGGCCGGTATTGCGGCATCAAGCGGCTCGGCGTGTACTTCCGGGTCGTTGGAACCTTCGCATGTAATGCGGGCCATGGACATTCCTTACACCGCCGCACACGGCACGATCCGTTTTTCGTTCTCACGCTATAACACGATGGCGGAAGTCGATAAAGTTCTGGAGGTGATGCCCGGTATTGTTGCAACTTTGCGTAAATTGTCGCCGTATTGGTCTGGAGACGGGCCGGTGGCAAATCCTGAGCAGGCTTTTGCGCCGACGTACTCGTAGGTACTCAGTAGTTAGAAAAATAGAACACAAGACACACGGGCGCGCTCGTAGCGCTCGTTCCCAAGCTTCGGCTTGGGAATGCGGTGTGGGAAGCTCTAGCTTCCCGAAACACAGAAAGCTAGAGCTTTCTGGACTGGGGTTCCCAAGCTGGAGCTTGGGAACCAGGGTAAAACAGTTTTTGATCTCAGTTTTGGTTCATATTAATCGCGTTATTTCATTTTAAACAAATTGCGCAACGCCAAACCCATCAGAAACACCGCCAGCAGTGATAACGCCTTATGCAACATCAATATTCCTGTAAGCATAATACCTTGCCAAGCACCGCTTGCTGTCGGAAACAAACACTGCCGCAAACTATCGCTCCATTTGTCTAGGCCAGGCAATGGCAAAGCCTGTATCAGGGAAAACTGCAACAGGTCAAAGCGTATTTGGCACTCTGTCTGCCAAAGGAAACACGGTGTAAAGTCAGCCAGCCATCCATAAATTGGCACAGTGACCAGTAAAGGTATAACCACTAACCAAACGAATGGGCGACTTACGCTAAATCCGTAATCGCTGAAAAATGAATACAGCCGGAATAGTAGATGACGTGCATATTGCGGTTCACGTCGGGCTTCTTCCGCCATTTCCAAACGGAAAAACCGCTGTTCATCGTGGGTTGCCTGATGTTGGGAAAATGCCAATTTGAGTGTACGGTAAGCACGGGCGGCAATGTCATTTTCAGTAGGGTCGGCTGAAGGATCAGGAAATATTGCTCCGTCAAACGTAGTGCCTTGGTGTAATTTGCAGTTATGGAACAGTGGAGCTTTGTCAAATGTTGTCCGCAAAAATGAAGTATGACCTTCAAACTTGCGTCCAGAAAAATCAACTCGATCATTAAATTTTGCACCAGCAAATGAAATTGAGTTAATAGTTTCAGGGCTTAATCCACGCTCTTCTGCCCAAGCTTTTATCACCTCAAATTTGTCTGAACATTCGCTGTATTGGTTTGTTAATGAAGCCCAATTTCGACCAGTAAATGTTGCCGATCCACGAAATTCTGCGGAGTCGAAGTTTGTATCATTACCGAATTGTGTGCCTTCAAAGCTTGCGTTATTGCCAAATTTGGCTTGTTGATCAAAGCGTGTGGCATCACCAAATTGAGCGCCATCGAAACATACATAGTCGCCAAATTGTACATTTGTAAATATCGCATTTTGTGAAAATTGAGCTCCCCTAAAGGTAGCTAGATCACCAAATCTGGCATCGCAAAACCTAGGGCTAGACCCAAATTTGGCACCAATAAAATATGCAGATTCACCAAACTCTGCGCCAGCAAAGTTAGCTTGACCGAATTGAGCATTACCGAATTGAGCATTATTAAAGTTAGCTCCGTGGCCAAATTTAAAGCCATTAAAATTTATAGATTCTTTACTAAAATCGTATCCACTGAAATCAGCAGCATTGCTTGTAACATAGAAAGCTATTACTTGAGATGGATACTTCAGTCGCCATTCGTTCCAGGCCTTTTTACCCAACCGAGCTAAAGCCAGACAACCCGCCTGAGTAATATTATCCGGCGTACCATTTTCAGGAATAGAAAATACTTCAGCATACAGCGGGTCGAGCGGTTCACTGTCCATTTAAAGCATTCTCCGAAACGAATGTTGATGATTTTGTAAGCGATCCATAAGCTTGTCGCCGCATTACGTGGAACTTCATTTACCCCACATCCGCCAGCAAACTTTCATAAGGTATGCTCAATCCGTCATGCAAACGTTTGATCATTCTCAGGCTCAACGGACGTTTACGATTGAGCACTTCCGAAACGCGTCCGCTGCTGCCGATATAGGCTTCCAGGTCGCGGTTATTCAAGTTTTGTTGCTCCATCCTGAATTTGATGGCTTCAATCGGATCGGGCGGAGTTATTGCATAGTGTTTGTTTTCGTAGGCTTCAATTAAGGTGACCAGTACTTCCATTTCGTCGGCTTCGGGGGTGTCGGGTTCGGCTTGAAAAACCATTTCCAGACGCTGGAACGCGGCTTTTAATTCGTCATCGTTACGGATGGGCTTAATATTCATTGACTGTCTCCACGTTAATTAAGTCGTATTGGGCATGGGTGCCGACAAATTTTATCCAGGCGATTCCGGCTCGATACTGCATTTCCACAACTAAACGGTACTTGTTGCCGCCGATATTGAATACAACTCGGTTGTTGCTACAAATGCTGGCATTCCGATATTGGTCTTTTATGTCTTGAGGCGACGGCCAATTAGCTTTGATGGCTTCTTCGTACCAGCTTTCTAACGGGCCTTTGGCATCACGATGGGCCGGTTGTTCCCAGAATTTTTTGATCGTGCTTTTGGCAATGACTCGCATGAGTTGCTCGTATTATGCTCCCGAATTGGGAGAATAATAAACAAAGTTGCAGCTTTATTCAAATTTGCCCCAACGCCAATTCGCTTTGTCGGCTTTACGACAATTTCTTTGTTTTTGCGTTGCATTGTTCTGTCGGTATTGCATCAATCCAGGTTTACACACCGCTATTTCCGCTGAATAAACAGTTGGCAAGTATTTTGCTCTATCAAGATTAAAGGCATTACGCCACGTAGCTTGAGTTTAGCCATGAAACCACAGACCCGCACTATCATCATCGACGACACCACGCTCAGGGATGGCGAGCAATCGGCCGGTGTTGCTTTTTCGCTGGACGAAAAGCTGGCGATTGCAACGCAGCTGGCGGGCTTGGGCGTACCGGAACTGGAAATTGGTATTCCAGCAATGGGGGCGATGGAACGGGACGAAATCAAGGCGATTGCCAGTTTAGGCTTATCTTCGCAGCTGTTGGTTTGGTCGAGAATGCGCCGCGATGATTTACATGCCTGCTTGGGCTTGAATGTGCACAAAGTCGATTTATCGATATCGGCATCGGATCAGCATATTCAGCACAAGCTTAAACAAAGCCGGCAATGGGTTTTAAACACTATTATCAGCTGTGTTCAGGAAGCGCGAAGTTTGAATATGGATGTATGCGTCGGTATGGAAGATGCCTCGCGGGCTGATGTGGTTTTTTTGATCCGTATGGCAGAAACCGCACAGTTGGCTGGGGCGAGCAGAATCCGTTTCGCCGACACGGTAGGCATTATGGAACCGTTCGGCGTATTCGAGACGATTAAAAAGCTAAGAGCGGCAACCGATTTGGAAATTGAAATGCATGCCCATGACGATTTAGGGCTGGCTACCGCTAATACGCTCGCAGCGGCTCTGGCAGGCGCGACTCATGTTAATACCACGGTTAATGGTTTGGGCGAACGTGCGGGCAATGCCGCATTGGAAGAAGTGGTGGTCGGCTTAAAGCAACTCTATGGCATTGAAACCGGGATTAATCTGCAAAATTTCCCGGCCCTTTCCGAGCAGGTTGCCAGCGCATCGGGTGATGCCATCGGCAGCCGAAAGAGCCTGATCGGCAAAAGCGTATTCAGCCACGAAGCGGGCATCCATGTCGATGGCTTGTTGAAAGACCCGAACAATTATCAAGGCGTCGATCCTGCCATTGTCGGTCGTAGCCATCAATTGGTGCTCGGCAAGCATTCGGGCACTCAAGGCGTGATTCACGCCTATCAACAAATAGGCATAGCGGTAAGCCGGATACAGGCGCAAGCTTTATTAACCCAGGTTAGGTGCTTTGTTAGCGATACCAAAAGATCGCCAAAAGCAGAAGAGCTTAATCTTTTTCATCAAAATCTTTAGAGGGCGATCGTCATGAACGAGCATAAAGAACTGCCATCAAGCGAACCGGAAGTTAAAGAGACTTTGGAAATACCGGATCAGGACGATCTTTATCCCGGTTCTTTTTTCAGGATACCTGGACCGCCCAGGCTGGGTAAAACGGGGTGGAGTTTAAATTAATATGATTGGCGTTGATGTGGGGTGATTTAAGCTCCTTCTCCCTGAGGGAGAAGGTTGGGATGAGGGGGATTAGAATGGTTTTTTGCCTTGTTTTAATTTCCCCTCACCCAACCCTCTCCCTCTGGAGAGGGCTTAAGTCGATAGTGAAATAAACCACCTCCACATCCAATCAGGAGTTTAAAAATGGTTATGGCCATATCAGATAATATGAAAATTAAAGCACAAGCGCCGCAGGGATTTCTGGCCCAATGGCATGAAGATGTTCACTGTGTTTTTGGCCGCGACCCCGCTGCGCATAGCGTCTGGGAAATATTGCTGACTTATTCCGGCGTCCATGCGGTTTTGATGCACCGAATCAGCCATCGTTTATGGCAAGCAAACTGGAAACTGTCCGCCAGGATTTTAGCCGCGCTTACCCGGATTGTTACTAATGTTGAAATTCATCCCGGCGCGACTATCGGCAGACGGCTGTTTATCGACCACGCATTAGGCGTGGTGATCGGCGAGACGACGGAGATTGGCGATGATGTCACTTTGTATCATGGCGTGACTCTGGGCGGCACGACCTGGAATAAGGAAAAACGCCATCCGACCCTGGGCAATAATGTGCTGGTGGGTTCCGGAGCCAAAATTCTCGGAGCGATTACCTTAGGTAACAATGTCCGTGTCGGCGCTAACTCAGTGGTGATTAAAGATGTACCGCCTTGCTGTACTGTGGTGGGTATTCCGGGCCGCGTTATTCAAAGCAAAGGCACGCAGATACAAAACCGGCACGGCATCGATCTGAATCATCATTTGATTCCCGATCCGGTCGGCAAAGCTATCGCCTGTTTGATTGAGCGGATCGATGAGCTGGAAGCCAAGCAAACGAAATCCCCCAAAGTAACGGTTGAAGAAAATTGCGATCATTGCGAAGCGGAAAACGTCTGCATTCCGAAGAAAGAAAGCCCGGTAAAACTGGCGGCGAGGCTGTAGATGGATTTGCTTGATTTTGAAGCGCAAGGATTGTATTTCGAACAACCTGATGTCGCAGGCGTTGAAGAGTTAATTGCGACGGCGGCAGAAAACTATGCGAGCGGCGATGCCGAGCTGTCTTTACTGCAAGCTTATTTTCTCGCGCCGGAGTCATTGAATGTATTGGTTGCATTGAACCGATTTTACTATTACCAGCATCGGCTGGAAGAAGCTTTAGCGGCGACTACTAAAGCCCTGGTTGTGATCAGGCCGAGCATAGCTTTTCCTGAACATTGGCAGGAACTGCAAATCAGCCATATTACCGATGCGTCGGCCGATTCATTAACCAATGTCAGGATGTACTTATTTACCCTGAAAGCCATCGGTTTTTTAAATATGCGCTTGGAGAATCTGGATTTGAGTCAGGCCATTTTTGAAAAACTGGTCGAACTTGATAGTAAGGACAGAATCGGCGCCCAAGGATTATTGGAATTGGTGATCAAGCGGAAAAAGGAACATGCATAAATTAACTTAAGCAATTACCACGAAGAGCATGAAGGACATGAAGTTTTTACCTTCGTTTTTCTTCATGAACTTCATGTGCTTCATGGTTTTATGTCTTAGCTTGATGCGTATGGGTTGCAAACCCCGTCCAGCGTAGGCGAATCGGCACACAGGGATTACTGGAATTAGTGAAGTGATTAAAGGTAAAACAAATGTAGGTTGGGTAAGCGCAGCGTAACCCGATATTTTTTGAATCACGATTGTTTGAGTTGTGCTGCGCAAACTCAAGAACTAACTGGAGCAAGATCATGTTAAAAAAAGAATTAGCCGATTCATTGATGACCATCATGCCTTTGGTGATGTTTGTGATTCTGGCGCTGTACCTGCTATTTCAGGATACCGCTTCAGTCGGTCCCCTTTAAATACCGGAGAAACCCCCATGAGTTTTGAAGAAGAAATGGAAGAGCTGGAATCGGCGGAAGATTTCTTACAGTATTTTCAACTTGAATATGAGCCTAGCGTGGTGCATGTCAACCGCTTGCATATTTTGCAGCGTTTTCATGATTATCTACAAAAAGCCTCCGACGATATGCCGGAAGACGAAGCCCCTAAAAGAGCGGTTTACAGCAAGCTATTGCAACGGGCTTACCAGGATTTTGTCGAGTCCGATGCGCAAACCGAAAAAGTGTTTAAAGTGTTTGCAATGGGTGAGTTGTCGCAAACGGCATTCGTTTCTTTAAGCGATATAAAAACATGAAACCCGAGCGCTTCGACGAAGGCCGGTTTGAGTTCGGCGAATCGGTCCGGGTAACCAGAAACGTCCGTAACGACGGCACCTATCCGGGCATGGAAGTCGGCACGCTGTTGATCCGGCGGGGCAGCGTCGGCAATGTCATTGAAGTCGGTACTTTCCTGCAAGACCAAGTTATTTTTACCGTACATTTTCTGGCTCAGGGACGGATGGTGGGTTGCCGTCTGGAAGAATTGATAGGGGCTGATGAGCCTTGGAACCCCAGCCGTTTTGAGTTCAGAGACAAGGTTGTTTGCAGTATCGATTTAGGGATTCAAGGCAATGTCCTGTTTGCAAAAGGCACGGAAGGCGAAGTTTTTAAAGTAATCAGGGATAACGAGTTAATCCAATACCACGTCGCTTTTCAAGGCAGAGTCCTACAAGTGCCCGAGACAGCGCTTGCTCCAGCGCGCCCTGAGTCATTTAACGAACCAGAGTTTTGATATGACGGCAATTGAAAAAACTATCCAGCTGGAAACTTATAATTTATTACGGGCGGCTTTAAGCTTATTCAAAAAATCGCCGAATGAATTGGCCGAAGAAGAGTTGCAGCAGGCGCAAACGCAGGCTTTAAATGAGTTCAGGATTGAGAGCCATGTTCTGAATACGCCTGAAGCGGCGTCAGTGATTATCACTGACCGGGAATTGCAACAGGCTTATCAGGAAATTCGTGGGCGATATAACGGCGAGGCTGCGTTTCTCCGTGATCTGGAAAAAAATCAGCTCACTGAAGACAGTTTGCAGGCGGCATTATTTCGTCAATGTAAAGTCAACACGGTGTTGGAGCTGGTTGCCAGCCGTGCGCCAGCTATTAGCGATGCTGACATCGGCATCTATTACCACATACATTCCGATCAATTTCATCGTCCTGAAAGACGTGAAGTCTGCCATATATTCATCAGCATTAACCCTGACTATCCTGAGAATACTCACGACGCGGCGTTATCGCGCGCTCAGGAACTTGCCGCAAAACTGCAAAAAAAGCCGCATAAATTTGCCGACCTGGCCTTAAAGCATTCCGAATGCCCCACAGCTTTGCAGGGCGGCGTTCTGGGTACGGTGCCGCGCGGTATGCTTTATCCCGAACTGGATGAAGTGCTGTTTACTTTAAAATCGGGGGAGGTCAGCGATGCGGTCAAATCGGAAATCGGCTTTCATGTGCTGTTGTGCAAGAGCATACAAAAAGCGGAAACCCTGTCCCTGGCAAAAGCCACCCCCAAAATACGTCAGCTAATGAACGACCGCGCCCGGCGTACTTGCCAGCGCGCCTGGTTAGCCGGTTTAGCCAATCCGGCAATTGTTCCTGACATTGCCCTACCTTCTGCATCCGTGCAGTCGCCTGAATCCGGAGAAAGCAAATGAGCGATAAAGAAATCAAACACTGTTCTTTTTGCGGCATAGAGCAATCCGGTTCGGTACCTTTGATTGCCGGTAGCGAAGGTTATATTTGCGGGGCTTGCGTGTCGTTAGCCCATCAGGTCGTCAGCAATTGGAGCCGGAAAAAAGAACTTTCCGAAATGCAGGGTACATTGCCCATTCCGGCAAAGATCAAAGAACATCTCGATCAATACATTATCGGACAGTATCTTGCCAAAGAAATATTGGCCGTTGCGGTTTATAACCATTACAAACGCCTGAGGCACGAAAGCGGCGATGCCGGTTTGGGCGAGTTCGATAAAGATGTGGAAATCGGGAAATCGAATATCCTGCTGATTGGGCCGTCCGGTACCGGAAAGACACTGTTAGCCAGCACCTTGGCGAAAGTTGTCGGCGTACCGTTTGTGGTTGCCGATGCGACAACGCTGACCCAGGCGGGCTACGTCGGCGATGATGTCGAAAATATCCTGGTCAGGCTGTTGGATGTCGCGGAAGGCAATATGACCAATGCCGAATGGGGCATCGTTTATCTGGATGAAATCGACAAAATCGCCCGCAGTCCCGAGCAGCAAACCGGAACCCGCGACGTGTCCGGCGAAGGCGTACAACAGGCCTTGCTCAGGTTGGTCGAAGGTTCGCACGTTAAGGTTCCGGCTAAAGGGCGCAACAAGGACGGCGATGTAACGATGGATACGCGCAATATCCTGTTCATTGCCGGAGGCTCGTTTCCGGGCCTCGAAAAGCATGTTGAAAAACGCTTGGTGCCGACCAATTCCGCTATCGGCTTTCATGCCGAAGTGAGCAATACAACTGAAAAACCGCCATTGGAAGATATGCTGAATGCGACACAGCCGAGCGATTTACGTAAGTTCGGCTTAATCCCGGAATTTATCGGCCGTTTTCCGGTGTTGGCGCCGTTGGAACCGTTGGATGTAGACTCATTGATCCAGGTGCTAACAGAACCTAAAAATGCGTTAGTGCGTCAATATCAGCAACTGTTTGCTTACGAAGGCGTGGAGTTGAAATTCGAACATGACGCCCTCGTTGAAATCGCCCAAAGAGCCATAGAGCGTGAAACCGGGGCTCGCGGTTTACGCAGCATCATGGAGCAGATTTTACGGAAAACCATGTTCGATATTCCGTCTGTTGATGACGTTGAACAATGTATTGTCGATGCCGATGTGGTTAAAGGGGAAGGTGAGATCAAGTTGATAAAAAAGGCGGAAGCCAAGCTCCGGCAGCAGGCTGGGTAGTAAAGAGATAACACCACGAAGACATGAAGGAGACGAAGAAAAAACAAAGTAAAACTTCGTGTTCTTCATGCCTTAGTGGTGAACTTACCTCGTTCCCAGGCGTTGCACCGGGAGTGATACGCAATACACAGCATTGTAGGGTACGCTGTGCGTACCGTTGAATACCTACGAGGCTAGTTGACGCTGGTTCCCAATCTCCAGATTGGGAACTCAGAAGGCGAAGCTCCAGCTTCGCGACTCGGGAAGCTGGAGCTTCCGAGACTGGATTCCCAAGCAAGAGCTTGGGAACCAGCACAAAAACTTCGTGTTCTTCGTGTCTTCGTGGTGAATTATTACCTCGTTTCACGCAGAGTGAAGTAACGAGATAAACCAACAAAAACGAGAACCTTATGAAAACCGAAGACAAAATCCGCGCTCAACTGGCCGCCCAGCCGATCATCATTTACATGAAAGGCGTACCGAGCAATCCGCAATGCGGGTTTTCGGCTAAAGCGGTCGGCATACTTAACGCGACCAATATCCCTTACGCTTACGTGAATGTATTGGAAGCGCCGTTTATTCGTGAAAAATTGCCGAGCATTTCCCATTGGCCGACTTATCCGCAATTGTTTGTTAATGAAGAGCTGGTCGGCGGTTGCGACATTATCGAAGAAATGTCCAACAACGGCAGCCTGTTGCCCTTATTAAAGTCCGCCGCGCCGAAAAAATCCGAAGCCGCAAACGACGCATTAACAAGCGGCGAAGTGACACAACTGGTGCAGCAGGGTATTGACGATGCCAAAGTGATGATCGAAGGCGAAGGCTGCGACTTAACGATCACTGTTGTCAGCCAGCAGTTTAACGATTTAACGATAGTGAAAAAACAGCAGTTGGTTCTGGCAACGTTAAAAGAACCATTGGCCTCGGGCAAGCTTCATGCAGTTAGTGTTAAAGCGTATACGCCGGATGAATGGCAGGATAAACAAAAGGCTAGCGGGCTGCTGCAAATACAGTCGTAGTATGGAAAAAGACCTTCCAGGTTTTACGACTGCCATGGATGGCGGAAGTGCTGGAGCCGCCGGGAGCGGCTCCAGTAAAAACCTGGAAGGTCTAATCGGCAAATAAAACACTTAGCGAGGAAATCATGGCTAAAGTAGGCGTTTTTTTCGGCACGGATACCGGCAATACCCGGCGGATTGCAAAAGACATTACAACGGCATTGGGCTCAGCTATTGCCGCCAAACCGGTGAATATCCGCAATGCCGAGGTGGTGGATTTACAGGCATACGACACCTTGATTCTAGGCACTCCCACGTATGGCGAGGGCCAACTGCCCGGCTTATCGACCGGCAATGCGACGGCCAGTTGGGAGGAGTTTTTACCGACACTGGCAGGCCACGATTTCAGCGGTAAAAATGTCGCAATATACGGCTTGGGCAATCAAAAAAGTTACCCGGTAGAGTTTGTCGACGCGATGTTTTATTTGTACGAACAGTTTAAACAATGCGGCGCAACAATGATTGGCGCATGGGATACCGAAGGTTATAACTTTAAGAAATCTAAAGCCGTTATCGATGATCGTTTTGTCGGTTTGGCATTGGATCAGGAAAACCAAAAAGACCTGACGCCGGAAAGACTGGATATCTGGCTAAAAATGCTGGCGAAGGCTTGGGATTAATGCAGCTATCCAGATGAATTTGTCCCGAATACGTAGGGCGTGCCGTGCGCGCCGACTTATCTCCAAAGTCGCGCACAGTACGCCCTACAGCATCTACCGTGTCGATTGAAAGGTGATAACGATGATAGAAGAATTAGCGGTCGTAGTGAAAATAGACAACCATCAAATCTGGGTCGAAAGCGGACCTTACGGCGCGTGCGGCGGCTGCCTGCAAAAAGCATCGTGTAGTACCAATGCAATCGGTAGCGTTCTTAAGAAGAAGTCGGTGCCGGTAGATAGTGACATTCGACTCAAAACCGGCGATCAAGTCATGGTTGCCATTGATGAAAACCTGTTGTTGCGTGCTTCTTTGCTATTGTATTTGCTGCCGTTAATAGCCCTGTTTATAGGTGCCGGCATGGCCGATTGGCTGCTAGCGGATAACGTCAAATTTGCGGATTTATGGATTGCCGGCAGCGCCGTATTGAGCTTTTTAGTCTCGCTGTGGCTAATCAACAAAGCGCAAAGCCTGTTTTTACTGAATTATTACGCCCGGCCTGTCGTAGTCAGGAAAGTTTGACCTTTCGTGCCGGTATGAATGTTTGGGCTATTGATAAAGATATTTCGCTCAAGCTTCTGTTATTGGAACTGGTGCATCGTTACGGTGAAAATACGCTCGCGCTGAATAACCAGGAACAGCACTTCCAGGCTATCGATTTATGCACAGTTAATGAACCGGATATTTCGGCCTATATTTACACCTTCGGCCAGAACGCAGGCCGTTACGGCATAGACCTGAAATATCCGATTTCCATGCATAACATTGTCGGAGAAAACGAAAACCTGACCTTGGATCAAATCATAGAGATTATTTCCACTCATCTTTTTTCTTAAATACAGTATGAATCAAGAACAACCAACCGAATTTCGCTATTTTGTCAGTTACAGCGGCATCAAACTTCCGCTAAAGCTGGTTAACGAAATAACTGAAGACAGCTTGAATAACCGCAACACTTATTATCGCAGTCATTTTGATGTCCAGGACAGAATGCTGCTTTGTCAGAAAGTTGTTTATGGCGAAGTTGAATCCGAACATCTGTATCAATATTATGAGTGTGGTGTTTTAAAGTCTGCACAGATAACTGAAGATGACGAAGTTAGGGTAGTTCATTTTAATGAATTGGGTGAGATAGTTTGATTTGACGGCTATTAGTTAAGTTAATATTTTTTATAAAGTTTCCTGCTGTAATACTCTGCGCTTGATATGAGGTTTTAAAATTAGTCCCAACTGAATCCGACATTGCTGGCTGTTTTTGAAGTAGTAATCCTGATCAATGCGATAATGAAACCCAGCCGAACTCAACTTCCCCCTTATCAACTGCCAAGCTCCGAATGGCGTTGAAACTTTTTGGTAAAAAGCGTCAAAATGAATTTTTATGGGATTGTTTTGCTGTAAAATTTATTTAGCGATAAAAATGTAAACTGAAATTGGTAAATTGTGGAAGCTGTCTTGCAGCTTAACATTGTATTTCGTACCGTTGGGCATCGAGTCCCGTTTGTAATCAGTTTATTGCTGGAAATATAGTTTTGCCTGCAAAGAAAGTGCGGCTGAAAGCTTTAGAGTATTCGCGAGAAAATAGGAGAATGTATGAGCAATCTTCATCAACTCGAGATAATCATTTTGCTATTGACGGTCGTGCTCGCTTTAACGACGATTGCCCGTAAGTTTGCCATTCCCTACCCAATTTTGCTGGTGATCGGGGGGTTGGTCTTGAGTTTTGTGCCTGGCCTGCCCACGATTCGTCTTGATCCGGATCTGATATTCCTGGTTTTCCTTCCGCCTCTTCTCTGGGCCGCTGCCTATTTCACATCTTGGAGGGATTTTCGCGCAAACGCTCGCCCGATCACACTATTGGCTGTCGGATTGGTGCTGGTCACAACAGCAGCGGTTGCAATTGTCGCCCATGCAGTGCTGCCCGGACTTGGGTGGGCTGAAGCCATTGTGTTGGGCGCCATTGTCTCTCCCCCGGATGCTGTTTCAGCTACTGCGATCGTGAAGCAACTTAATCTTCCTCGCCGTGCAATCACTATATTAGAAGGCGAAAGTCTCGTGAACGATGCGACCGCTCTGGTGCTTTATCGCGCAGCGCTGGTAGCGGCGGTCAGTGGCGCTTTTGACTTAAGTCACACTGTCATGGACTTCTTTCTTACTGCAACCATGGGCATCGCTGTCGGGTTCGTCGTAAGCATTGTGAGTTGCTGGGTTTTACGCCTAACCGAAGACAGTTTTAGCGAGATTGCCATTACGTTGCTGGCTCCTTATATTGCCTGGGTCTTGGCCGAACAGGTCCATGCCTCGTCAGTATTGGCTTGCGTAGCAGGAGGTCTTTATATTCGCCAACACTTCAGCGCAATCGTTGCGCCAATTACTCGAATTCAGGCTAGGGCGGTGTGGGATCTTCTCGTATTTATACTCAATGGCATTATTTTTATTCTCATCGGTCTGCAACTTGACACCCTCCGTGAAGCGATTCCGTCCAACCAATTGGCTTCGCTTACTGTGAACGGCATACTGGTGAGTGCGACAGCTATCGTTGTGCGTCTGATATGGGTTCCTGTTGCGGCTTGGGTGCCTCGTTTCCTGAGCTCTTCGCTACGGGCGCGCGATCCCTTGCCATCCTGGCCAAATCTTTTTATCCTTGGTTGGAGCGGTATGCGAGGCGTTGTATCTCTCGCTGCTGCATTGGCGCTGCCTTTAACCACTGGAGCCGGAATTCCCTTTCCTTTTCGTGCCGAAATAATTCTGATGGCCTTCATGGTAATTCTGGTCACATTGGTAGTACAAGGCTTATCACTTCCTGCGCTGATCCATATCTTGGATTTAGGTGAAGATAAAAGCATTGAGTATGAGGAGAGACGTGCTCGGGAACGCGCAGCGACGGCTGCTTTGGCACTTCTTGATAATATGGCCGACGAAGACTGGCCGGTTCCTGATCATGTCGAACAGCTACGGGTCCACTACGGTCGCCGTTTGCAACGCAATATAGATGCCGAAGCCCCTGGCGCGGAAGGCGCGGAATACACGAAAACGGTAACCGAGGCATTCCGGCGTCTGAGACATGAGACCTTGACGGCTGAGCGATTGGCTGTGATCGATCTTCGGAACAACAATATAATCAGTGACGAGATATTGCATCGCCTTGAATATGAGCTTGATGTTGAGGCGTTGCGGATCGGTATTGGCGAGAAACGGGTTTCATCCACTCAGCACTCTAAGAAGCCATAGACATTGGCCCGCTATTATGAAATTTGCCAAATAAAGTCTGATTTATAACTATTCAGTGTAAGGAGCCCCGCTTAAAGTCCGCATCAAAGTAAACTCACCTTAGAATCAGAAAGATATGATATCAAGTAGGTAAAGCTTAACAACTATCAGTTTTAACGATAATGCCCAATACGTCGTTCCGGCAGTCCATGCCGGTATGGCGTGCTATTTAAACAAAGTGATAGGTGGTGAGGTAGGTAAAGTAACATATTGACCCATGAAGACAATCGGCCATACCATTTATGGATGAGTAGAAAAATCTCTAAAACACTCCTACCGAGAGATGTAATTTAGCTAGGGAGGCTTTGTTTAATCTGCACCGGGGCTAAAAATATTCCAGATGCGGTAAATATCTAAGAGTTGTTTAATAAATAAAACTTCATAAAATCATTGGCATACAGACATATACTTCGTAATTTTTTGTTATAAATACTTTATCTTAGCGACAGAAACTACTAACCCGGTTCGCAATATGCTGATTATAAATAAAAAATTTCATTTATATGGTCAACATTCCAACGCAAGCGGGAAAGCTATTTGGAGCGAGCCGGAAACCTTCAAGCTGCTTGTGCGGATTGATTAACAGAGTCCGATGCCAATGAAAATCAGCCAACGCGTTGCCAAGCTAGCTGAATATTTTGCCGGAAATCCTAGGAAAGTCTTAGGCGTGGCCTTGGCGTTGTCTGTTTTGGCAGGTTGGGCGACAGCGCAACTTCCAATCTATACCTCGCGGCAGGCTCTGCTTCCCCAGAATACAGCGGTGGCGAAGCGCTTCAATGATTTCTTGAAAAAATTCGGCGCCGCCTCGGATCTGATGGTAGTTTTGGAGGGCGCTCCCCGTAGCGAGTTGGAGTCCTTTGCCAATGATCTGGCCGCTAAGCTCAGTACAGAGCCCGAGATCGATCAGGCGACCGCCCGTCTCGACATAGCGTTTTTCCTGGACCATTCTTACCTGCTGATGCCGATCGAAGCTCTGGACAAGCTTGCTGCGATACCGAATCAACTAATTTATGGCGGCGACCGAATGGAAGAAAACCTGCGCAAAGCGCTGAATTGGAGCAAAGACCACCCGCCTCTGGGTGGGGCGGATACCGACCTGCAAACCGCTGAAGCAAGCCTGAACTTGGCGGCGTCTTTCCTGGAAGAGTGGCAGCGTTGGCTATCCGCAGAAACAGCGCCAGCCGATTTGAACTGGAACCGGTTACTGGCCAAAAGCGGGGCAGGGGGCATATCTGACGGCTATTTTGCTTCACGTGATGGGCAAATGCTGTTTTTATTCGTTCACCCCAAAAGCGCTTCCGGGGATTTCAAAAATATCGGCCCTTTTGTCGACAAGGTCAAGCAGGTGTCCGCTACCTTAGCCGGACAAGTTAAAGCTGCCGGCCGTATTCCGCCCACTGTGGGTCTAACCGGATTGCCGGCCATCGAGTACGAGGAATACGTTAATATCCGTCAGGATATCATCAAGGTGGTATTCACCGCCGCCGGCCTGATCGCCATGTTGACACTGCTGGTGGTGCGCAGCATCCGCTGGGCTATGCTGATTTTTATCCCTATGGGACTCGGGGTATTGTGGAGCTTGGGCTTGGCCCTGATCACCGTCGGCCATTTGACCGTCATTACCGCCACCTTCATCGCCATCCTGTTCGGTTTGGGAGCGGATTATGGGATCTTCACTTCCTCACGCATCGCCGAAGAACGACGGGCAGGCAAACCCTTGATAGAAGCTATCGGAGCCGGCATCGGCACATCCTTTATAGCGGTGCTGACGGCGGGCGGCGCCTCATTACTGATCTTCGGCGCCTTGGTTACGGTGGATTTCCCCGGTTTCGCTGAATTGGGCATGGTGGCGGCCAAAGGCGTGCTGATGATCCTGATTGCTACCTGGATGGTCCAGCCCGCGCTCTACGCCTTGCTGCCTCCCAAACTGGTGGATAGCCCTTTGTCAAGCACACCGCCAATTCCTGTCTGGCTAGGGAAGCATAGCGGTACGTTTCCCAAGCCCGTTGCGCTAACTCTCGTTATGCTGGCATTAGGCGGCGCAGTCTTTGGCGGAGTGAAGGGGCTTTCCATTCCTTTCGATTACGATTTGCTGGACATGTTGCCTAAAGATTCTCAAGCAGTGTATTACCAACGGCGCATGGTGGCAGAGAGCGACTACCAAGCCGAAGTCATCATTTTCACCGCTAAGGACATGGCCGAGGCCCGGCGTATCACCAGCGAAGCGGGCAAGCTCAAGACGATTGCGCAGGTGCAATCGCTGTCCGGCCTGTTTCCTGAGGATGCCGACGAACGCCTCCACAAAGCCTTGGACATCGGCGAGTCGTTCGCCCGGACAGGCTATGCTGAGCGTATCGTTGAACTCGATCGGGCGGGTTTGTCGAAAAAATCATTCGAGCTATTGCGAGCAGTGCTGGAAAACGGCGCCGTTATCATCGACGATGCCCAGGAACAGGCATTCTCCGCCGGACATACTAAGCTGGTGGAGAATTTGGAAAAAGTGCGCGAGCAGCTTTCATTCATCTCGGCCAAACTTTCCGCAGATGACGAGCAGAGCAGGGTACGTAGCGAGAGTTTTTTACGCACCGTGCTGTCCGTAGCGGCTGCTGGACTCAAAGTCATCGACGCTTGGCAGCAGGCCCAGCCACTTACCCCGGAGCAGTTGCCGCCCGCCTTGCGTGACCGCTTCTTTGCCATTGACGGTAGCATCGCGGTCTACGCCTTTCCGGCAAAAACTGTGTACGATCCCGATAACCTCGACGCATTGATAAAGGATGTCTATAGCATCTCGCCGGAAGCTACCGGTTTCCCGACCACCCATCATGTGTTTTCCAAGGTAGTGGTGGAAAGTCTTCTTCACGGTACGCAGTTGGCTCTGGCGCTGTGCCTGCTCTGGATACTGGCAGCAACGCGTAACTTGCGCGGCTTTGTGCTGGCGGTGCTACCCTTGCTGATAGGCGGAGGCTGGATGCTGGGGCTGATGGCCTTGGGCGGTATCCGCTACAATTATGCCAACATCGTTGCCTTGCCGATGGTCATTGCGTTGGCAGTAGATTACGGCGTATGGTTTAGTTATCGTTGGGGCGCATCCAAGGGCTATACGCCTTTGCAAGTCACTCTGGCTGTCGGTAAGGTGATAGGCCTGGCCGCAGGTACTGAACTAGCCGGCCTGGGCGCCATTACTCTGGCTAGCTACCGGGGTGTGTCCTCCCTGGGAGTGAGCATCACTATCGGACTGTTGTGCTGTCTGACGGCAACTCTCATCGTAGCTCCGGCTATTGGACAGTTACTTGATTTCAAGAGGAAACCATAATGCGAAAGATTTGCCTGATTATTGCTAGTCTATTGATCCCTTTTACTACAAGCGCTACGCCTAATCCCGAAATGATCGTGGTGTGCTATCCCGGCGGACCTGTGAACACCAAGGATGCCAATGAGGCAATGAGTTCCATGCTTCGGGTGGTGGAGCATATTGGTCAATGGCAGGAGAACCGCTTCAATAGCCTGTTTATTACCAAAACGGACGATTGCAGGAAACAGATGGCTGAAAAGAAGCCTAAATTCGCCATCATTTCTTTGGGCCTCTATTTGGAATTGCGCACCCGGTACCACTTGGTGCCGGTGGTTCAGCCCAAGATCAAAGGCCGCACCAGCGAGCGTTACCGGGTAATGGTCCAGAAAGATAAATACAAGAGCCTGAACGAACTGAAAGGCCTTACCTTGGGCGGCACAGTATTGGAAGAACAATCCTTCGTCGGTAAAATTGTTTTTGCCGGGAAATACGACCCCGCCAGTTTCTTTGTCTTAAAAACGTCCAATCAGGCTATTCGTGCGTTGCGCTCTTTGGATAAAGGGGAACTGGATGCCGTTATTTTGAACGAACAACAATTCAACGGACTTGCCTCGCTTCATATGGAGCGTCCCCTTGAAGCTGTCTTCACGTCCGAGGAAATCCCTCTGATGGGGGTGGTAGCGAATAGCGCCACCACGACTTTAGAGGAACGCAATCGCTTCGGCAAGGCGCTGGAAACAATGTGTACCGATACCGAAGGCAAAAAACTATGCGAGCTATTCGGAGTAGAATCTTTTGTAACTGCTGATGCAGCTGTGTTTGAGCCCATGGTAAAACTGTGGGCTAAGGGGAAATAATATTTTGCGTAAAGAACGACTTATTACGGCTATTTTAATGCTGTTATTCCTGATGAGCTGTGCGGGGCTTCCGCGTGACCATGTTCAACTCGGCCAGCTTTCCGATTGCCCCAAGCAGACCTCTGCGATGCTGGTCGCCAAACAATGTCAACTCAGCACCTTAAGCGACACCCATACTTTGGCCTGTGCACTGGCTGTTCTACGTGATACCCAAAATCCGACGGTGCGCTGCCCCTCACTAGGCAGCCGCCTATGTTTATACTTGGCCGAACGCGAAACCAATCAAGAAAAACGCGAGAAGTTGGCCGCCGAAGGAGTTGGCTTTGCGGAAGCGGCCTTGGCGCAAGGGGCTAGCGGCGACGGGGAGGTACATTACTACTTAGCGGCTAACCTTGGCCTAGCGGTGCGTGAACACTTTACTGTGGCCATGCAGAACCTAAGTCGACTCGAGGACGAGATGAAACAAGCACTGGCCTTGAGTCCGGACATCGACGACGGAGGGCCACTACGACTTTTGGGGGCGCTTTATCTCAAAGCCCCGGCTTGGCCCAATGGCATTGGCGATGGTGACAAGGCTCTGGAATTACTGAAAAAGGCAGTCACAGAACATCCAGGGCATCCACTCAATCACTTGTTCTATGCTCAGGCACTTTGGAGTGAGGGCGACGAGGCTAATCTACCTCAAGTAAAAGCCGAATTCGCATTGGGACAGAAACTGTTGGCCGAAGGCAATTGGGGATATAGCAAAGAACCTTGGAAAAAGGAATTCGACGAGTTTCAAGAGGAGCTTGGGGAAGCTAGCTATTAATTATCATCATGTTTTTATAATTATCAGGATGTTAGTTGCAAAGAATAATATGAAAACACGGCCTTTGACTTTCTTAGCGATACGTTCAGGTCTTGGCTATGTAATCTTTGTAACGAATAGCTTGTTTGTCAGTTTAACGCCGACGGTTAACAGAATCGCATTTAAGTAGTTGCGACTGAAATCAGGAAAGTGCGTGTGGATGCGTACAGGTATGAGTATCGTGCAGTCGGTTAAATAACTGAATCCCATAACACTATCACAAAGGAGTAGCTCACGAGGACAATCGCATCATCATGTTGTTCCTGCCGGTAATTTCTGACGTTACTGTTCATTAGTCATCGCCTTGTTTCGAGGCTTCAATAACAT
>NZ_SCTW01000048.1 GCF_004322395.1 Methylobacter sp.
CTTTCTTTAAGGCGTTTCAATAACACGTGCGGCAGAACGTAACATTATGAAGGACCAATTTCCAAAGTTGACCAGCCATACAGTTGGCAATTTTGACAGTCGGCTCCTGGCCCAGACTGTGTCAAAACGCCTGACTTGATATAATTGGCTCACGTTATTGATGGAGCCAGCGGATGAAGCGATTCATTGAAGGCGAATGCCGAACACAAACAACGTTATTGCCGGAAAGTATCGATGACTACATTACCGATACCAATCCAGTTCGCATTGTTGATGTCTTTGTCGATGAGCTTGATCTGTGCAAGCTAGGATTTGACGGCGTTGAGCCGGCGATCACCGGCAGGCCATCCTATCATCCTGCCATTCTCTTGAAGATTTACATCTACGGATACCTCAATCGTATTCAATCCAGTCGGCGACTTGAGAAAGAGACACAGCGTAATGTCGAACTGATGTGGCTGGTTGGACGTCTGACTCCTGACTTCAAGACCATTGCCAATTTCCGTAAAGACAATGGCAAAGCGATTCGAAGCGTTTGTCGGCAGTTTATCGTGCTATGCCAGCGGCTTGGGTTATTTTCCGACGCATTAGTGGCTATTGATGGCAGTAAATTCAAAGCTGTCAATAATCGAGACCGGAATTTCACCAGCGCTAAGTTGCAGCGGCGAATGGAAGAAATCGAGTCGAGCATCAATCGCTATTTAACCGCCCTCGACACCGCTGACCGGCAAGAACCCTCGGTCGCAAAAGCCAAAACGGAGCGACTGCAAGACAAGATTACTGCTCTGAAAGAGCAGATGAAAGCGCTCAAGGACATCGAAGTCCAGCTCAATCAGACAGCCGATAAACAAATTTCCCTCACTGATCCCGATGCCCGTTCCATGAAAACCCGAGGCACAGGTATTGTCGGCTACAATGTTCAGACTGCCGTTGATACCCAGCATCACCTGATTGTCGCCCATGAGGTGACCAATGTTGGCATAGACCGAGACCAGCTGACTTCGATGGCTAAGCAGGCCCGCACAGCAATGAATGTCCAGAACCTAACGGTCATCGCCGATCGGGGCTATTTCAAGAGCGAAGAAATTCTGGCCTGCCATGAAACGGGTATTACCGCTTTAGTTCCTAAATGTAAAACGTCTGGCGCCAAGGCGGCTGGACGATTTGATAAGGCCGACTTTATTTACGATGCTGAAAATAACGAATATCGCTGCCCTGCGGGCCAGACGCTAATTTGGCGCTCATCCAGGATCGAGAATGGGCTGAACCTGCATCGCTATTGGAGTTCATGCTGCCAGCAGTGTGACATCAAGGCCCAGTGTACGCCCGGCACCGAAAGACGAGTGGCTCGTTGGGAGCATGAAGACGTGCTTGAAACCATGCAAACTCGTCTAGATCAAGCACCTGAGAGCATGCGCATACGACGCCAGACCGTGGAACATCCCTTTGGCACCCTCAAGGCATGGATGGGAACCACCCATTTTCTCACCAAGGAATTAAAAAACGTTAGTACGGAAATGAGCTTGCACGTGCTGGCCTACAATATGAAACGGGTCATGAATATATTGGGTGCCCCAGCCATGATTGAGGCAATAAGGGCCTGAGAACCCCTTTTGCATCATTCAAAGGGATGTTTACGGACATAATTGGGTTGCACAATCGCAAAATCTGAAATGGATCCAATTTTGGAGCCAATCAAAAAATTCATTAGGAATCCTCTTTATGGCTTTCTC
>NZ_SCTW01000049.1 GCF_004322395.1 Methylobacter sp.
TTTGGTAGGCGGTAAAATTAAAGTAGCGCTTGAAGCTGCAGCTAGCGGTGCAGATAGCGCTAAAGTTGCTGATCTTACTAAAGAAGCATTGGATGCAAGCAAAGAAATCAACGCTAACGATAAAGTTGATATCGCTCGCTCAAGAGCAAATAACAAACTGAAAGCTGCTAAAAAACATGCTAGTGACGGTTCTGTAAAAGAAGCCGAAGCAGAGTTACAAGAAGCTGCTAAAATGTTTGCAGCTTTGAAAGGTTTAATCTAATATTGACCTGACCCTATCGGGACAACATTTGGTTTCCTGATAGGGTTTTAAAACTATTTACCGCTTCGAATCATTTTTTTCAACACAGCTGCTGCCTGATTGCACTACCCTCTCCTGAAGCACCTATTTATACACCTTCGTTATATTTTCTGAGTTCAAAGCGTAATCTTATTGTTGATTAGAGCACTAAACTTTGTTGTTAGAACGATATTGCTCCGATGCCAAAAGAAAAGCAGCCAGTTGCTTGTCAGTATTGAGTATATGATCGATTAGCCAATTGTTCAGAAAGGACAGCAAATCTTCCCGCGAAATCAGGATTCCGGCTTTAATATCATTGTGCACCGCGACCACCTTGGCCGAAAAACTCCGATGCTGCCTGATGTGCGTATTCATATCCTCAATCGTGTCCTCAATGTAGCTGTACTTTTGCATCAGCTCCTCTTCGGTTTCAAAATGGTACAACGCATAACTGAGCATATCACGAGTAATTTGTTCCAAAAATTCGGCGTTATTATTAACAGTTAGCTTGGTATTGGCCTCGTTAAAAAGATTGACGAGAATCTGATGCTGCTCGTCAATTTTATCAATTCCAGTGACCAGCCTGTCATTCCATACGATAAGATCATAATCGGCCATATATATTCCCTATGAATTTGCTATTTAAGTAATTCGTCAGCCAGCATAACCCGCAAGCTATGCAGGAGACTGATCATATTTTGCTGTAATACCAACAATTGTGCCTTGGCCGCGTCGGCCTCAATTTTCATACCGGCCCTATGATGCTCACACAAGCGAGCGGCGGTTTGGTGGACATTTTGGTGTACCGCGTCAAGTGCATGAAATTCGCTTATTGTATGGAAATGACTGGCGCTCTCGTCATAATACCACTGGCCAAATCGACATTGCCGGTAATCCCGTAGCGATTCCGGAGTGGTTTGATCGCGCGGATCGTCAAGATTGGTCAGTACCTGTTCAGTCCAATAGCGATGATTCACTTCAGCCTGCAGCAGCTCGAAATAATTCCGCGAGGTTAAATGAGAGGCGGATAAACTCCACAACGGATCCGGAGTAAATCCTACCAGCCATAAATTCATTTGTTTCGCAGTCATAGGTCTGGCGAGACCGTAACCCTGCATAACGTCACACCCCAGTTCCAATAACATTAATACCTGATCGACGTGTTCCACACCTTCGGCAACCACTTGTAACCGGAAAGACGCGGCCAAGCCGATCACACTTTTTACAATCGCCATATCTCCGCTGGTTGCCAACATCCCGGAAATAAAGCTTAAATCGATTTTCAAGACGTCGACCGCAAGATGCTTTAAGTTCGCCAGTGATGAAAACCCGGTACCAAAGTCATCCAACGCAACCCGAACACCCATAGAGCGGCATTTGCGGATGGCGTCGCCCCCGACAATCACGTTCTCCAATGCGGCCGTTTCGACAACTTCTATTTCCAGCCGCTCGATGATTTCAACATCATATCCGGCAAGTATTGATTGCAGACGTTCAGGAAATTCCTGATTGCGCAATTGGCGGGCGGAGATATTGACGCTAATCTGAATGTCAAATCCAGCCTTACGCCATTCGACCAGTTGCCGCAAAGCTTCCTGGATTGTCCACTCGCCCAAGGCGATAATCAGGTCGTCATGTTCGATCACCGGAATGAATTCGAATGGCGACAAAAGACCAAGAATCGGATGGTTCCAACGCACCAGCGCTTCGGCGCCCACCACCTTGCCTTGACGGCAATCGATCTTGGGTTGATAGTAAAGTTCAAACTGTCCTTTAATCAATGCGACACCGATTTTCTTAAGAAAGTCCTGAGCCGTTTGATTACGCTTTGCGTGTACCGAGTTAAACAGTTGATAACCGTTTTTGCTGGTTTGTTTGACCTCATACATAACCTGGTCGGCATGGCGCAACAATAAATCCGGATCGCTGCTGTCTTCGGGAAACAGGGTCACGCCGATGCTGGCTGAAATATGCGCCACCTGTCCGGCTATCCGGTATGGAGCCGCAATGGAGGTAACGATTCGTTCCAACGTTTGTTCGCACTCATCGACTTTTGTGAAGCCGCCGAGCAGCAGCGCGAATTCATCGCCGCCGAAGCGGGCAGCGGTGTCTTCCTGGCGTATGCATTCTTGTAAACGCTGAGCAACGTCGCATAGCAATTGGTCTCCTGCTGCATGACCGAGCATATCGTTGACTTGTTTAAAGCCATCCAGATCAAGCATGCAGATAGCGGCAATTTCCTGGTTGCGTCGACAGCGAGCCAAAGTCTGGTGCATGCGGTCGGCTAATAAAACTCGGTTAGGTAACTGGGTAAGGGGATCATAAAAAGCCAGATTATTGATTTTTTCCTCTATAACCTTGCGTTCGGTAATGTCGGTATAAGTGGCGACATAATTAATGACTTTTCCGTCATTGTTTTTCACCGCAGTAATGGTCACAAATTCAGGACGTATTTGACCATTTTTATGCCGATTCCAGATTTCGCCTTGCCATGTGCCGGTGCGAAGAAGGCTGTTCCACATTGCAATATAAAATTCCGTATCATGATAACCGGATTTTAATATGTTCAT
This sequence comes from Methylobacter sp., assembly GCF_004322395.1. Lineage (GTDB taxonomy): Bacteria > Pseudomonadota > Gammaproteobacteria > Methylococcales > Methylomonadaceae > Methylobacter_A. The sequence goes on from NZ_SCTW01000049.1 coordinate 2,851, forward strand.
CTTACGATTAATCAGCTCCTCGCTTGAATAACCGGTGATTTTAGTAAAAGCTTGGTTGACTTTGACAATGACGTTATTGGTATCGGTAATGACCATGCCTTCCTGTGACTCGAAAGCAATAGCTGCGACTTGAAGCTCGGCTTCTACTTGCTTGCGCTCGGTGATGTCGGTGATAAAACCGTGCCAGAGCGTTGAGCCGTCAGCCAGCCGCTGCGGCAGCGCATTACCCAGCAGCCAGCAATCAGGCTCCTCGTCAAATTTTAATCGATACTCCTGAACCCAAGGCGTTAAGTCCTGCGCCGAGGTTTGTATGGAAGCTAGATGATTCTCTAAATCATCAGGATGTACTACGGTAAACACATAAGATGCATCTTCACGAACATCTTCCGGGCTAATCCGATAGATCTTGAGCAAGCTTTCATTGGCGTAAGGTACGCAGCAACTGCCATCGGGTCGCAGTTGAAACTGATACACAATTCCAGGCACTTGGCCGGCGATTTTCTGAAGTCGATCCAGCACTTCAAATTGCGTTCTTTCCGCTTGCTTCTGGTTAGTTAATTGAATTTTAAGCGGGCGACATACCAAAAAATAGATAGCAGGAAAGATCAAAGTCAAGAGCAACGCCGCATCGAGCAGCGCTTCATGCCATTGCGAAAGCGGCGGTAATCTGTCAATAAACAACATGACTAGTGTCTCGCCGACAAAAATGGAACCGATTAATGCCAACAGCAAGTGCTTGACTGATTGAGAATCTTTAATTGATATCACATCAACTTTGCTTCTCAAAAGCAAATTTCAAATTTATTTTTTGGAATAGGTAGCCGACTCATTAATGCCTTCAGACAATCAAGTTCTATGTAATCATTTGCTGATAGCCTGTCAGCATAACAACAATATACTAGTTTGTCTAACGGTGTTTATCCTTACCGAGTGCATATGTTTTAGGCTAGTTATCAAGAAGCTGCTTAACGCATTACATCATGAAAACACGAAGAAAAGCCGAGTAAAAATTTCGTGTTTTCATGATGGCTAATCAATGCGCCTACTATTTTTTTACATATTGATCCCTGTCTTTTTCGAGATTTCCGGCTTTAATTAAGCAGGCAAAAATCTTTCACTCAACACCTGCTTATCCGGCACCCCTTTAGCTTTCGCGGCCGCTTCGGCAGCGTCAATTAAAGCAGGGGGCCCGCACAGGTAAATGTCCGGCAATACAGTTGTGCTATCCAGATCTTGAGCCAGAGCATCTACCGGCGTACCGCAAAAGCCCTGCCAACTATTACCCGGCTTCCAGACACAATAAATCACCTGAAGCTGGGGCAGTTCTGCTTGCAACGCTTTCAACTCGGTCTGGCAAAACAATTCTTCGGCCCGGTTTGCGCCGAAGTAAAGCCGCGCCGGATGCGGTTCTTGAAACTCGGCCATACGCCTTAACATGGACAGCATAGGCGCAAGACCGGTGCCTCCGGCCACGAACCAGCGCGGCCTCAAACCGCTTTCAGATAAGCCGAAAGCGCCTTTGGGGCCGTGAACGATCAAAGTCTGTCCTACAGCAGCCTGTTCCCGTAGCCAGGTGGAAAAAAGCCCGCCGGGTTGCAGTCGAATCAGAAACTCCAGACGACCATCCCAGTTGCCTATATTGGCAAGCGAATAGGCACGCTTGATGTCCTGATCCGGCACTTCCAGTTCCATGAACTGGCCGGGTTCGAATTCGGCGACTGAGCCGCCGTCTTCATTCGGCGCAAGGCGTAATTCCAAGCGCAGGGTGTTTTCACCCACGGAATCGATAGCGGTAATTTCAGCATTTCGAATCTTGATTTCGCCAATCAGGATACGGTCATGATCGAAAGGCAGGTCAATGCGTAAATCGCTTTTAGGAAAGGTGCAACAGAGTAGGGTACCGCCTTTTGCTTCATCGTCTGCGGGTAGTGCGGCAGGATTATGTTTGCCCAACGTAAAGTCGCCATGGGTGACATCGGCATAGCAAGTGCCGCAATTGCCCTGTCCGCATTGGGCGGGCAGTATAATATGAGCATTGGCGGCAGCTTCCAGCAGATTCTGGTCAGCGGCGCACTCGAAACGAAGCTGTTCCCCGTCGCGAGTGGTAAGTTCAATAGCATGAGTGTTCATGATTTGTTTGGGCTCCAGAAAAAATACTGCCGGAAAATACAAACATCCAGGCTTCCTTCTTTGAAAAAGGGGGATTTCAAAGAAGGAAGGGATAAGGCTTTAGGGTTTCCGGCAGAGGAGGAAAGGTATAAATTAAGCAGCTTTGCGCGTCAGCGATGCTTCGATGTCGGCCTGCGCGGTGGTAATGGGTTGCAACCCGAACTTATCGACCAGCACCTGTACCAGATTAGGCGTCAGGAAGGCAGGTAGCGTGGGGCCGAGGCGAATATTGCGGATACCCAGCGCCAGCAAGGTCAGCAACACCGCGGCAGCTTTTTGCTCAAACCATGACACGACCAGGGATAAGGGCAGCTCATTCACTCCGCATTCAAAAGCGCCGGCCAGTGCGGTGGCAATTTTGATCGCCGAGTAGCTGTCGTTGCATTGGCCTATATCCAGCAGCCTCGGAATGCCGCCGATGTCGCCGAAATCATGTTGGTTAAAACGGTATTTGGCGCAGCCCAAGGTCATGACCACGGTGTCTTGTGGAGCCTGTTCGGCGAACTCGGTGTAGTAATTACGACCTGGCGCAGCGCCGTCGCAGCCGCCAACCAGGAAGAAATGCTGAATGGCGCCAGACTTGACTGCGTCTATGACTTTATCGGCCACGCCCAGTACCGCATCGCGGCCAAAACCGACGGTGACGAATTTTTCGCTGATGTCATCTTTAAAACCAGGCAATGCATTAGCGGCTTGAATTAAAGGCGCAAAATTTTTGTCGCTGATATGGCGCACACCGGGCCAGCCTACCGGGCCTGCGGTAAAAATACGCTGACGGTATTGAGCTTGCGGCTCGATGATGCAGTTGGAAGTCATCAAAATGGCGCCTGGAAACTCGGCAAACTCTTTTTGTTGATCCTGCCAAGCGCCGCCGTAATTACCGACCAGATGGGGATATGCCTTGAGCTTTGGGTACGCGTGGGCAGGCAGCATCTCTCCATGAGTATAGATATTGATGCCCGTGTCTTTGGTTTGCTCCAGCAAAGCGGCCAGATCGCCCAGATCGTGACCGGATACCAGGATAGCTTTGCCTTTGATCGGAGTGATGCGGACTTGCGTCGGCTGTTGCGCACCGAAATTACCGGTGTTGGCCTCATCCAGTAACGCCATCACCTCAAGGTTTAAAGTACCCAGCGCCATAGACTGGTTCAGCAGCGCTTCGACATCAGTGGGATTTGAGCTGAGAAAATCCAGCGCATCCTCGATTCCGGCGTAAATAGTGTTGCTTTCCTTACCCAGCACATAGGCATGGTGAGCGTAGGCGCAAACGCCTTTGAGGCCGTAAAGCACTAATGAACGCAAGCCGATAATGTCCGGGCCGACTTGGTCGAGTCCGGCATTAATGCCTACATTGGCGGCCTGTTTGAGCATTCCGTCCATATCGGCAGCAGGCTGCCAGACAGCTGGACCAGTGAGTTCTTCAGGCGTAAGGCCTGATGCAAGCGCAGCTTGCATGTAGCTTGCCTTGACTCGATCCCGTATCTGCGCGGCTTCTTGTATCATCGCAACGAAACGGGTCGCATTGAAATTCACGTTGGTCAAGGTGGTAAACATCGCGTAGAGGATGAAATCGTCGGCGGCGTTATCCGGAGCATTCAAAGCGCGAGCGCGTTTGGCATACTGGGCAATGCCTTTGACGCCGTGAACCAGTAAATCCTGCAAATCGGAAGTTGTAGCGTCTTTTCCGCACATGCCTTTGGCAGTAGCGCAACCGCTGTCGGCATTGGATCGGTCAGTTTGTTCGCATTGGTAACAAAACATCAGGTAGTCTCCCCAAATTAATAATTCAATTAAAGTCGCAGAAAAAACTGCGCCGTACGTATCTACCTAAGGTTTATCACCACGAAGACACGAAGTTTATGTTTTTCTTCGTGTCCTTCGTGTCTTCGTGGTGAATTAAATATTCAACTTAAGTTGATGCTTACAGATAACAGCACTTACCATGCCAAGCAAAAAACCTTGTGTTTACTGGCTTAGCCAAGGTATCGTTGTGTTTTTAACATCGCCTTTAAGTTGTGCAATTGACACCAGCGTTATCACTATGACAACAAACCTATTTTTTACCTCGCTAATTTCCATTGTTGCAGACCTGTCCACACGCATGTCGGCAGAACAACGCTACCAGCGCTTGTTAGAGCATTTGTGCCGAATTTTTCCTTGCAATGCGTCCGCGCTGCTTAAATTTGAAAATCCTTATTTGATACCGCTGGCGGTTAACGGCTTATCGGAAGATACCTTGGGTCGACGTTTTACAGTTAGCGAACATCCACGACTGGCGCAGATTTTGGCTTCCAATCAAGCGGTACGTTTTGCGGCCGATTCCGACCTGCCCGATCCTTATGACGGGCTGATTGAATCGGATAACGATCAACTGCTGGTGCATGATTGTATGGGGGTTACACTATTTATCGATGGGGAACCCTGGGGCGTTTTAACATTGGACGCGCTAACTCCCGGCACCTTTGATAATATCGACCCGATGCAGTTGAACACCTTTATCAGCCTTACTGCCGCCACGGTCAAGGCGGCTGGGCTGATTAGCTCTTTGGAACAGCGGGTGCGTTACGCGACTCAAACATTATTCAAAGAAAGTACCGATCAAGATATGATCGGTGACAGCGAATGCATGCGAAAATTGCGTAATGAAATTTCCATCGTCGCTCCGTCGGAACTTGCGGTTTTAATTTTAGGCGAAACGGGAGTAGGCAAAGAATTGGTTGCCCGGCGTATTCATCTGGAATCGAATCGCGCCGATCAAGTTATGGTCTACGTGAATTGCGCCGCATTGCCTGAGAGTATTGCCGAAAGCGAATTATTCGGTCATAGCAAAGGCTCGTTTACCGGTGCCGTTGGCGATAGAACCGGTAAATTCGAGCTGGCCGACGGCGGCACGATTTTCCTGGACGAAATCGGCGAACTGCCGCTTTCAATTCAGGCCAAATTATTGCGTACCCTGCAAAACGGCGAGATACAGCGCGTCGGCAGCGATCAGCCAATCAAAGTGAATGTGCGGGTTATTGCCGCAACCAACCGTAACCTGCAACAAGAAGTTGCGGCAGGACTGTTTCGCCCGGATCTTTATCATCGTCTAGCTGTTTATCCGATGAATGTCCCGGCTTTGCGGGAACGGGGCAAAGATGTTTTATTGCTGGCCGGCGCTTTCCTGGAAAAAAACCAGCAACGGCTGGGCATTAAAAAATTGCGTCTGGATCAGGACGCCAAAAAAGCCTTATTGGATTACCGCTGGCCGGGCAACATTCGTGAACTGGAGCATTTACTCAGCCGGGCAGCGCTAAAGTCGGCAACCCCGGAAAATCGCCAAGCGGATTTTATAACTATATCCCTGGACTATTTGGATATAGTGCCGGAGCCGTTGAATGATTCACATGCCGAAACTGTAGCAGATTCATCGACAGCTTTACCCACGCCGATGGATTTTAAAAATGCAGTTGACGAGTTTCAGCGTCGGCTCATCCAGCAGCAATTGGCGGCGCAACAGGGCAATATGGCGGCTACAGCACGAATGCTGGGGATAGATCGGGGTAATTTTCATCGTTTGCTGAAACGATTGGCAGTTAAAGTTGAGTAGGGCGTGCCGTGCGCGCCAAAGAGGTGTCGCATTGCTTGAAAAAAGGCGCGCATGGCACGCCCTACACTAAGCGTCCAATTTAAAACTCTACACGGACATGAAAACAAGATCGGTCCGGGAGTGTAAGCTTTGTTTGAATGTTACTTACCGATACAAAAGCTGGAAAATATTTTCCCCAGCAAATCATCCGAAGTGAATTTTCCGGTAATTTCCGCAAGGCTCATTTGCGCCTGTCTTAAATCCTCCGCGACCAGTTCTCCTGCTTGGCTGCTTCTTAACTGATTTAAAGCACTTTCAACAAACTCATGGCCTTTGTTCAAGGCTTCGATATGCCGTCTTCGGGCGATGAACACATTATCGGTAGCCTCATTAAAACCGACGCTCTGTTTGAGGTGTTGCTTTAACAGTTTCATACCGTTGCCGGTTTTTATCGACAAATAGATTTGGGTGCCGAGTTCCGTTTGCTTTATTTCCGGTTCTAGCCCCAGCAAATCTATTTTGTTGTAAATTTGGGTGACGTTGCTGCCGGGCGGCAGTGTTTTTAATACCGACTCTATATCCGGTTCCCTGGCATCGATCAGTAATAAAATCTTATCGGCGTTTTTGATTTCCAGATGAGCCCTGCGGATGCCTTCCTGTTCTATCGCATTGTCGCTTTCGCGCAGGCCTGCAGTGTCGATGATATGCAGAGGCATGCCGTCCAGCTGGATGCGCTCTTTTAACACGTCGCGCGTGGTTCCGGCTATGTCTGTGACTATCGCGGCTTCGTGTCCGGCCAGCGCATTGAGCAGGCTGGATTTTCCGGCGTTGGGTTTGCCGGCCAATACGACAGTCATACCGTCGCGCAGCAGGCGGCCTTGTTGCGCCGTTTGTTGGATTTGTTCGAGACGGTGCAGTATTTTAAGCATCCGGTTTTCGACTACGCCGTCGGTTAGGAAATCGATTTCTTCATCGACAAAATCGATAGCCGCTTCAACGTAAGTTCTGAGCTCGGTCAATTCTTCGACCAGTTCGTTGACCTGTACTGAAAAAACGCCCTGCATTGACTTTTGCGCAGAACGGACCGATTGCTCCGTACTGCTTTCAATTAAGTCGGCGACAGCTTCAGCCTGGGCTAGGTCGAGTTTATTGTTTAGAAATGCGCGTTCGGTAAATTCGCCGGGATTAGCTAAGCGTGCGCCTAAAGATAACACTCTACGTAACAGCATATCCAATACGACCGAGCCGCCGTGTCCTTGAAGTTCAAGGATGTCTTCGCCGGTGTAAGAAGCCGGGGCCGGAAAATAGAGAGTGATGCCGGAATCGATGACTGAACCGTCTTTATCTATAAAAGATGAATACAGGGCCAGTCGAGGAACTAATGGTTTATCTCCAGGGATGGAGTGTATGTCGCTGGCCTGCTGAGAGCAGGCGCGACGGATTAGGCGTTTGGCGATGTCAGAAACTAAAGTCCCCGAAATGCGGATGATACCGACACCGCCGTTCCCTGGCGGTGTTGCAATGGCTGCAATGGTATCTAGGTTTTCAATTTCCACAAAAGCTTAGAGTCATACAGTTTTAGCTATCTGTTTGGTGATATACGACTGTTGAATGATAGACAGGGTGTTATTGACCACCCAGTATAAAACCAAACCGGCCGGGAAAAACAAGAAGAAAATAGTGAAGACGATCGGGAACATCCTCATTACTTTAGCCTGTATCGGATCAATCGGCGCAGGATTTAAGCTTTGCTGGATTTTCATGGTGATACCCATGATGACCGGCAATACATAAAACGGATCTTGTATCGATAAGTCCTGTATCCACAACATAAAAGGCGCTTGACGAAACTCAACAGTCTCGCTCAATACCCAGTATAAACACATAAATACCGGAATCTGAACCAAAATCGGCAAACAGCCACCCAATGGATTGACCTTCTCTTTTTTATACAGGGCCATCATTTCGGTATTGAAACGCTGTCTGTCATCGGCAAAACGCTCTTGCAGTTCTTTAAGACGCGGCTGAATTTTGCGCATCTTGGCCATTGATCTGTAACTTGATTGCGACAATGGGAAAAACAGTAATTTGATACACAGCGTTACGCCGATAATGGCTATGCCCCAATTGCCTGCGGCATTGTGGATCTGGTTCAATAACCAATAAATCGGTTTGCCGATAAAGGTTAAAAAACTGTAATCGACGGTAAGCTCCAAACCAGGCGCTATTTTTTCCATCATAGGCTGGATTTTAGGACCGGCGAATAATTTGGCAACAAATTGCGCATCCGAGTTTGCGTTAACGGTAACCGGTGGAGAATAAGTCCCGATAACATAGCGTCCGTCATTCAGTGCCTTGGTATAAAAGTGATTTTCTTGATCGGTAGGCGGAATCCATGCGGAAGCAAAATAATGCTGAATCATTGCTGTCCAACCGCCTTTGGTCGCAACATCAAGATTCTCATCGGCCATATCGTCATAACTTATTTTTTGGTATTTCTCTTTTTCGGTATAGATAACGCCGCCTGCATAAGCTCTCATGCCGCCGGTCAACATTCCGCCACTGCTGCTTGTCGTATCCGGTGCTCTAAGCAACTGGCTGTATTGTCTGCCGGACCAAGGCTTATCGGAATTATTTTTGACTTTTTGTTCCAGCGTTATGTCATAACTGCCGCGTTTAAAGGTAAACAGTTTGGTAACAGTTAGGCCATTATCAGTCCATGTTAACGGTACTGTTAAACTATCTTGCCCGGGTTTTAGATCGTAACTGTCCTGTTCATTTTTAAATACCGTGTGATGAGTCGGCGCAGTTGCAAAACCGCTATCGGCAATTAAACCGCTTTGCGCGACAAATAACTTTTCCTGGCTGCTGTCAAATAGGCGTACCGGAGCAGTATTTTTTTCAGCAACAGATAAACCGACCATTGCGCGTAGCTTATCTACGACAGTGTTGGATTTCTCAACCGGATAGTCCAGTAAATCCAAATTCTGGATTGTGCCTCCTTGCAGATCAATTTGAAGCGCAAGCACATCGGTTTTGACGGTAATAATGTTGGCGGATGAAACTGTCGCCAATGGAACGGCTGCGGTATTTTGCTCTGCCGGTTCTGTTTGAGCCGATTCACCGCTGGCAGAAGGTAAATCTTCTTTAGTATTGGCGGCTATAGGATCTACAATAGGAGCAACTTCGGGTTTCGGGCCATAATCCAGTTGCCAAGCTTGTTGCATCAAAATAACAAGCGTCGCAAAAGTAACGATCAGTACAAATCTTATGTTATCCATTCTTATTACCAAATTTTTCCGGAACGGGATCAATGCCACCTTCATGGAACGGGTGGCATCTTAATAATCTTTTGAGGGTGAGATAAGAGCCGATAATGGCTCCATGGAGCTGAAGCGCTTCCAGAGAATAACTTGAACAACTTGGATAGAAACGACACCTGTTTCCAAGCAAAGGACTAATAAAGTACTTATAAAACTTTATAATTGCTATGAGCATGAATCGCATCGGGATACCAACTTAAGCCAATGCCTTTCCAACGATTTTCTCAACAAATCCAGCGGAGCATCTACGGCTTCTCTACGAGCCAAAACAACAATATCAATATTCCCCAATCCATGTTGTTTTATTCTAAAGTTTTCCCGGACAGTTCGCTTAATCACATTCCTTTGCACTGCCTTTCTTATATTTTTTTTAGCAATCGCCAAACCCAGCCGAGGATGATCGAAATCATTCTTTATGGCTAATAGAGTAAAATATTGGTCACTTGATTTTACAGGCTTAGCAAAAACCTTTTTATATTCAGCCGGTTTTTTTAACCGTAACTGCGGGGGGAAACTAAAAACTTCTTCAGCCACCAACCGTCAACTAAACGGTTAACTGGGCGCGACCTTTTGCTCTACGAGCATTGAGAACTTTACGGCCACCTACAGTTGCCATTCTTGCACGAAAACCGTGCGTTCTTACGCGTTTAATTTTACTCGGTTGGTATGTTCTTTTCATTTACTTAAAGCCTAATCGGATGAGAGTGTTAACAAAAACAGATAAAAAAGACAGCGGATGATAAAATAAACCATCAGGCGTGTCAATTCTGTAGCGTAATGTTTTATTGCGGTATAGTGATAAGAAGCTATATTACTTTATTAATTATAATCAAATTTTTACTATTTCGATGAGCTCAATTTGGAACAATTGTCTTTCTAAACTTGAAAATGAAATTTCAGGTTCTGACTTCAGTACCTGGATACGGCCTCTTCAGGCTATAGAAAGAAATGGACAAATAAAATTATTAGCTCCAAACCGGTTTGTACTGGATTGGATTAAAGAGCATTATTTTGCAAAAATTGAAGAGACCATTCATGAGTTTTCTAACGGCACATTAACGTTGAGCCTGGAAATCGGTACTAAAAGCTCATCCATTCCTCCGGCAGCTAAAATGGCCAAGCCGGCCGGAGCTCAAAAAACCAGTCCCAATTTTCTCAATAAAGCGTTTACGTTCGACAATTTTGTTGAAGGTAAATCCAATCAATTGGCTAGAGCGGCTTCAATGCAGGTTGCTGAAAATATCGGCAAAGCTTACAACCCGTTACTGATTTACGGCAGTTCGGGTTTGGGTAAAACTCATATGATGCATGCGATAGGCAATGCTGTTTTACAAAAAAATCCTTCTGCGACTGTTGTTTATCTTCATTCTGAAAAATTCGTTCAGGATATGGTCAGGGCTTTGCAACAAAATGCGATTAACGCTTTTAAAGAATTTTATCGCGGCGTTGATGTGCTTTTAATTGATGACATTCAATTCTTTGCCGGCAAAGAACGCTCTCAGGAAGAATTTTTTCATACTTTCAATACGCTCTTAGAAAAGAAACACCAAGTCATTTTAACTTGCGACAAATATCCTAAAGAAATCATAGGTCTTGAAGACCGCTTAAAATCACGGTTTGGTTGGGGGCTTCCTGTTTTAATCGAGCCGCCCGATATGGAAACCAGAGCCGCTATTTTAATGAAGAAAGCTGCTTTGGTTAATATTGAGCTGGTTCAGGATGTGGCTTTCTTTATTGCGAAAAGGATTCCTTCCAATGTTCGAGATCTGGAAGGGGCTTTAAGAAGAGTCATTGCCAACGCCCAGTTTACCGGTCGTGAAATCACCATTGAATTTACCAAAGAAGCTTTGCACGATTTAATTTCGCTACAGGATAAGCTGGTTAATATCGACAATATACAGAAAACAGTCGCCGAATATTTCAAAATCCGAGTCGCCGATTTGTCTTCTAAAAACAGGAAACAATCCATTACAAGGCCTCGGCAAATGGCTATGTGTCTGGCTAGGGAGCTGACATCACAGAGCTTTCCGGAAATCGGCGATGCTTTCGGCGGTCGCGATCACACCACGGTAATGAATGCCTGTAAAAGAATTACCGAATTAAAAGAAGCCGATAGCAAGATTGCAGAAGATTACTCCAACCTGTTGAGAACCCTGTCACATTGACGGGGAGCAACCTGTGGATAAAATGCATTTTTGTTAACAGCTTTTATTTAACTACAAACCGTACACGTTAAGGCAGCATACTTAACCACATTATTTATAACAACACAGCTAATTGATTATTAAGGAAAAAATACTGTTATCAACAACTTCCTTTTAACCTAGTAGTAATAATAGAAAAATAATATTTTATGAAATTTATTATTAATAGAGAAGAAATTCTGCTTCCGTTGCAGCAAATAGTCAGCGTGATAGAAAAAAGGCAAACAATGCCTATCCTTTCCAATGTCTTAATGGTTATCGAGGAAGATCAGCTGATATTGACGGGAACTGATTTAGAGATTCAGATCATCGCCAAAATCAATATTTCAACAGCTGTGCCAGGTTCAATTACGGTTCCGGCCAGAAAATTTTTGGATATTTGCAGGCTTTTACCGAGTGGTGCAGAAATTAAATTTGAATTGCATGATGATATCGCCAAGGATGGTGAGTATGCCGCAAGCCTGCCGGGAGCAGGTGCGGCAAAAGTAAAAATCGCCTCCAATCGCAGCCGTTTTTCTTTGAGTTGTTTGCCAGCTGCTAGTTATCCTGAATTTGCCGAATCGGAATTAGAGAATCACTTATTCATCAATGCCGGCAAGTTTAAAAAAGCACTTGATAAAACCGTATTCTGCATGGCTAACCAGGATGTTCGTTATTATCTGAACGGTTTGTTGCTTAATGTATCCAACAGCAAGTTGAAGCTAGTTGCTTCCGATGGACATCGCTTATCCATTTATGAAGACATTCTAGATCAAGCTACCGGCTTCGAATCCAGAATTATTCTTCCCAGAAAAGGCGTTCTTGAATTGAGCCGATTGCTTGACGATCCCGATGCTGAACTGAAGGTTGAGTTCTCCAGCAACAATATTAGAATTTTTATCAAGAACCTGATTTTTTCGGCAAAGCTGGTCGATTCAAAATACCCCGATTTCGGCAAAGTTTTTCAACAGGAATTTTTCAACCAAATTCATATTCAAAAGCAAATACTAAAAGATGCGTTGACCCGTGTTGCGATCTTGTCGAATGAAAAATTCAAAGGCGTCACTTTCGATATTACCTCCGAAAGCCTGAAAATCAGCACACATAATCCGGAGCATGATGAAGCCGAGGAGGAATTGTTTATTGAATACACGGGCGAACCTTTAACTATCGCTTTTAATGCCCAATATTTATTAGATGCTGTGTCAAATCTGGATTCGGAACTTGCGGTTCTGACAATTGCCAGTAACGCCAGCAGTTGTTTTATCGATGAACCGAGTGACTGCGGGTATAAATTTATCGTTATGCCCATGAGACTGTAATATCGCATTAATGAGTTTGTTGAAACTGGATATTTATGCTGTTAGGAATATCCAACAAGAATCGATCATCCCTTCTCCGGCAATTAATCTAATTGTCGGAAAAAATGCCAGTGGGAAAAGCGCACTTATTGAAGCCATCTTTATTTTGGGACGAGCCAAGTCTTTTCGTTCTTCAACCATCAAGCCGGTTATTAATTTTGTGCAATCTCATTTGATTGTCTCAGCACAAACTTTGCAGGCCAACGGTTCCCAGATGCATTTGGGCATACAGTTGGATGGTAAAAATATCGAGATTCATATCAATCAGCAATTAAAGCAAAGACGCTCGGATTTAGCCTATGCTTTGCCGTTGCAACTGATTCATCCTAAAAGTTACGAGCTACTCGATGCCGGTTCTCAGATGAGAAGAGAATTCTTGGACTGGGGTGTTTTTAATAATGATGAAAATTTTTTGCCAGTTTGGCGCAGATTTAAAAAGGCCTTATCGCAGCGCAATGCATTGTTAAAAACAAGACGGCTTGAACAAATCAATGTTTGGGATAAAGAATTGGTTTATTACGGTACAATAGTCGATTGTTACCGACAGCAATATTTAGAAAAATTCAAGCCGGTGTTTATTAAAATTATCGGCAGATTTTTAGCCCTTGATGGAATCGATTTGAAGCTTGTATCCGGATGGGACACAGCTAAGGAATTTAGTCATGTTTTAACCGAAGATCAGGATAGAGATTTGCGCTATGGATTTACTCATAGTGGACCGCATCGGGGAGATTTTCAATTATTGGTCAATAATCGGTTAGCAAAAGATTTTGTCTCACGAGGCCAATTAAAATTACTGGTCATGAGCTTGAAGCTGGCTCAGGTTCAATTGCTTGTCAATGAACAGAGCCAAGCCGGCTGTATTTTGATTGACGATTTCGCGGCAGAACTCGATGTAATTAACCGAGCTAAATTATTGCGCTATTTGTCCGAGATGGATTGTCAGGTATTTATAACAGCAACAGAAGCAATTGATTTTGGCGATTTAAGTCAGATAAAAAATTATAAAATGTTCCACGTGGAACAAGGTTCCATAAAACCCGTGTAGTGTTCCACGTGGAACATTCGCAACCAACAGGAAAGAAATAATCATGAGTAACCTTAGTGATCAAGTTGTCGAAACGTTAAGCCCAGCGGCTACGCCTGAATACGACAGCACCAATATTCAAGTATTAAAAGGGCTGGATGCGGTAAGAAAACGGCCGGGCATGTATATTGGCGATACGGATGACGGTTCCGGCTTGCATCACATGGTTTTTGAAGTTGTCGATAATTCAATTGATGAAGCCCTAGCTGGTTACTGTAAAGAGGTCAGGGTAGTTATTCATAGCAATGGTTCAGTCTCAGTTTCCGATGATGGCCGAGGCATTCCAGTCGATATTCATAAAGAAGAGGGCAGGTCAGCGGCAGAAGTTATTATGACCGTACTGCATGCCGGAGGTAAGTTTGACGATAACGCTTATAAGGTTTCCGGCGGCTTGCATGGCGTGGGGGTATCGGTTGTTAATGCTTTATCCGAAGAATTAAATCTCGAAATCCGCAAAAACGGCCAGCTTTACAAACAACAATATCGCATGGGGGAGCCGGTTGCTCCATTAGCCGCAGTAGGGCCTGCGGAAGGTTCCGGCACCTTGATAAATTTCAAACCCAGCGCAGAAACGTTTACCGATGTCGAGTTTCACTACGACATACTGGCAAAAAGACTCAGAGAATTATCCTTCCTGAATTCCGGTGTACGCATCAGCCTGGAAGACGAGCGTTCCGACAGACAAGATGTATTCGAATTTGAAGGCGGCATAGGCGCATTTGTCGAGCATCTGAATAAAAACAAAACGCCGCTGTTTCCCGAAGTATTCCATTTCGTCGCAGAAAAAGAAGGCGTTACCGTTGAAGTCGCTATGCAATGGAACGATTCTTACCAGGAAAACGTATTTTGCTACACCAACAACATTCCGCAACGCGACGGCGGCAGCCATTTGGCAGGTTTTAGGGGCGCTTTGACTCGAACCATCAATCAATACATCGAGTCCAGCGGTTTAGCCAAAAAAGAAAAAGTGCAAACTACCGGCGATGATGCACGTGAAGGTTTGACCGCAGTGCTGTCGGTTAAAGTACCCGACCCGAAGTTTTCCTCGCAAACCAAAGACAAGCTCGTTTCATCGGAAGTCAAGCCGCTGGTTGAATCGACGATGAACGAAAAGCTCCAGGAATTCTTGCTGGAAAAACCCCAAATAGCCAAAGCCATCGTCGGCAAGATTGTCGATGCGGCCCGTGCCAGGGAAGCGGCCCGTAAAGCGCGTGAAATGACCCGTCGCAAGACCACACTGGATATAGCCGGATTGCCGGGCAAACTTGCAGACTGCCAGGAAAAAGATCCCGCATTATCCGAACTGTTCCTGGTGGAAGGGGACTCTGCGGGCGGCTCGGCAAAGCAGGGTAGGGATCGTCGTACCCAAGCCATCCTGCCGTTAAAAGGAAAGATCCTTAACGTAGAGAAAGCCCGCTTCGACAAAATGATCTCCTCGGAAGAAGTCGGAACGTTAATTACCGCGTTAGGTTGCGGCATCGGCAAAGACGAATACAACCTGGACAAGCTGCGTTACCACCGCATCATCATCATGACCGATGCGGACGTCGACGGATCGCACATTAGAACCTTGTTGCTGACATTCTTTTACCGCCAATTGCCCGAGATTGTCGAGAAAGGTTATATCTATATTGCCCAGCCGCCGTTGTACAAAGTTAAAAAAGGCAAGCAAGAGCATTACGTTAAAGACGATAGCCAATTGAATGAATACCTGATCCAGCTCGCGCTGGATAAAGCCCAGCTTTTTACCGACGTATCGGCGCCGCCTATCCAAGGTCAAGGCCTGGAAAAACTGGCTAAATTGTTTACCGACGTAGACAGCATCAATAATCGCTTATCCAGACGTTACGATGAAGTTTTTCTGGAGCAGTTTGGTTATATGGATGTGATCAGTGACGAACTTAAGCAAGATCAGCAAAAGCTCGCAGCTTGGTTTGCCGATATGGAGCAAAGGTTGACTGACTCTGACAGCAAGGCGATATTCACCATTGAGTTGGATTACAAATCGAGCAGTGATTTTTCTGTCGTGGTTAATAAGCGCCTACACGCAATAACCAAAACCTTTGTATTGCCATCGACTTTTTTCAACGGCAAGGATTATCAAAAAATCGCGCAATATGCAGCAGATACCGCGGGCATGTTTAACGAAGGCTCCTTCATGCAAATGGGCGAAAGACAGCAGCCGGTCAGCAACTTTAAACAGGCTTTTGAATGGATGATGAAGGAAATCAAAAAAGGCCAGCATATCCAACGCTACAAAGGTTTGGGTGAAATGAACCCTGAACAGCTATGGGAAACCACATTGGACGCCAACAACCGGCGCTTGTTGCAAGTCAGAATCGAAGACGTGATTGCGGCCGATGAAATCTTCACGACATTAATGGGCGACGTGGTCGAGCCGCGTCGGGATTTCATCGTCAAGAACGCGTTGGATGTTACCAATCTGGACGTGTAATTTTTATTGTCAGTTCTCATAATTGTTATACGAATTCTCAAAATTTATTAACTGAGCATGGAAAAAGCCCGCTAGAGGCTGGTCGCTTTTAGCGCAGAACTTAAATAGGCAAAAGTGATTGGAGAAGGAATGTTTTTTAAACGAAAATTGACAGGCAAAAAACAACCCGTTACTGTCTTTCGGTCAATTATATTCAGTAAAATCAAGCGTAATGCTTTGAGGAGATCCCATTGACCAAAACGGTAATCCATATCGTCGATGACATTGAGCGACTCTTCGTGATCCGTTGGTCCAACAACCACGACATGCAGCAAATTCACGATTGGTTACAGGAAGAGGATGCGCAGGAAGTTTACGGCAATTTCCTCTGTAACTGGAACCTAACTCAGCAGTGCCATGAAGAAGGCACGCTGTTGGTTCTGATTGATGTAATTGAAGGTATTCCAGTCGCGTACCAGTGGAGCCAGTTGCTGAGGCCGGGCATCCTCCAAGTTCGTAATGATTGGAGAGGCAAAGGTCTTGGGCGGCTAATTGTTCAATATTGTATCGAGCTTGCATTGCAGCAGGATGAGATGGTTTTGGAAATTGAGTGCAAACCTTCTTCCTCTATCCCATTTTGGGAGGCAATGGGCTTCACGATCATTAAGGGTGAATTCGGAGAAACCGCCAAGGGCTTCAAGGTCTTGAGCAAAGAGCTAGCGCTACCGCCAGGCGGAAGACCGGCATTAGTGACGATTAGCTCGTTTCCCGAGGAAAGTAAATGGCGAGAGGGTGTTCCAGCAATAGTTAGTTATCGACTCGACGCCATCTTTGCTGATGATGAGAAGGTCCATTTGTCTGAGCGCGCGTCGTTTCCGAAGGACTTTCGCCGCATGGGTCGCGATCCAGTCATAGAAATCATAGTGGATGATAAGTTGATCTTCAGGGATAAGGCTAAGTATCAGACAGCCCAAGCTCACGGCGTGAAGTGGTGCCGCAATGGTTTCTACATCGATGCAGTCACAATATAAATGAGCTATATGCATTTCATGGTTCGATCTCACAACGCGATGAAGTGGCTGTACTCGTTTAATGCATGCTTGGTTGAAATCGATGCAAATTGGGAATCGATAATTCTCCTGGGATTGATTGGAATCCCAAAGCGTCCGGCTCCTGCCGGCCATTACCAGTCGATCATTCATTCCAGCTCAATGGCAGGTGGGAGCTTGAAAACTGCCATTCAACGGCACCTCTGCACCATTTGTTTTAATAGCGTCCTCTCCAAAATGATTTTTTATAGTTAGTTTTGAATAAAATCGTTTTACCAACTATAAGCACTCGCCATTTTCCCCATGATTTCAAACTCGAATACTCTTTTTGCTGCGGTGCTGGCGACGCCATAGCAAACATGTAGCGGCAACAAGTGCTCTTCTCTGGGATGGCAGTATCTTGCGGCAGGAGCGCGCTCCCAATTAATCAACCTGTGCTCCCGCTCCTCTTCAGTAATCTGTCTATTTGAACAGGTGTCAATCAACCAATGCTCGAAGGCCTGATTCATGGCCTGGGATTGTTGTGTCGATGGCGCAAAGAACGCTTTAAGATTATGAAATGAAAAACCGGACCCAATCACAAGTACATTATTTTTCCTCAAATCAGCCAAGGCCTTACCCATTCGGATATGCTGTTCGGGCTGCAAGTTATTGACCAAAGACAATTGAACACACGGAATGTTTGCTTCCGGATACATCAGCTTTAACGGCACAAATAAACCGCGGTCAAAACCTCGCTGATCATCAAACTGGGCGTCAATGCCAGCACGGCCTAATAGATTATAAATCTTGTTCGCTAGCTTAGGCGCACCCGATACAGGATACTCAATTTCATAGGCTTCTTTAGGAAAGCCATAATAATCATAGATCAGTGAAGGAAACACCCCGCTGGTAATAGTTGGCTTATTTTCTTCCCAATGTGCGCTAATGACTAAAATTTCAGACGGTTTTATAAGCGTTGGCGTAACCGTTCTAATAAAATCTATCATGTTTTGGTGGCCCTTATCGCCCAGCAGAGGCAGCGGGCCTCCTCCATGAGAAAGGTACAAAACAGAACTTCGTTGATTAGTTGATTCGTTGTTCATGTGAACTCAACACCTATAAACGTTGGTTAAGGATCGGTACGTGAAATCCGGGGTTAAGCCTTTCGGAACAGTTAAGGCGCCAAATCAAATACCAATATTTCTGCCTTCTTGGCATCCGTAATCTGGATTTGGCTTTCTTGCTCTAGCAATAGCGCATCGCCCGTACTGATTTTTTGGCCATTTACCTTAAGTTCTCCACGGATCAGGTGAACATAAGCCTTTCGGTATGGATCCAGCTTAAGGATAGTAGTTTCATTGCCATCAAATAATCCCGCATAGAGTTTGGCATCGGCATGAATGACGACAGAGCCTTGCTCTCCTGTGGGCGATGCTACTAGCCGCAATGCTCCCTGTTTCTCTGCTACTGGAATCGTCTTTTGTTCGTAACTTGGAGGGATTTCTTGCGCATTAGGCTCGATCCAAATCTGCAAAAAATGAGTTATGCTGCCTTCGGCGTGATTAAACTCACTGTGCGTCACGCCGCTACCTGCACTCATACGCTGCACATCGCCAGGTGGAATCCCTTTGATATTGCCCATGCTGTCTTGATGGGCAAGCTCCCCCAAAAGAACGTAGCTAATAATTTCCATATTGCGATGACTGTGCTTACCAAAGCCAGTACCCGGCTCAATGCGGTCTTCATTGATCACCCGCAAATTACCCCAACCCATATGATCAGGGTCATAGTAATCGGCAAATGAAAACGAGTGGTAGCTTTTGAGCCAGCCATGATCGGCATAACCGCGTTCTGAGGATTTTCTGAGTTTCAACATAGTAATCACCTAACTAGTTAACTGGATTATCCGTTACCGTTGACTGTTACCATTCTGGAACGAAATAACTTTAAGATTCGGCTTTAGCCTAAAGTTATTTTTTGACCGCTTCAACCGAAATAGTCAGCGTCACATCGTCACCCACGTTGGGGGCATATTTGCCCATGTTAAAGTCAGTACGTTTAATAACGGCTGTCGCATTGGCTCCGCAAGCATCCTTTTTCAGCATCGGATGTGGTATGCACTGGAAAGAGGTCAAAGTCAGTGTCACTGGTTTGCTGATGCCTTTAAGCGTCAGTGCGCCATCAACCGACGAAACTTTATCACCCTCGAAATTGACTTTACTGGAGGTAAAGTCAGCAGTTGGGTACTTGGCGGTATCCAGAAAGTCGGCACCCTGTATATGTTCGTTGAACAAGGGGTAGCCGGTATCAACCGGTTTATGTGGTCAATTTTCAACCGGTGTCAACAATTTAAGTCTAAAAAGGTACGCGATGCGTACCCTACGGGGCTTATTTTCCGGATAGACGATCAGATCGGCGGGGCGTTATCGCCGGGCTTGCGCCTCATCGGACAGACCGAGATTTTTCGTGGTTTCGATACTGAACAGCTGGATATTTCGTCTGTCGCACTGCAGCGCCAGCTTTTCCCCTTGCCGGATCGGCAGGGAGGGATCGAGGCGGGCGATCAGGCTTAACGCGCCGTCGGAGCCGATTCTTTCGCGGAGTGCTTCCGGCCAGGGATGATTCCGCCATTCCTCTGGAAGCCGGATCTCGCAATAGACATACAGTTCGGCGCCCAGCCATTCGAGCCGCTCCACGGAGGTATTCCAAATGATCGTATCGGGCATGGCGCTGACGGATGCGGCCAGCCGGAAATGTTCCGGACGAATGCCGGCAACGCCATAAGCGCCGTCTTTGATCGTTTCGGGCCAATCGACGGCACCGATGGGCAAATGCAGCTTTGGTCCGGCGATTGCCGCCGGCAGCAGATTCATGGCCGGCGAGCCGATGAAGCCGGCCACGAACAGATTGGCCGGATGATGATAGAGCGCTTGGGGTATGCCGATTTGCTGCAATTCTCCCCGGTTCATCACCGCGACCCGGTCGCCCAGCGTCATCGCTTCGGTCTGGTCGTGCGTCACATAAACCATAGTCGTACCGAGCCGCTTCTGCAGCCGGGCTATCTCGTTGCGCATCTGCACGCGCAAACGGGCATCCAGATTGGAGAGCGGTTCGTCCAGCAGGAACACCTGCGGTTCGCGAACCAGGGCACGTCCCATCGCGACACGCTGGCGCTGGCCGCCCGATAGGGTGGCCGGCTTGCGATCAAGCAATGGGGTCAACTCCAGAATTGCCGCCGCTTCGTCCACGCGGCGGTCGATTTCGGTATTCGGCAGTTTGGCCAGCCGCAACGGGAAGGCGATATTGTCGCGCACGCTCATGTGCGGATAAATTGCGTAGCTTTGAAAGACCATCGCCATGTTGCGGTTTTTCGGATCGAGGTCGTTCACGACTCTGCCGTCGACGCGGATTTCGCCTTCACTGACCTCCTCCAAGCCGACGATCATATTCAGCAGCGTTGATTTGCCGCAGCCGGACGGGCCGACCAGAATAAAAAATTCGCCGTCGCGAATGGTAAAGTTGGCGGCTTTCAATGTCACGGTGCCGTCCGGGAAGCGTTTGCCGACATGATTGAACTCAATCTTGGCCATCTTTTTCCTCCTAGCCTTTGACCGCGCCGGCCGTCAGTCCGGCCACGATGTGGCGCTGAAACAAAAGGACCATGATCACGATCGGCACGGTCACCACGACCGACGCCGCGGCGATCGAGCCGGTCGGTTGTTCGTACTGCGAAATGCCGGTAAAAAACGCGATTGCCGCGGGAACGGTGCGGGCGGCATTGGTGGACGTGAGCGAGGCCGCGAACAAAAAATCGTTCCAGGCGAAAATGAAGACCAGAATCGCCGAGGTGAACATGCCGGGCGCCGCCAACGGCGCCAGCACATAACGGAAGGCCTGGAACGGGGTGGCGCCGTCCACACGCGCAGCTTTATCCAAATCCCACGGAATTTCCCGAAAGAACGCCGACAGCGTCCAAATCGCCAGCGGCAGCGTGAACGTCATGTAAGGCAGGATCAGTCCGGCCCAGGTATCGAACAAACCCAGAAGCCGCCATAGCTCGAACAGCGGTCCGATAATCGCGACCCCCGGAAACATCGCTATTGCCAACGCCCCGGCCAGTAGCGTATTTTTGCCCGGAAATCTGAGGCGCACGATTGCATAAGCGGCGAACGTCGCCAGCACGACGGCCAGTAGCGTGGCGATCAGTCCGATCCCGGCCGAATTCCAGAGCGCAGACGGAAACTGAATGTCGGCGAATACGGCCCGGTAATTGTCGAAACTGACTTCGACTGGAAAAAAACGGCGGTCGTTCAGGTCAGCCGGACGCTTCAGCGACAGCGATACGATCCAGATGACCGGCAGCACAGCATAGAAGACCGTGACCAGGCTGGAAGCCACCCAGAACAGATATTCGATTGTATTGCCATTGCCCGGTTTCTTCATGGCCGCCCTCCAGGAGAGCGAGCGAAGGCGGGGCCGAAGCTTTTGAGGAACAGTAAAGCGATCGCCATCATGGTGCAAAAAATGAGTACCGCCACCGCCGCACCCAGGCCCAGATTGAGCCGCACGATCAGCGTATTGTAGGCGACGATCGAGACCGTTTCGGTGTCCTGCGCGCCGCGTGTCTGGACATAGACCGAGTCGAAAATGCGGAGGGCGTCCAGGGTGCGGAACAATAGCGCGACCCCGATCGTCGGCATCATCAAAGGCAGGGTAACTTTGCTGAACCGCTGCCACGCGTTAGCGCCGTCTACCCGCGCCGCCTTGATCAAATCGTCCGGAATCAGGGTCAGGCCGGCCAGCAACAACAGGGCCATGAACGGCGCGGTTTTCCAGATTTCGGTAAAGATGATCACAAATAATGCCGGCCCGCGTTGCGTGAACCAGGATATTTCGAGATCGAGCAGGGCATTCACGAAGCCGGTAATCGGATCGAAGGCGAATTTCCAGGCCAAGGCGGCGACTACCGTGATGATCGCATAAGGGATCAAGACAGCGGTGCGCACCGTGCGCCGGCCCCAGGCGGCCTTGTGCATCAACAGCGCCAGTGCGAGTCCAAGAATCAATTCGAACGCGACCGATATGGCCGTGATGACCAGCGTATTGGTCATGGCCTGCCACCAGACTTCCGAAGTCAGCACTTCCGTATAATTGGAGAAACCGACGAATTTTCGGTGCTCCGGAAAGCGCAAGTCGTAGCGGAACAACGAGAGCCAAAGCGCATAAAGGATAGGATAGGCCGTAACCAATAGCATCGCGGCAGCTGCCGGCGCACAGAGCAGCCACCCCAGCCGGTGCTCGGCGCGCTGCAGCCGGTTCATAATAGCCCTTCCGAATGCAGCGCCCGGGTGATGGCCTGGTGCAGATTCACCGCGTCCTTTTCGGGATCGATCGCATGCAAGGGATGCAGCGTGCGGCCGACGGCCAGGGAAATATCGTTATACGCCGGCGTCTTGGGCCGCAATGTCGCATCGCGCAGCGTTTCGCGCAGCACATCGGCGAACGGAAATCGGCGGCGGACCTCGGGATCGTCGTAAAGCGCTTCCAGGGTCGGCGGCAAGCCGCTTTTAACTGCGGCGCGGATTTGATTGGTCTTCGAAGCCAAACATTCGGCCGCCGCAAAAGCAAGCTGCGGATGACGGCTAAAGGCCCCAATGCCGAGGTTGAGACCGCCGGCCGCAACCCGGCTGGGCCTGTCGCGATAAACGGCCGGCCAGCGTGCGACCGCCATCTCGGACGCTACCTTCGGCGCGTTCCGCTGTGCGCTGTGCCAGACGTAAGAATAATTGACCATAAACACCGGTTGCCCGGTTTCAAACGCCATCCGCGCTTGGTCCTCTCTTGCCGTATCCAGCGCGATGTCGGCTGCCGGTGACTGCGCCAACCGTTTCATCAACGCCAGCGTCGCAACGGTGGACGGCCGATCCAGGGCCACGGCGTTGCCGGCCGTATCGAGGATCGAGCCGCCGGCCGAAGCCAGCAGCGAGACAAAGAATACGGTTAGCCCTTCATAGCGTTGCCCCTGGATTTGAAAAGTACCCGCTTTGCCCAAAGCTTCCGCCTGCTCGATCAGCTCGTCCCAGGTGGCTGGGGGCTTGTTTACTCGGTCGCGACGGTACCAGAGCAATTGCGCGTTGCTGGTGAACGGCGCCGCCCACAGCCGATCCCGGTACGTGGCGCTGGCCACTGTAACCGGCAAACGCCCCGAGGTAACCTGCTTGGCCGATAATTCGGGCCAGGGCAACACCCAGCCCGCTTCGGCGAATTCGGACGTCCAGATCACGTCCATGCCGATAATATCGATGTCCGCGTCTTTGGCAGCCAAACGGCGCACCAACTGTTCCCGCTGCGGGTCGGCATCGGGGGGTAACGGCGTCAGCACAATGCGGTAGCGGCCGGCGGACCGTTCGGTACAGTCTTTGGCAGCCTCGAGAAAGGCGCCGGAGGGTTCGTTGAAGACGTACCAGGCCAGCGCCGGCGTTTGTCGATCCTCGACGTGGCGGCAACCTGCCGCCGCCGTGAGCGCGCCGGCGAGCAGCAAGAGAAGACAGAAGTTGAATCCGGATCGACAATACACAGTGTTGA
Organism: Methylobacter sp.; assembly: GCF_004322395.1. GTDB lineage: Bacteria > Pseudomonadota > Gammaproteobacteria > Methylococcales > Methylomonadaceae > Methylobacter_A. The sequence continues at coordinate 26,592 of NZ_SCTW01000049.1, forward strand.
AATCCTCTTCGACAAGCTGGGCTAGGTTCGAAATCTCTTTTGCAGCCGCAAATAGGCTCCCTAAAAAATTAGACTCTGAAAATGGTATTCATACTGCATGCCGACTCCCGATTCCATCACAGCAATTTATCGAAAACAGGTGCTTGCCCGGTTCTTTCTCGTTCAGTAGCGTCTGTAGTAGTTCAAACCTAATCTGACAGTTACTGGTTTTTAGAGGTGTCTGTCTGGTTAAGTCTGAACTAATACACGTTATTGTTGTTGAGACATCTCTAAGCATTGCCTATACTGCAGTGGAAAGCAATAGCACCTCATTTTCATTGGCAAGTGTGCGAAACTTTTTAAACAGTTTCTTCAGGGCTTCGGTTGTTAACGTTGCCCCTTCTTGCTTTATTGTTTGCAGGAGTTGTTCACCGATATACTTTACCACTTCCGTAACTACTCCTAGGACTATTGGAGTGATCAACATCGCTGCTTCAGCGACTCCAAAGCCCAGCATCTCATCTTTAGCTGTATGACGTTGAAGTGTCTTTTCCGGATCTTTAAAATACGCTTCTTTAATAGGTCGGAAGAGTGGAGCTCCTGAGGAGCAATTTGGGCTACCAAGTCACGAGCTAGATCGCCTACCAATTCAGTTTGAGCGGGTTGCGTCATGTGCATGTGCACCTCCACATTCGTCCTCGTTAGTGAAATCGAATATCAGTTTCTATTGGCTCTGAAAGATATTGATTTTCTAAAACATTTAAAATACACAAGTACTATTCAGCTTAAGATTGCTAACTCATACACTTCAGATTAATGGTCAAAATATAGTATTCCGATTTAAATACAATACGCGCAGTTACCTAATTATAATTAAATCGGAAAGTAGGCGGACTTGGTAATTAAAAAACTGTTCAAGTTTTTTGTGCAGCAAACAACAGTAAAGATTATCAATATCTCTCAATGGCTGACTTAGTTCTTATAGCAGTCTTACTCTGTATATTTTGACTGTCTGTTGTGGGTCGATTGCGATAATTCACACAACTGCTTCTCTACTGGCGCAATCATATCGGAATTGGTCGCGGTTTTGCGACCGGAATTCGGCCAGTGCCAACCACGCTGAATCCAACCACGGTTTGCACAAAACGGACAGTTATCACTTTGGGCAGGAATGGAGCGGGCTTAGATACAGAAACTTAGGAAGTAGAGACCCGACAGACAGTGAACATTTGCTATCGACCCTGAGCTGCCCTTCACCGCAAGTGCGTGGACGGCTGGTTAGTATCGAACAACAGCCGGTCGATAGAGCATGTAAACCCTATATTAGCCGATACAGGAAGAGCATTTACAGGGGAATCACTGATGTATTGCCTGTAATGAGTCGATCATGGATGATATAAAGAAACCGTCTACTTGCTGTCAGACTTTATTGGAGCCAAATTGCAGAGCTAATGGCAATAAACAAGAATCAACATTTCGTGCCTCGGTGCTATCTTAGGCCATTCACTATTGATGAGGAGGGAGTCGCTATCAACCTCTATAACATCGATAAAGAAAAATTCATAGAGCTTGCGCCGGTTAAGAATCAGTGCTCCAGAGACTATTTTTATGGACAAGATGATTTGCTTGAGAGGGCAATCCAATCCGTTGAAGTCGGATATGCAACTGCATTACGCGACATCCTGAGACCTGGCTACACATTGACTGATGAACACCGGACCATATTGCGGATGTTTTGGTTATTTCAATATCTGAGAACAGAAGCCGCCGCAAAGAAGTCAGTAGAAATGCTAGCATCTATGGGTGATGTGACAGGAGTTACAGACCCTGTTTTTCAACTCAGTATTAAAGATGCCGTAATTATCGCTATGCGTCAATTTGCAAAAGTAATGCACGCAATTGACGACTTGAAAATCTGCCTCATCAGAAACAAAACGCAAATTCCTTTCTTTACTTCTGATGACCCTGCCGTTCTCACAAATAGATGGTGGCAAACTGACAAGCGAACCCAAGGACGCTCATTCGGGGTGGGTTCTGCGGGTGCCATTATCCTGCTTCCTCTCAGCCCGAAACTTTTGTGCCTTGGGTATGATGGTTATGTTTATAGTGTTCCGCATAATCGAGGCATGGTAGACGTGTGCAAAGAACAAGATATCGCTTCATTCAATCAGCATCAGATTCTCAAGTGCCACGCAAACTTGTTTGTTCAGCGTGCCGAACACTCTGGAATTATTCATGAGGCATTTGCGGAGGTTGCAAAGAACCGTCCGACGAATCGCTACAGAATCAACTATGCGGTGCTTGATTGTAGTGAAGGGGAATATACTCGATATCGTGTTGTCGCCCCAGATGAACGCGAAGAACACACTGACATACTGCTTCACACTCAGGAAATTCATCCTGTCCCTCTTTCGTGGCCAAGGCAAATAGCTTTCAGGAGCAAAGGCACAGTCTTTACAAATGGAACAGGAATTGGATTTATCAGAGATGCAGGAATAGCGCGACCAACTAGGAAGCCATTTTATAAGGAACCGGCATAGTTTGCCTGCTCGGCGCATGAAGCCCTTGACGTCGGGCCAGTTAGCATCCGTTTAATGGCGGTTTTTAAGCTTTCACCTGCCATTAGTCCGAAATTATTGATTAGTCGCTCTTGGCCGATCCTTGCCGGTCCAGATTTCATAAATTGTGAGATTTCGTTAGATTTTTACCTTTAATTATGAGATTTTTAACCAAAAGCCTAACCTCATAATTTGTGTAACCTTTTGATTTTTATAAATGGTGTTAAGCCATAAATTATGAGATCCGACAATACCGGATGAGTACAGTTGCACAAATCCATGCCGATATTGAAGCGCGCGTACAACTGATCCGGGGCAACAATCCCGATTGGTTGTGCGGTCTGGGGTGCGACGGGTGTTGCCGAAAACTCGCCGAAATACCATTGCTCATCAAGGCGGAATGGGATTTGTTGCGGGAGGGGCTGGCTGCATTGCCGCAGGAGCAGTTTCAGGAAATAGGCCAGGGCATCGCTGCATTAGCCGAGCAGTCATCGCGCCCCATAGTCTGTCCGATGTTGGATCGGTCGGCTGGGGCCTGCAGGGTCTATGCCCATCGCCCGGCAGCTTGCCGCACCTACGGGTTCTACGTCCAGCGCGATAAGGGACTTTACTGCAAGGACATCGAGTCACGCGTAGCTGGCGGCGACTGGGCCGAGGTGGTCTGGGGCAACCAGGATGCTATCGACCGCCGTCTCTGCGGTTTGGGTGATACCCGCGAATTGACCGAGTGGTTCATGAGCAGGAAGAAGGATGCAGACACCGTCTGAAAGGTGTAGCTGCTGATGATTCGCACTATCGAGTGGAGTTTCAATTTCCCAGAGGAACTGTATGACGGGGGAAAACTATTAGGGATGCGCTGACAAATTATTTCCGCTCATGATTCGACAAGGCTCTCCTGAGCGTAGGTATCTATCAAGTACTCTATTTCTAACAGGAGAAGGGGTAATGTAAATTTGCAATCCATTGTATTTATGAAATAAAAAAGTTATGTAGATACCTATGGAGAATGAGAGGGAGATTAGGTGAGCCAAGTTAAAAATGTTCGAAATTGTATATTCCTTAGCCACGCTACTCCGGAAGATAATGAGTTTACTCGTTGGCTCGCTGGAAAGCTTACACTTGCAGGATACAGTGTTTGGTATGACTTAGACCGGTTAAAAGGGGGTGATTATTTTTGGAATAAGATAGAGGACGCCATTCGCAATCACTCGATTCGAATGATCGCGATAGTTTCAGAAGTTTCCCACAATAAAGATGGTGTCCGTAATGAATGGGATCTCTCTGTTACGGTAGAAAAACAAATTCCAGGCTTTTTAATCCCCGTTCGTATAGATGATTTTGATTTCAGCAAGCTCCCCATCACCATACATCGGAAAAATGTTATTGATTTTTATCGAGGCTGGCACTTTGGTCTTGATCAACTTCTTGATACATTGGCAGATTCTAATATTGATAAGTCAGAGTCTTCCGACCCTCAAATCGCAAAATTGTGGTTGTCACCAATTACAGAACACGCAATAGACTGGGTAGACAATGAGGAAACGCTTGAGTCGAACTGGTTGCCGATTATTTCTCTGCCATTGGCCTTGGAAACCGCACGGATTCTTAGCGATGCTCGACGAATTCCGATGACAGATAGCACACGGAAACTGCCTTGGTTTGAATTCGAAGATCAAATAGTTGGATTTGCCCCGAGGAAGGATTTAGTGGAGCTGTTCAAAGATTTTGTAGCGTTGGAAGTTGATTCTGCTGTCGAAACTTCAAACTTCATCAAAAATGGGGTTACTTGGGGAACAAATAAAGTCTCTACATTTGATGCTCGTAATCGTATAGCCACACTCGTGCGCCAAGCATGGGATTTAAAAATGGAAGAATTTGGCTTAAAACGTTATGAGCTTTCAAACCAACGACTAAGTTGGTACGTACCATCTGGTTTTCTACCCAAAGATAAAGTTGAATTTCTGGACGCTAATGGAAAACGACGAAAGAAACAATTAACTGGAACCAGCAGTAAGTACAAAGTTAACTGGCATTACGCCATTAGCATTCATCCAGTATTGAACGATATTCAAAGAATAGAATTAACTGCACATATTGTTTTTACCGATTTAGACGGGCAATTAGTTGCATCAACAACTCGAATGCATTTGTTACGTCGACGATTCTGCAAGAGCTGGTGGAATGACCGTTGGAGAGGTTTCTTACGAGCATTCCTAGCGTTAATTTCGGAGAGAACTAACTCAATTTCCCTACCAGTTGGGGGACAACGCACCATTGAGATCAGCGCGTTACCGATGAATTTCCAATCCCCAAGAGGACTGAGCGATCTTGCGGATTTGACCGAAGAAGACGAAATTCAGTTGGAAGAAAACATTGACGATTCGCTGGACGACTTTTCTACTGAGAATGAGGATGAACTCGAATGAGTAACGCAAGAAAACTTTTAGTGTTACCTGAGCCATCGCTGACTTTCGGCTACGAACAGCAGTTAGAACACCCCAAGGACGGTTTGCTTCTATATGGTCCTTATTTTAATCCGCATAAAGGCGGACGAATTCGGATAGGGTTAATTGGAACAAAAGATGGCGCTATACGCTACGGAAAATGGGTGCAACGTCTTTCTAAAGTGATTGCTCCAAAAAAAGCCAACGATCCTAACCATACAATTTTTCCTGGATTCCAAGCAGTTTTTCAGTCTGAGTGGTCTGAAGAGCCAACAGCAAAATTATTAGTAGATCAGAAAGAACTACATCTAGCTATCTGCATGGAGGACAGGCATCAAGCGATATATAAAGCGGTATCACTTTACGCCAATTTAATAACATCTTTTATAAGGGAAAGCGAGGTATCCATTGATCTTTGGATAGCAGTAATCCCTGAAGAGGTCTACCGTTTAGGAAGGCCACAATCAAAGGTTACGAAAGACGAACGACAGCAATCAGAACTGTTAATGAATAAAAAGGTTGCAACAAGGCTGCTAATGCAACCTTCAATTTTTGATGAAGACAATCGCGCCGCAGAAATATACCAATATGAATTAAATTTTCACAATCAACTCAAAGCTCGGTTGTTGCAACATAAAGCTGTTGTCCAAGTGATCAGAGAAACTACACTAACACCAGATGAATTCACTAAAAGTAATGGAATGCCAGCTCGCCTTTTGCAAGACCCTGCGACTTTGGCTTGGAATTTGGCAACCACCGTGTTTTTTAAGAACGGCGGACAGCCTTGGAAGTTAAGTTCTCCAAGGCCTAGTGTATGTTATGTTGGTATAGTTTTTAAGAGAGAAGCACTTGGTGCCGATGAAAATAACGCTTGCTGTGGTGCGCAGATGTTTTTGGACTCTGGTGATGGTGTGGTATTCCGGGGAGCTGTTGGGCCTTGGTATTCTCCTACAAATAAGCAGTTTCATTTGACTCGCGAGAAAGCTCGCGAACTTATGACTCTGATAGTAAATTCCTACCGGGCGTACCATAGCGGAAACTCCCCATCAGAGCTATTTATTCATGGTAAGACGCATTTCTCGTTAGATGAATGGGAAGGCTTTCGAGAGACTGTGCCGGAAAATTGTCGTGTAGCTTGCGTAAGGATTCGTGAAGATCAATCACTAAAGTTGTTTCGGTTAGGAGCAACGAACATACCTCGTGGACTTGCTTGGGCAGAATCGCCGAGGAAAGGGTATCTATGGACTAAAGGTTTTATACCAAAACTCCAGACTTATCCTGGCAGAGAAGTGCCTAATCCGCTTTCAATTGAAATTGTTAGAGGTGAAGCCGACATCAATGTAGTGATGGCGGATGTACTCGCCCTAACGAAGTTGAACTACAACACATGCATTTATAGCGATGGGGTGCCAGTGACTTTACGATTCGCAGATACAATAGGCGAAATTTTAACTGCTGGTCCTATACAAAATGACTTACCTCCATTGCCATTCAAGTATTACATATAGCTCATAGTAGGCTTAACAAAGTGAAGCCCATCGTTCGCGATTGATGCGCTTCCTTGCGTAGGATGCATCTTACGCAAGTTGTTGCCCACTTTGGAATGCCCCTTTAATTTGATTTAAACATCCGGTTGTTTCTAGTATATGATAGTTGCGACAGTAGCAACCATTGGAGATGAATCTATGTCTATCACTATAGGCGTTAAGCTCGATGAAGAAATACGTGACCGCCTCAAGTCCTTGGGTACGGCTAGGCAGCGCTCTACGCATTGGTTAATGCGTGAGGCGATCCGTGAATACCTTGAAAGGGAGGAATTCATAGAAACACGAAACCGCGAAGCCGATGAGGCTTGGGCGGACTACAAGCGCAGCGGAAAATTTGTAAGCCATGACGCCATGGCTTCATGGCTCGACACTTGGGGGACTGATCAAGAAGGTCATGCGCCAGAGACTGAACGTTGATGCTGAAATGGTCGGAAACCGCCTTGGCGGATGTGCAAAGACTGCGCCAGTTTATCGAACCCCACAACCCGGAAGCCGCCCGCCGTGCCGCTGAAGCTTTGAAGAAAGGCGCGGCGATTCTTATCGATCATCCCGGCCTTGGCCGACGACTTGATGGCCGACATGACCGCGAAATTGCCATTCCTTTTGGAAAGCGAGGATATGTCATGCGTTATCGGCTTGATGATGACGATATTGTGATCCTGAAGGTTTGGCATACGTTGGAAGATAGGAATCAAGATTCCTGATGACTTTGTTTTTTCTAGTCTGTAGATACTTTGAACAAAGTAAAGCGCATCGTTCGCAATTGATGCGCTTCGTATCTCAGCACTCCTACGGTCTCAGAACAAGTGATGTTGATCTATCCGAACTGTTTTTTAGGAATAACCAATGATTCCAGGCGAATTTCTGTTATACGTGTCAATCAGCGCCGAATATTTGCCAGCAAACAGCGTCAAGATTTCCAGTTAAAAATTACTATCTAATTGATCTATAAATACCTTTATTTTTAGGGTGGCAAAAATAAATACTGAAACTGGTAAATATTGCACGCTGTTTTACACTCAAGGAAATCAATGCCAAATTGTTACCAACTAAAAAAAATTATCCTGATCGATAGCTTTTGGCCCGGCAAAACCGTGTTACTGAAACTGGACGGCCATACCAACCTCAGCGGCACCAATGGCGCCGGCAAAACCACGTTTTTGCGGTTGATGCAGTTGTTCTGGGGCGAACGGCCCAGCAACATCGTCGGCGGCAGCGGCAGCAAAAAAGGCTTTCTGGATTATTACCTGCCGCGCGCCAGCAGTTATCTGGTTTACGAATACCAGCGCCCGCCTCATCAGATTTGCCATGTGATGGTGCAAAGCGACGGCCGCGCCGCCAAATACAAGTTCATCGATGCGCCGTACCGGCAGGACTATTACATCAACGAAAACGACTACCCGCGCGACAGCCAGAGTATAGAGCGGCTTTACCGCAGCACGGCGGAGGTTTCCAAATTCGTCGCGGTCGACGACTATTGCAGCATCATCCAATGCCATCAACTGAGCGGCGTCAAGAAAGACTTGCGCCTATTGCAAAACCGTTATGCGATGGCCTCATCGCCGATCAACCACATCGAAAAAGTCATCGGTTCGGTGATCGAAAAAATCGGCGATTTCGACGTCATCAAGCAAATGCTGATCGATATTTCCCGCGGCAAACTCAGCCAAGCCTTCCTGCAAAACGAAGACGAACAACAACCCTTCCAGCTGAACAAGCAGCACATCGACGCTTGGCTGGCTGATTTGAACGCGGCGCGGGAAATCGAGGTCAAGCGCGCCGATTTCGACCGCTTGCTGCAAACCATAGCGGAACTGAAGCAAACTCTGAAGTCCTTGTCCCACCTGCATTTTTTGGCGCAAGGCCAATACAAAAGCTGCCAACAGGAAACGGAAGCACTGGACAACAGCCTCAAAGAGTTAAGCCGGCAGCGCGACCAATTGCAACAAGCGCATAAACAACAGTTGGAGCCCAAAGAAGATGCGTTGATCGAAGCCAACAGCCGCCTGAAAGACTTAAGCCACCAGATCGGAATGCTGGAAGCGAAAAAACTGGACTTTGAAGAGCAGGGCGCCGAAAGCTTTGCGATCAAAGCCGCCAAGGCGGAGCAATACGCTAAAGAACAGCAGGACATTCAAGCCGAGCTCGAAGCGCTGGAACACAAAACCCAGGAAATCAAACGTTTTTACGAAAAACAATTAAGCGAATTGCAGCACCGGCACGAAAAACAAATCCAACTCTACCAACAGCAGCGCTCCGACTCGCAACTGCGGCAAAGCCAAAACTTACGGGAAGCGGATGCCGAATTCCAGCAGCGTAAGGACCGCTTGCTTCACGACAAAGAAGCACGCTTGTATCCGGTTAAAGAGCAACGCGGGCAATTTTCGACTGAGTTCCAAATCAAACAAAGCCAACAGAAAAATCCGCCGGTTCCGGCCGCGTTGATCGAACAACAGCAGAAAAACCGGGAAGCTTTGGAAGCCACCGGCACAGCCTCCAAACAGGCTTATCAAGTCCAGGCCAAAGCGCAAAGCGATTACCAACAGACATTGAGCCATTTCCAGCAAACCGAACAGGAGCTCAAGGACAAAAAAATCGAACTGAAACGCAGCCGGGAGCTTCATGCCGACTGCCAAAAACGCCTGCGGCCGGAACCCGGCTCGCTGCAACATTTCCTGGAACAGGAAGCCGACGGCTGGCAGCAAAACATAGGCCGGGTCATCGCGCCGGAACTGTTGGACCATACCGGCCTGAATCCGCACTGGTACGGCCAGCCGAGCAACGACTTTTACGGCCTTAACATCAACCTAGAGGCTTTGGCCGACCGCAGTTATCCGACTGCCGACAAGGCCCGGCTGGAGCAACAGGAAAAAGCCCTGTTCGAGCAGGTAACTAAACTCAGCAAAGAATGCGAAGGGCTGGAAGCCGGCTTGCAAGCCGCCAATAAACTGCGCGAGCAAGCCAAGTCGGCAATGGACGCGGCTCAACAACGCGTGAAGCAGGCCGAGCATCAGGAGGAAACATTGCGCAACGAAGCCAATGTGCTGGCCGACCAGATCAAGGCTGAAACCGAAAAAGCCAGGCAGCAGCTGGAACAGGAAATTAACCGATTGTCCGCCGATGTCAAAGCCTGCGACCAAGCCCTGGCGAGTATCGAAACCGAACACCGGCAAGCGCTAAAGGCCTTACATGACGAACACCTGGCGCACAATGGCATCATCGAATCCGACTGCAAAAACTTGCTGGAGACGATAGCCGAGCACATCGAAGCCGATACCGCGCAATTCAAGCAGGAACAACGGCGCATTGAGCAACAACTGAAAAGCGATTTAAAGGCCAGCGGCACCGACGATACTGTCGTTACTCTAACCGTCAAGCTCAAGGAAGCCGAACGTCTGGAACGCGAAGCGCGGGGCTTTCAACGCAAAGCCGAAGACTACCAAGACTGGCTGCAAAATCGCTGGCAACAACATCCGGAGCTCTGCCGGCAACGCGACGACTGCCAGCGTCGAATTCAGCAGTTGCAAGACGAGATCGACCGGTTGAAACAGGATTTTCAACGGCGACGGGCGCAGTTGAATCAACAAATCGGCGTCCAGGAAGAGCTACTGAAGAAGAACAACAGCCTGTTGGCACAATTGGAACAATGTACCGATCAATTGCGAAGCTGCCCGCCGGTCTGCGCGGAAGACCAGCCCGAATACGCGCCCGGTACGCTGCCGCGCCTGACGCAGGACACCCTGAAAGCGCGCAAGCGCCAGGAACGCGACATTCAAAGCGGCAGGCAGGCCCTGGTTCAGTTCTTTAACAAGCACCAACGCAGCCAATTGGCCGAAGCCTGGTCGCAGGTCCAGAACGCCTCACCCCATCACAGCGAGTTTTTCCAGGCCGAAGCGTTGGAGATCGAGCAACCTTTGATCAATGTGTTGCAGATGGTCGGCCATGTCAAACAGGCCACGGCCCAGCAAATCGAATTGCACGCTTCCAGCGTCAACAACTTTTACCTACACCTGCATAACTTCGACCGAGCAATCAAAAGTACCGGCACGGAGCTGTCCAAGTACGTCAGCGAGGAACGTTATTTCGCCGCGCTGGGCGAGATTACCGTCAACATCCGTTCCAAGATGAGCGACTTGGAATATTGGCAGGCTTTGAAGAAATTCGGCGACCACTACGGCCAGTACCGCGACAACGCCTTGTTGAGCGGCCAAGAGGATATTCCCGATGCGCTGGTGCAGGCGATGGGCGAACTGACCGCCCTGCTGCCGGCCACCGGCGTCAAGATCAAGCATTTGGCGTTGTTCGATATTGAATTCAGCATCTTCGAAAACGGCCAGCTCAAGCATGCCCGCAACGCTAGGGAACTGAAGGACGTTAGTTCCACGGGGCTGTCCTATCTGGCCCTGATCACCTTTTTCACCGGCGTCACCGCGATGCTGCGCAAGCAAAGCCAGACCGTGGTTTGCTGGCCTATCGACGAATTGGGCGACTTGGCCCCGGAAAACATCGAAGCCATGATGAATCTGTTAGCCAAGCAGAACATCCACATTTTGTCGGCCACACCGACTGCCGACCGCCATGTGCTGGGCCTGTTCAATCGCCGCTATCTGCTGAACCAGCAAAAGCTGCACGAAGTGGAACTGCCGCAAAGCAAGCTGGATCAATTGTTGAACGCATTGCCCAAGGAGGCCGCCCATGTTTAAGCACGTCGCCGAAGCCTTGCTCAGCGGCCACTTCATCTGTCCGACCGCTTACCCCGACGCTTTCGAGTATTTATCGCAGCCGGCCAACGCGGACAAGATCAACGCTTTTTTGCAGCCGTTGGACCGGGAACTGCTGAATCTGGACGGCGAACTCTATTACGCCGCCTACACGGTGGTCGACGACAGCAACCGTGCGGCGATCAGGGAAGCTTTCTCCGAAACCCGTTCGCAATTGCGGCCGGTGGTCGAATGGATGGATATGGTCATGACCGCGCTGGGTCAGGATATGCCGATCCGGGCTCGCGACGAAATCCGCCTGCACCAGCTGTTACAAGTCATCGAGCACGAGCCGTCGCTGTCGGAACAACTGAACCGGCTGACCCAGTTGACGCTGTTCAAGACCAGCAAAACCACGATTGCCGAGCAGTTGTCCTGGGTGCTGCAAAAACTGGAACAATCGGGCTATCTGGCGCGGCCTAATGCGCAAGCCTCGGTTTATATCGCCACCGGAAAGATCAATTATCTGCATCGGATCATCGCCTTTTTGAACGACGCAGAAAACCTGGAACTGGACCAGCATACGGCCGGCGGCGAAGACGGCGAACAGCAGGAACTGTTTTTATGAGCTTCGACCACGAACAAATCGCAGGATTAATCCGCAAGCTGGCCGGCGCCGATCAACTGTTGGCGCAAACCTATATCAACGGCACGGTGTGTGCCGACGACGACAACCGCGGCGCGATCGACAGCCTGAAGAAATCCGGCATTTTGCGCAACGCCGATACCAGTGATGAATACCGCCTGACCGGCGATCTGAAGCGCCTGATCGACAGGCTGTTGCTGCGCAACCAGCGTTACCGGCAAAACATCAACATGGCCAAGATGATCGTCAGCGTCGAGCAGGACATTGAGGACTACCGCCGGGCGCTGGAGCAGAACAGCCAAGACGAGGCCCACTATCATCTGGAACAGATCGACGATACGCTGTACGAAGCGATCGAAGCGCTGGAAAACAGCCTGAGCGTGATGTTCGCGGCGATCACCAGCCAATTCGGCTTTGTCAGTTCGTTGAACAGCAAAATCCGGCAGAACCAGCGGGCGCTGGCCTATGCGCAGCAACTGGTGCAGGAACTGAACCAGGTCAGGATAACAGACTGCTACGACTGGCTGAGCTGGAGCGACATTCCGCCGGAACTGAGCCGGAAAATCATCCGCTTCATCGATCAATACAAAAGCATCGTCGAACGGCTGACCGGCATCGTCGGGCGCATGAAAGAGCTGTTGTTCAAATTGCGGTTGCAGGAACAAACAGCCAACCGCTGCCGGGCAATGGCCCAGTTTTTAAGGCAACATCCGGAATGGGAGCCTCTGGACTGGAGCGGGGACGCCGGCGTTCCCGACCTGTTGCGCCGGGGCACAGGCCTGAAACTCCAGCCGGGCATCGACACCGCCAATCCAGTGTTACAGACCGATCTGGCCGCCATCGTCCAGGAATTGCGGCGCCAGTCCAAACCCGTCGTGCCACTGGCTAGGGATAGTGCCGCAGCGCCTTTGGACACTGAGGTTCCCGGCCAGATCGAATACGGCCAAGACCTGTACGACAGCCATATCGAAAACCTGTTTGCGCGCGCCCTTGAACAGCACGGCCGCAAGGTTTCGGCGCTGTGTTATTGGGGCGAGCAAGGTTTGGCAATCAAAGCGGAGCTGTGGCTGGACATGGTGTTCGCGCAATATTGCTGCCTGCCGCAACGCATGCGCCGCACGATTGCGTTGGACATGCAAGGCGAAAATCTGGAAGGTTTCAACGGCAACCAGGTCATCGAAGAAATCCTGTTGCAGCGGGTTGCATGACATGGACAGGCAGATGTATCAATGGATCAGTAAATTGGTTAGAGGCAAGCCGAATCAAACTACCGATCACTCCTTAAGTCAAATTGGCCGGCAAGTACAGGCGCATTACCACTGCGGCTATGTCCGCAATAATCGTTTGTTTTTCAATGCGCAGGACAAACTGAATTTGCGCCAACGTGTCATGGATGAACTGGGCTTGGATCCTTTCATAGTCGAGCAGTTGCCGAACGACCGCTTGGAAATGGCCCAATACCACGCCAATGAAAAACTGGCCGCCAAACCAGCCGGCAACGACCAACTGTTATTGAACAGCGCGGACGGCATCGTCCGCGTTAATAATGAACAAATACAACTTTATCCCGAAAGCATAAAGACGGCTGGCCTGCTGTGCCTAAACTCCAGTATTAACACAGTCGAGCACCGGACTATCGTAGTCGTCGAAAACCTGGACATCATGCCGTTGTGCCATGCTTGGCAACTGCCAGTGGCAGACCGGCAAGCCCTATGGGTCTATCGCGGCGATCACAAAAGCGGCGCCAAGGCCGAGGCCTGCCGAGATTTTTTGCAGCGTTTCGGAAAAGATAAAACCGTCGTCGTCTTCAGCGACATGGACCCAAAAGGGCTGGAAATTGCACTGACCTTACCTTTTGCAAAATTCTGGTTAGGCCCCAGCGCGAATTCCTGGCAACCATTACTGAACAGCCAATATGCAAGTTGTATCGGTTTTGATGTCCAGTCTGAAGCGGCTGGCTATTTGCTTCGGCTATTAGATTCAAATTTATTATCCGAGCCGTTTAAGAACCTTATTTCAGTTATACGAGATCAACGAAGCTCATTCCGGCAACAACATATATATAGCCACAATGTACCTTTGGAGTTGATTCCGATCAGAGCGGAAGAGCATTGTGGACGTTGAAAAAACTCCCAACAATAATCGCGAATGGTTACTGCTAAGAATTGATGCTTTTTCGTGGTTCCAGACAGTATCGATACATATAACGACGAATCGGTTCAGTCATTTGGTTCGGCGAAGTTTTAAATCTGCTGCTGTATTTCGACTATTACTCGACCGATCGGTAAATAAAGGCAAATACTTGATCTACGACAGCATGTCGGCCTGCGCGACAGCGAGTCGGTGCCGCTGAGCGACAATTCATATTTCCCAGCGGAAGTCAGGCCGCATGTCGAAGAAGCCTGGATTAACCTCGATTCCACCAAAAACGGCTACGAGATCAGTTTCAATAAATATTTCTACCGCCACAAGCCGTTGCGCAGCATGGAAGAAGTGGCCCGCGACATCATTGCTATGGAACGGCAGGCGGAAGGCTTGATTGCCGATATTCTAGGTATTGATGTAAATCGATTTAGCCGCGGATTGAGTCATTATTGTTTTTTGATACGTTGGAAAATAAGTGCCGCGATTTTCTATGTGAATAGATACACAGCGTGTATCTATTATGCTAGGATCAACAACTTAATATCATCAAAGAGATTGCCATGCCCAACAAACAAGCAATAACCGACACGCAAACCCATGCAGTCAATTTACGCGTGCGTAGCGACATCCGTTCGTTGATTGACAGAGCGGCAAAGGCTCAGGGTAAGACGCGTTCCGATTTTATGATTGATGCTGCGCGTCGCGCCGCAGAAGAATCCTTGCTCGATCAAACGCTGGTGCGAGTAGACCCAAAAACTTATGACTACTTCCTTGAGGTTCTTGACCAGCCTCCGAGTGGGGAAGGGTTTGAACGGTTGATGTCTGCCGCAAAACCTTGGCAGGATTAATGCTCTCCGCCCCTGCTCCGCTAGTGGCGGAACATAGGCTTGACGATTTTACCTGCGGAGTCGACAGCCTGGATGACTGGCTCAAGCGGCGCGCACGCCTTAACCGGATTAGCGGAGCGTCACGCACCTATGTTGTCGCCGAAGGCGCCAAGGTGGTCGGTTATTAATGTCTTGCCCCCGGCGCGTTGGCTTTGAACGATGCGCCTGCCCCGGTTCGCCGCAATATGCCCGATCTCGTGCCTATAGCTATTTTAGGGCGTCTTGCTATCGACAAATCCTGCCAAGGCCGAGGACTGGGGGTCGCCCTGTTGCAAGACGCCGTGCTGCGCACAATACACGCGAGCGACATTCTCGGCATACGAGGGCTTCTGGTTCATGCGCTTTCAGGTGAGGCAAAAGCTTTTTACGAGCATCATGGATTTGTTGCATCGCCGAGCCAGCCGATGACTTTGATTTTGTCACTCAAGAAAAACGTTTCCGAACATAAAAACAATGATGCAGGGCATTGAAAACACTGAAACTGTCAACCTCCCAGCCAGCGGTCAATAGCGTGATGGTGCAATGCTACTGGCAATCGGCCGCCTGATCGTCGAACATGAGCAACAGGGACAGGCTCGCGCCGCAAACTTAATTGAAAGAATCAAAATGCTTTATGTTACGGAATCCTATCGATTCGAAGAAATCATAAAAAAATCGCGATTTATCAGCGTAATTTATCCCTGCACCAGTGAACAAGCCGTTTGGCGGCAATTAAAAACAGTACAGGCCGAACATCCGCACGCGAATCATATTGCTTTTGCCTACCGTATCAAAACCAATGAAGGCATTATTTACCGGTTCCATGATGCTGGCGAGCCAACAGGAACAGCGGGAAAGCCGATCTTTCAATACATTGAAGGCAAAAATCTCATTAATGCGTTGATTGTTGTGATCCGCTATTTCGGTGGCGTCAAGCTGGGAGCAGGCGGGCTTACCAGAGCTTATGGCCAAATGGCGAAACAGGTGATCGATGTAGCGGCATTGCAACCTTACATTGAAATGACAACACTCCATTTCACGCTGGATTATGAAAAATTTCAGGCTTTTGAGTACGCGTTGAAAAAACTGAATGGGCAAATTATCGAGCAAGAATTTGCCGGACAAATTCATCTTACCGTTGCACTGCCTATTGATAAGCAAGGGGATTTGGAAAGCCAGTTTGCTCCTGTGTAGCCAGCGTAATCGGAAGCTTTTGAGTCAAGAAAATGCGTACGATTAAGCCAATGGTATGCAACCCATACCTTTAACAATCTTTACGCAACATAGCTATTCAAAAAGGCGAGCGATGCGTACCGGTTCTGATCCGAGACCTAATACACGTCGATACCGAGCGGCAGATGCACCTCCAGGCGGTTAATCTCCCGGATATCTGTTCACTTAGCTTCAGGATGCCGCCGCCTTTGGTCATGGATTCCGCTTGGGCTATTAAGCAAAAGTGGTAAACACGCGGTCAACATTGCCACTTCAAACAATCAATTGCCCTTGCGTTGCCGCCAAATTGACCGTCACAACGGTGCCGGAATTGAATGCCAGATAGTCGGACTCAATGCCGTCCGAAAAGATCACGCCGTTTTCCGGCATCTGCGATTCCAGCGTCAACGGCATCTCCGGCGTGATGGCTCCGAACACCAAACTGGTGCCGGTCATCCGGCTCGGAAACGGTTCGCGCACGGTGAATTGCAGGCGCCGTTCGTGCCACGCAAAGCCTTGTTGCAGCGGGTGGGATTCGCCGCCGGAAACCGCCAAGGCGCCGGCCAGTAACGACTGGAACCAGCCGGTCGAGCCGAAGCCGGTGGAGACGATAATGCCGGATGACGACTGGTTTTCCTGACGGCCGTTCCAAGATAGTTGATAACGGGCCGAAGTATGGCTTTTCGGGCCGATGAACAGATCGTTAACTGCGAGCAGGTGTTGTCCGTCGTTAGTCGTCGCCTCGGCAAAGCTGATGGTTTTGCATGCCGCTTTGCCAGCCAATGTACGCGTCACCGCGGCCTGTAAATCGCCGATTTCGAACGGCAGCAGCTTGCCGTCCCAACGGCCGGGATCGGGGTTGATCGCAATGACTGGTTGGCCGTTGAGATATTTCAAGGTGTTGGCGACCAATCCGTCTTGACCGATGGTGACCACAATGTCCTCCGGACTGAAGCGGTAATTGGGCATTAGTCGCCGTTCCAGCAGCTGAAACCGACCCAAGGATTTCAACGTCCGCTCGGCCTCCTGTAAGCGTTGTTGGTAAACATCGTGTTCGTTTAAATAATCCTGGGCATCGACATGATTATGTTCCAGATAAAAGCGCGCTTGCGGCCAAGTGTTGAAGCGTTCGATCAATTCCTGCAAACGGGTTGGGCGGATCACCAGAACGAAGCGGTGTTGAAAACTGTTGCTCATGGCCGCACCGATCTTTTGATCGCTTGCCCAAATAAATCCGGCGTAATCGTCAATTCGCCGATCTTGCCGGCATTCTGCGCCAGCGTTTCGAAAGCCATCGCCAACAGCTGTTCCGGCTCCATTTTGGCCAGCGCCATGGCCTTGAGATTTTCCACCGGCAACTCCCTAAAGGCTTTCATGCGCTCGGTAATCGCATAGGCTTCGGCATCGGCTTGGCGGCGGCTGTTTTCGCTGCTCAACTCGACCAATTCCAGGCGTTGGGTTTCGGCGGCGATTTCGGCTTGCAGGTGTTCGCGCTCGGTTTCGGCCTTACCGCGCTGGATGGTGCGTTCATTGAGGATGCGCGATTCTTCGATCTCCTGTTCTTTTTGCTGTACCGACAACTCGGTTTGCAACTCGGCTTCCTTGATGGTGCGTTCCTGTTCGACGGCGGATTTGCGGCGATCGTAAATCGCATCGTCGGCTTCTTTCAGAATCGCTTCCCGGGCTTCCGCTTCCAAGGCTCGTGCGGTTTCCGGCGTCGGTTGCACAGCGCTGATCGAAACATCCAGCAAGGCAATGCCTAAGACCGCGAGGGGAGAGTTTTCCGCGAGTTGCTCGCGCAGCAAGGCGACTAAGGTTTGTCCCAGCTTCAACGCATCGCGCAGCGCGGTGTTTTGCACCTTGGTCTGTACGATCGCTTGCACGATATGAATCACCCGGTCCGACAATTTCAACGGATCTTCGGAAACGTAGGTCGATCCGTCGTTTTTCAAGTTGTAATTGAGCAGTTCAGCCATTTTTTCCGGCGACGCGATCCGGTAGCTTACTTGGCCTTGTACGGTCACCGATTGGAAATCCGCGGTTAACAGCTTGAAAATGAAGGGCGTTTCTTGGGCATTGATCGGTACTGCGGCGATCGAGGCGGTGGCGGTGTTATAGAAAAAGCTCAAGCCCTTGCCGGCTTGTTTCACTTTGCCGTTGACGGTTTTGATAACAAAGGTCGACGAGTTCGCTTTGAAATATTGAATGCCTAACATGGTTTTCTCCTATTTGTGTCTAAAAGTTACTTTTGTGAAATAGTGACCTATAGACACTTATTTGTCAAGCACAAAAGTGTCAAAAAGACATAAATTCTGCGACAATAGCCGCATCAATCAAAACCAATGACGGAAACAAACCAGCTCAATTACAATGGATGAACAACAGTTTCTAGCCGACTATGACAAACACCAATACGACAGCCCGCTGCTGACTATCGACGCGGTGCTGTTTACTTATCACCAGGAATGCTTGAAAGTGTTGCTGGTCGAGCGCTCGAATTACCCCGAGCGGGGCAAATGGGGGCTGCCGGGCGGCTTTGTCGATCTACAGCGGGATAAAACGCTGGAAGACACGGTGCGGCGCAAGTTGGCCGAAAAAACCGGCGTTGAACCGCCGTATTTAGAGCAATTGCAAAGTATCGGTAATACTCAGCGCGACCCGCGCGGCTGGTCGGTGACTGTGGCTTATACGGCATTGATGGCGTTCCAAAGCTGTGAGACGCATGTCGCCAGTGTCGCCGACGTGCAATGGCTGGAGTTGGATAGAGTTAGCCGGATGGATTTGGCATTCGATCACCAGACGATCATCGGCCTGGCGCGGGAGAGGATGCGGCAAAAGGCGTTGTATTCGATCGTACCGGCTTATGCGCTACCGGAAACATTCACGTTGCCGGAACTGCAGCATTTACATGAAGTGCTGATCGGCAAACCCTTACAGAAAAAATCTTTCCGCCGCCGTATCGAACAGGCGGAATTACTGATCAATACCGGCGAAAAGCGTTCCGAAGGCGGGCGTCCGGCGACGTTGTACCGGATGAAGCAGACTTCCGGGGCCTATACGTTTGTGCGGAATTTAGAGGATTAAGGCAGTAGGTTTGCCCTCTATCACTTGCAAGCCAGCGTAGCTCCGATTAGCGAAGCGTAATCGGAGGAATAAGCTGGATAATCAGCGAAATCAACATTGAAAATTTTCCAAGCACCAAATGTACCGTTTATTAAATCAACATCTTAAAGTACATTAAGCCGGTGCAATGTCTGTTGATGATTGGAAATATCCGGCATTTGTTGACTAGGCGCAAAAATTCTCTGCCTCTATCCGATTGATCGACGGCACAAAAATTTTTTGAACGAAATATATGGAGTGTAAACATGAAAGCAGCAAAGTTAATCCTGATAGCCATAATGACGATGCCAATGTCGGCGAACGCCGGTTTCAATGCTTTTATAGATGGGCATAAACTTCACGACAAGTCTAGGGCCTATAAGAGTGGCGATATAGACGATGCCGACTTATACGATGCAGGGGCGTATGTGTATTACATAATGGGTGTTATCGACTCGAATATTGGTTCGGGCTTATTTTGTCCACAAAATATAACTTCTGACCAAGCCGCGAATGTTGTGACTAAATACTTAAACGAGCATCCGCAATCGTTGGACTCTAGCGGCGAGGCGCTCGTTAAAGCGGCACTTGCCCAAGAATGGCCTTGTCCGAAGTGACAAGACAGGTCAAAACCACCTATAGTACCTAAGGGCCAAGTCTTACATTATGCATTTCTCCATAGCGGCCTGAGTGCTGAAGAAAGACCTAGCCCGTCTTTTTTGATCGATACATCACTCTGCTCCAGGTCGGGTGAAAAGACTCAAAATTTGCTGCAACAAATGCTTGACGATGCCGAAGCAGAAGCCCGCCTCGCCGCCCGGCAACGTTATGAGATTGCCGGACAGGATTGAGCATGCCGGCTTTGATTCGAGTTTGTTTTAATGCGTTTTTTCCGCTTCGACTTCAATCATGACCATAGCCACATGCGCTTTACCGTCATCTCCAAGCGGCACTTTATCCAGATATTTTGAGCAAATCTCTTCGATAAATAGCTCCCATTAAGGAAAAGCGTTAGCGCTATAGTATCCGATTTAAAGCGATACATGATCAGATCCAAATCTTATGGATGAAATCACATAAACAGCCTAATATATGATTTACTATTAAACCGACATGTTGTTGTAATTATGAAGCTGTAATGTCTTACTGGAACTAAATCCGGTTTGCGAAGATATCATAAATAATGAGTGCTCGAGACATACCTGGGTATGAAGGGAAGGACAATCATATGCTTAAAGATGAATTTGATACCAGCAAAAACCGGAAAGGAATTCTATCTGCTGATGAGCCTGTTACTGATTCCGACGACGGTCAGCAGCGAGACAGTTTAGTAACTGATACTGCCTTTGATGATAGCGACAGTTCCGATTTACAAGATTCGGAAAGTATGACTGATTTATTGGATGAGCAGCCAAAGCTTAAAAAAAATATTCGTGTCGCAACACGCTTTATCCGAGAAGATATTGCCGCCTCTATCAACATTCCGGGCCTATTGAGTTTCTCTAAAACCATTCCTGTTAATTTGATGGACATTGCCAGTAAAGGTGTACTGGTTTCAACGGACCAACGGCTCGGCATCAATAAAAAAATCATTCTGACGCTTCAGTTTAAATCGGGTAAGGTATTTGAAATAAAAGGGATAATTGTCCGACGTTCCAGTTTGTCACAAAAAGAATACGGAATAAAGTTTGATCATTATAACAATGAGCTAGGGGACTATCTGCTTGAGACGCAAGGAAAGTTAATATTCAAATAACCTATAGATTTACCTGGGCGAGCGAATATTCAATCAGCTACATCTCTCCGGTTGTAGATGTAGCCAAATCTGCGCATCCGTCGGCAAACGCGCATGAGCCGAAATCCCGTTGGGTATTTTGGCCAAGCCGGGAAAAATAACCCTGGCTTCAAACACCAATACCTTCTCCACACCGGCAATACATGCAGTCAGACCGTACTGTGTAAACGTTGATTTCAACGCCTGCGGATAAGCCGGGCCGTTCAGCAGTATGCGGACGCGATGATTGTCGCTTTCGCCGGCTTTTTTAGGGCGTCCCCGTTTTGAGCTCCAATCCGGCGACTGCGCAGCGGATTTTGCCAAGTCTTGCGACCACTGCGGATAATTGATCAACCGGCCAAGATACACGGTACGAATCGGCAAGCTGTTATTGGGGAACAGGCCATGAAACCCGGTTTTCAGAAGTTGATTCAACGATTGCAGCGACAGCGGACAATCGCTTCTTACCAATGCCACCTCCGGTTCCGTGGCTCGATGTTCTATTCTTGCCGTGCACTCGGGCAACTGAACCGCAAACGAGTCGTCCGCTTGCAAGCATGTCGCTTTGATCAGCAACAGAACAACGGATAGAGTTTTCATGATAATCCTCGGAATATGTTGGTAAATTTCCAACGTTGGACACCGTTTTACAATGTCTGGGAAAGCTGTATCGCTTGAGACATGATGGCTGGCTGAAAAATCATTTTTTCTGTTCTGCCCGCTTAAGCAATGAAAATAAATCGCTGTTGGTTGAAAGAACGAGGGTCGCATCGGTGTTAATAATTTTGCGATAAGTCTCCATGCTCTTAATAAACTTGTAGAACTCTGCGGCCTCAGGCTTTTGAGCATAAGCCTTGGCGTAGATTTCCGTGGCTTTGGCATCAGCCTCGCCCTGAATTTCATGGACTCGCTTATAGGCTGCGGACTGGATCTGGTTAAGGTCCCTGTCCTTGTTGCCATTAATGCGTGCAGCCTCGCCTTCGCCTTCGGAGCGGAAACGTTGCGCAATCTGTAACCGTTCGCTAATCATTCGCTGGTAAATGCGTTCGAGCACTTGATGATTGTAGTTAATGCGCTTGAAGCGGACATCAAGCAGCTCAATGCCAAACTCGGCCAGCTTCGGCGCTGCCGCATCGAACACGTCTTTTTCAATCCTGACTCGGCCAACGTGTATCGGCCGTAATACGCCAAGTGTGCCTTCACCGGTTAAGGGGCCGGTCAAGCTCTCATCCTGCAAAGGCTTGCGGTCTTTATCGGTGCGCACCACTTCAATCAGCTCGTGCCGAGCAATCGCCGTACGGGTTTCGCTGCCTAAAATATCCTCCAGCCGTGACTGGGCGCTACGTTCATCCCTAAGCCTTAGGTAATAGCGCATCGGATCGGTAATCCGCCAGCGGGCAAAAGTATCGACTTGTACGTAGGTTTTATCCTTAGTCGACATCTCAACCATCGGCCCATCCCATGCCAAATAGCGTTTATCGAAGGTGTTGACCTTCTGGATAAAAGGCATTTTGAAATGCAGGCCCGGACTGGTAATAGGATCGCCGACCGGACTGCCGAACTGGGTGATGATGACCTGTTCGGTCTGATTAACAGTGTATATTGACAGTAATAATACAGCCGCCAAGGCTACGATGAGTAGGCCGCTTTTTCCCGACATATTCATTTTTGTTCCTCCACGGTTTTAGCTGGAAAAGGCAGCATCGGCAATATTTGCTGAATCGCGTCATCAACGATAATCTGTTGTCTTGCTTGGGGCAGAATATCGCCCAAAGTTTCAAGATAAATACGCGTACGAGTAATATCAGGCGCTTTGAGATATTGCTCCAGCACTTGGTTGAACGCGGAAACATCGCCTTGCGCTTCATTAATCCGTTTAAAGCGATAGCCTTCGGCGCCACGGATTTTCTGGTCGGCTTCGCCACGGGCGCGAGGCACTGCCTTGTTGTACTCGCCATTCGCCAAGTTGATCACATTTTCCCGGTCTTGCTGGGCGCGATTCACTTCATTAAACGAAGGCTGCACCGGTTCGGGCGGATTGACGTTCTTTAACTGGACTTGATTAATGGAAACGCCGAGCTGGTAACGCTTGGCTAGCTCACGGGTGCGTTCGAGCGCAGTTTCCTCAATCTCTTGACGGCCAATGGTGATGATTTCATCGACTGTCCGATCCCCGATAACTTCACGCATGACGGCTTCCGATAGGTCTCTTAAGGTTTTCCCTGGATTGCGCACATCGAAGAGATATTTTTCAGGATCGGTAATGCGATATTGCACAATCCATTCCACCAAGGCTGCATTCAGGTCGCCGGTCACCATCGACTTTTCCAAGGCTGGCTCGTTGCTGATTTGATCGGGATTGGTGTAACCGGGCGTCGCAAAACCGAACTCCAGTTTTTGCTGGCGTTGAGTTGGCACAGGAATAATATTGTCGATGCCAAACGGAAGCTTGGCATGTAATCCGGACGGCACTTTTTCGATGTACTTGCCAAAGCGGAGCACGATACCTTCCGATTCAGCTGGAATGGTGTAAAACGACATCGTCACCGCAACCAGCAATGTGACGGTTAGAAGTACTGCCAGCGGTGAAACAGGCAGTGAACTTAGAAAACGCTCTAAAAAAGGTTTGAGATCATCCACGCACAACCTCCAGTTTGAACATCGGCAAGTTTGAACAGCACTGAGAAGACCGATTCTATTGACCCTATGGTTCAAAGAACCGGATAAAACAGAATCCGATCCGAATCTTAAAGACTATATTTAAGCATGAACTTAGTCGTTATCCACGTCAACGAATATTGAAAATATTGCCTGATGAGTGAAAAAGATGCATAAGGCCAAGAAGTACAGTCATATTAACTCGAGTGATTGGGACTCAGCCGCAGTCATGCCGGATAATCAGTTAGCTGGTGGATCAATTGCGATTAATCGGCAAAGCCTCCACACGCCGCTCAATTTCCCTCATCATTTGCCTGTATGGCCCACCTTGTAAGCCACCGAAGCGCCGCTTAAATTCGGCCTCCGGCATAAATTCGGGTAAATCGGTTGTCATCGGCATAATATCGCGTTCGTTTGCGCTAGCCATCAGCATCTGTATTTTCTTCGCTTGCGGCTCATTGCCGATTAACAGTTCCCCTGCTCGAGTGCCTGCACGATCTGCGGCGATGTCGTTAAACGAAAAGCCGCTACCTCCTCGCGAGTCTTCTATTTCTTTAAATAACCCTACAGCATTTGACAAAGGCGTTCCTGAATAGGCGGCCAACATCGAAGAAACGAGAAAATGCTTAGGAAAGTCGTCCCGGCCGTTTAAGGTAATTGTCCGCCAGACCGGACGCGGCCATGTTTTAGACTGGGGGATGAGCTTATTTAAATCACGTTGATTAGCATAGAAAGTGAGAGCCAATATCACCGCCCGGTTTTCCTCAACCGCGTCGCCGTTATCGCTACGCTCCTGAGCCAATTGAAACAGCGGCTTCGTTAACTCCGTTAAATTAAGACTGCTTTTGCCGCCTTGTGTAAGTTCGGCTAAACGCCGATGATAAACCTCTATCCGGCTTTGATCCTGAGCAGACAACAAGACGCCGCTTAATTTACCAGGCAAATCGTCTTGCCAGCGATAGGTAACAGTCATCCGCCGATGCTCGAATTTGACATTTTTAATCATACTAATAAATGTTTGCCAGTCGGTTAACGTTTGCACTTTGGACAATCCGTAATTTAACAGCATATCGACCAGCACATTGGGAACCCATAATTTACCGAGCATCACATTGTCGATCTGCGGCAACTTATCGGTTTGTTTGAATCCAAGTTTCAGATTTACAAACCGGCCCAAGGGATTGGCGGGTAATTGCAACGTGCTTTCAACGGTTGCATGGCCTTTAACAATGTCCAATCCCGCGACACCTCCAGCATATTGATTAGCGAGATAATTAATCGCCAAATCCAATTCTTCCTGTCCTAAGTCAGCTTTGGCAATAGAGTTGGATTTTATTCGGCGAGGATCATTTTGTTCAAAAACGCGTTTTCCATGGGCAATCTTCTCGGGCGTCAAATCGGCCCTATCATGAAGTTTTGGCTCATTCTCTACAACTAAAGTAAGTGCACCGATTAAAATCAGCGGCGACAGGAAAATCGTCAGCACAATTAGCTTTAAAATCAATTTCATTGGTGAATCCAGGAATTAGCTTTTTATCGATGAGAATATGTTGTGTATATCATATTTGAACGAATGAGTTATATATTGCAGAAACAAACAGCAAGTCAAACGCATATTTTTAATAGTAAGTAATACCACGGGTTTTATTAAATCAATAATTATTGGAAAATTTTGGCACTTTTCATCGAAAATGCTCAACGCTTTTTTAATCTTCAATATTGAACTCAAGGCTCCGAAAACCACGTATTAATAAATAAATCCAAATAGCGTTTTCCATGTTCGAATCAATGGGTATCGCTATCTTTGCTGATAGGAATTATTGATATGTCTACTCATTCAACTTCGGCCCGCTTGAAGGTCATTCTGCGCTGGATTGGTATAACGCTCCTGTTTTTATTTCTTGCCGGTTTTGCCGTGATATTTTTTATGCCCAGCGATTGGCTGCGCAATATGGCCGGTACCACAGGAAGCGCTTTGTTGGGGCGGAAATTCGCTATTGATGGCGATATTAAGATCGATTGGGATTGGACAACGCCTGAAGTGTCCATTCGTAAACTGCGAATTGCCAATATAGCTAAAAGCAAAGACCCTAACATGGTGGCAATTGACGAGATCGATTTCCAAATCAAGATATGGAAACTGCTCCAGGCGGAGTTGAATTTACCTAAACTCAAATTTACCAAGCCCAAAGTTATATTGGAGAAGTTTTCTGAAGCTGAAAAAAACTGGGATTTTCCAGCACTCGCTGGGGATGAAACAACGTCCGAAGATCGTAAAAATCTCCCTGTAATTGGTTCGGTATCGATAGATGACGGCAAGTTAGCCTACCGGGATCTTCCTAAAAAGCTGGCCGTTATGCTGAATCTCGATACCGCCCGGGGTGGGGTGGAAGCTCAAAAAGGCATGTATAAACTGTCCGGCCAGGGTACGTTGCAAGACCAGCCGTTTAGTCTTCAGGCCAAGGGCGGATCGTTATCTATGTTACAAAATAGCACTGCGCCTTATCCGCTTACTCTCGACATTAAAATGGGCAGCACCCGCATAGACGTAGAAGGAACTATCGCTAATCCGGCGAAGCTCGCAGGCATGAATACGCAACTTAATTTGCAAGGTAATAATCTCGCCGATCTATTCCATCTTACGCAAATACCTCTGCCGCCGACGCCGCCCTATCAATTGAGCGGCCACTTGCAACAGCGGAATGAAGTCTGGAAATTTAACAAATTCAAAGGAAAGGTGGGCGATAGCGATTTATCCGGCGATTTAGTTTACCAGACTAAAAGTGAACGTAATTTTGTAAACGCCAATTTGGTCTCGCAGAAGCTGGACATGGATGACCTTGCCGGCTTTATCGGCGCTGCGCCATCCAAAGGAACGATGTCCCCGGAACAAAAGGCCCAGGCCGAACGAGAAAAATCCAGCCCGCGCCTATTGCCTGACGTCCCTATCGATTTAACACGGCTACGCGCCACCGATATGGAAGTACACCTTAAAGGCAAACAAATTATAGGGACAAAATGGCCGCTGAACGATCTGGATATAGGTTTCAATTTACAGAAAGGCGTGCTGCACCTGGATCCGCTTGATTTCGGCGTTGCCGATGGAACAATCGGCGGCAGTCTTATATTGGATGGGCAGAAAGATGTTCCGCAAATTCAATCGGATCTGATGCTCAAGCGCTTAAGCCTGAAACCATTCTTCACCGATCCGAAATTTGAATCTTTATCGGCCGGGTATTTTGGCGGGCAGCTTAAAGTGAAAGGCAACGGCCGCTCGCTTGCCGAAGTGTTGGCAACAAGCGATGGCCGCATTACCTTGATGATGACGGGCGGCAAAATCAGCTTGCTTATCATAGAAGCCGCGGGGCTTGACCTCGGCCAAGCCACTCCCTTGCTGCTAGGTAAAGATAAGTCTACCGATATCCGCTGTGTAATCGGTGATTTCAAGGTTGATAATGGACTATTGAATTCGGAGATTTTTGTGTTTGACACAACGGATTCGAATATAGACGGGTATGCGCACATTAATCTAAAAGATGAGACCATCGATGCCAAAGTAGAGACTCATCCGAAAGATATTAGTATCGGTAGCGCCCGCACGCCTATAACAGTTACTGGCCGCTTGAAGCAGCCGACTATTGGGCTTGACCCTAAACAACTTGCAGCACGCGCTGCGGGCGCTGTAGTTCTGGGTGCTTTTCTTACCCCAGTGGCGGCTATTATCCCGTTTATCGAGCTGGGCCTTGGTAAAGACAGCGATTGCCGGGGATTAATTGAACAAGCCCGCAGCCATTCAGGGACTAATCCGCCGATAGAAGAACCGAAACAAGAGCAACCTAAAACGCGCCCTAAGAAGCCCTAGCTGGGACTCAGGATTGTTCGGAATTATCTTTTTATCAGCAGTTTTGGCATATTAACTTTGCGGTTTCAGAACCATGAACGAAGATTTAATGCAGCGCTTAAAAGTACATGTCGATGAACTTGCCGGTAAGATCGGCGAGCATAATGTGTTTCACCCGGAAGCTTTGCATGCCGCAGAGGCTTATATTACGCAACAGTGGGAGCAGCAAGGCTATGCCGTTCGTAAACAAACTTATACCGCGCAAGGGGTTGAGTGCGCCAATCTGGAAGTGACTTGTCCCGGTCACAGCCGTAGCAACGATGTCATTCTGATCGGCGCTCATTATGACTCAGTCTTGGGCAGTCCGGGCGCTAATGATAATGGCAGCGGCGTTGCAGCATTGCTTGAGCTTTCTCGCCTGTTCAAGGATGTTACGCTTGAAACCAGTCTGCGTTTTGTCGCTTTTGTGAATGAAGAGCCGCCGTTTTTCTACTGGCCCGGCATGGGCAGCATGGTGTATGCCAAAGCCGCCAAGCAACGCGGCGACCCGATCCGTTTCATGATCTCGCTGGAGACCATCGGCTATTATCGGGAACAGCACGGCAGTCAAACTTATCCTCCCTTGTTGAAATATTTTTATCCCGATACCGGTAATTTTATTGCCTTCGTTTCTAATTTGCGCTCCCGGAACGTCATGCGGGACTGTATTCAGGCGTTTTCCTCAGTGACGGATTTTCCGATGCAATCCATTGCCACTCTAGCCTTTGTACCGGGAGTATCCTGGAGTGACCATCTGGCGTTTTGGCGGCACGGTTACAAGGCTTTGATGATTACCGATACCGCTTTGTATCGTTACCCCTATTATCATACGGCTCAGGATACGCCGGATAAGCTCGATTATGTGCCGTTTGCAGAAGTAACTAACGGCCTGTTTTTGATGCTATGTCGGTTGGCGAACACAATAAGGCCCGAGCCATAGAAAGTTTTCAAGGTTCGAAATAAACATCCAATGTCGGACTAGGGCCGATTTGAGACTGCCGTGGCCGGCTGAGGCTGCGCAATACTGCTTTTTTGCAAATCGCAATAACTTATACTCATTGAATTCAAACGAGAAAGTAAATGCCCACGCCCAGCCATGTCAGCAACAGTAGCAACCAAGGAAGCCAGTGCTGTCTATAAACTATCCGCTCTTGTATCTCGTGATCATCCGGCTCAATCGATTGCGCCTTTTGATTTGATATTTTCTTGAGTTTTCTGTTCAAGTCCCTGGCTTTTTCTTTTTGCTGTTTTTTATAGAGATCGATTCCTTTTTGAATGCCTTGAGCAATCAGCCTGGTTTGTTCTTTGGTTTGAGCGGGACGTTGAGTTCCTCTGGCTATTTTCAACGCTTCCTCTTGAGTTTGCTGCGATGACTTTTGATAACTATTTTTAGTCATGATGGTATTTTGATAATGAAAGCATCAATTTTAACGGGAAGCAGGCCGGCTGCGGACTACTGTCCGGCAGCCAACCGCCAATAGTTGTTGGTCAATATAATGTTTGGGCGCTATATCAAGTTCGAGCTGGTCAACGTATCTATTTATTCAAAATCAAGACCAGCCTTACTCCAAGCCTTCGCGCCTCCTTCAAGATTAGTTAAGTTACGGTAACCTAATTCATAAAGAGACTTTGCCGCTGCATTTCCCATAGGGCCACTTTCGCAATAAAGATAGATAGCCGTATTTTTATCTTTGGGAAGCTTGTCTTTGTATTTCCCGATTTCGTTGTAAGGAATAAAAAGATCAGTGCCTTTTATATGCCGTTGTTCGGGCGTGTGAACGTCAACAAGGAAAATATCCTCGTTTTGCATGACCCGGTTTAATTCAGTCGCGGGTATAACTTTTAGATAGTCAGGCTTTTGAAACGCGCAGCCGGTAACGATAAAAATAAAAGCTATGATGGGATAAAGTTTTTTCATAACGATAGTTTGGGATTTCATAAAGACAGGCTCCTCATTCATGTTGGGCAACCGAGTGATCCAGATATTGATTCAACTGAAAATCACAGGAAATTGAAGACGTAATTATGGCTATTTGCAGACGAGTATATGTGCTTTAACAATGGCTAACAACTTTATCTAAACTGATTGACCAATCCGTTGGTTTATGCGCAGCTGCGAAAAGCCGGTTTGATGCGCGATGCCAAAAGCAGGCATCTCTACGACTGCAGGGACAGGAAATGATCCTGCCATTTCTCTGCATTGCCTACACGGATGCAGGAGCAGTTGCCGAGGCGACACGGATTAGACGGGTTTGATTTTCCTTGTCATTGTCCAGAAAGATCTGGTTCCCTGCATAGGAATATCCTTCGTAGGGCGTGCCGTGCGCGCCTTGGTTCCTAAGGCGCGCACGGCACGCCCTACTCATTACTACCCCATTCGTCACGGCCGTTCAGTCAAAGTACGTTCATTTATTTTTGCGGCAATGCGTAACATCAGATGGTAAATAGTAACAACTACTAATTTATTTGCTGATCGCCTTTAGAATATCCTGCTAAAAAGACATATGAATTTCGGGTGAGGTTTATGCATTATCCAATCAATAGTCCTAACGCTAAAGCTTCCGGAATCATTGAAGTTTTTTCACCCTATGACGGAGAACCGGTCGGCTCGGTTGAATGCATCGATGCCAAAGGGGTTGAGGTCGCTTTAAAAAACATGGCTGAGGTTTTTCGTGACCGGAACAACTGGTTGCCGGCCCATGAGCGTATTGCCATCTTGGAACGTATAGCCCAGACTATGCAGACACGTTCCGAACAATTAATAGCCATCGCGATTGCCGAAGGCGGCAAACCTTATTCGGATACCCAAATTGAACTGTTACGGGCTATCGACAGTATCAAAATTTGTATCGAATGCCTACGCTCCGAACGCGGTACGGAAATACTCATGCAGTTAAATCCGGCATCCATGAATCGACTGGCTTTTACCCATAGAGAACCTATCGGTCCTGTCGTTGCGGTCAGTGCCTTTAATCATCCGCTTAACTTAATCGTCCATCAGGTCGGCCCGGCGATTGCGGCAGGTTGCCCGATCATTATCAAACCGGCACGGGAAACTCCGCTATCTGCTTTTGCACTGGTTGAACTATTCCACCAAGCCGGGTTACCGGTTGCTTGGTGTCAGCCGGTTATGATTGACGATAACAGGGTTACCGAAAAATTGGTGACGGATAAGCGGGTGGCCTTTTTCAGTTTTATCGGCAGTGCCGACGTTGGCTGGGCATTACGATCAAAGCTGGCCCCCGGAACACGGTGCTCTTTGGAACATGGCGGGGTTGCACCGGTGATTATTGCCGAGGATGCGGATCTTAATAAGATATTACCTTTAATGGCCAAAGGCGGCTTTTATCATGCGGGGCAAGTCTGTGTTTCCGTGCAACGCATTTATGCTCATCAAGCCATTGCCTATAAAGTTGCGTCCGAACTTGCGGCATTGGCAGAACAGATGACGGTAGGCGATCCTGCCGATACCGGCACTGATATAGGGCCTCTTATCCGGCATCGGGAAGTGGACCGCGTTGAATCTTGGGTCAATGAAGCCATCGCCGAAAATGCCGAATTGATCACCGGAGGCAAACGGCTTTCTGCATCGCTGTATCAGCCGACGGTGTTGTTCAACCCTTCGGTCAACAGCAAGGTCAGTCAACAGGAAATATTCGGTCCGGTTATTTGCGTTTATGGCTATAACAACATCGACCAGGCTATTGAACAAGCGAACGCTCTGCCCTATGCCTTCCAGGCTGCTATTGCCACCCAAAATATCGATACGGCCTTATACGCTTTTAAACATTTAGCCGCATCGACGGTGATGATTAACGACCACACGGCGTTTCGTGTGGACTGGATGCCGTTTGCCGGTTTGCGCGAATCCGGCTATGGAACCGGCGGGATTCCTTATACTTTCCGCGATATGCAGGTTGAAAAAATGGCCGTCATCCATTCTGCAGCTTTGTAGTTAGGATTTGGTTAAAAATAACTTCCCGAAATCACTGTCTTCTATCGTCAAGCCGTTCGTGCTGAGCTTGTCGAAGCATGATCGGCTTGACGCGGTAGGCCGAAATTTTTCCGTCCACCCTTCGACAAGCTCAGGGCGAACGGAAAAATTTTACCCGATCCATATCGGGAAGTTATTAATGGCCGTATCCTTAGTTATACAGAATCCGATCGGCTAACCGTTTCGCCCTATTTTTAATAGGTTGCGGATTTTAATTCAGATAATGTTCCGACACACAATGGGTATATTTAAAATGAACGACACAGAAAATCTATCCGAAAAAACAAAGTCCTTGCAGGAACTGCTCGCCTCACAACAAACGCTGTTGCTGTCGACGGCTTCAGGAAGCAGCGTTCCCGATTTGAGTGTCGCTCCCTTTGTGCGAGATCAAGCGGGCTGTTTTTATATCTTTATCAGCGAACTTGCCACGCATACCGCCAATTTGCTGGATAATCCCCAGGCCTCGGTGATGTTTATCCGCCCGGAATCCGAATCGAACAATTTTTTTGCCCGCGAACGTGCGGTATTCAACTGTAAAAGCAGGGAAATAGGACGCAATGAGCCACTCTATACGACTCAGTTAAAAGCATTTCAGGATAAGTTTGGCGAAGTCGTGAGTTTATTGAATACGTTAACCGATTTTCACTTATTTGCCTTATGCCCGGAAAGTGGCCGGTACATTATGGGTTTTGGTCAGGCCTATACGATTAATATCGAGGATGGCAAAGTTTCTCCGCTTAATAAAAAGAATATTTGAACCACTAACCTAGCCTTAACGGCCTGTAAATAAAAATACAACCTATTCCAGTGAAAGCAGCCCGTGGCAGTCATCAAAATTAATGTCTGCTGATCGCCTCAGATCGGCCATGAGCCGACTATCACAATTGCCAACTGTAAGGCTGCTCAATTCGGGAAAACAGTCATTCATAACGCGGAAGCTCACCCGCCAGCGCCCACCACGAAACTCGAAAACACGAAACAGCTTGCGGGCGCGGGTCGGGTGGAGCGCACAGTTAGGCACAAATTTACGCGATAGATGCTACGACAGATTAGCGCATCTTACCGCGTTTTCCAACCAGCGCAGGGAGGCGTTGATCTCGCAATCCTGTTTTTCACGGCCATCCTGGGGCGCAATAAATTCCGGCGCCAAGGGAATCACTTTGTCGCTTCCGGGCTTAACCAGTACGGGCGTGACGGCCGTGTGCGAATAACTGACCTTGCCGTTGCTGTGGGTTTTAGAGGAACAGCAGGGACCTTGAATTTTTTGCGAGGAAAAGTATTGGACGCCATCCAAGGCCAGTAGCAAACGCTTGTCTGCGCTGCGAAAGGAATCGATAACGCCGGCACGTTGAAAGCCGTCCACGATAAAGTCAAACATCGGGTATACGGCTTCCGGTTTAACCGCATCAAGCAGGTTTCGGATGTGATTATCGGTCGGAATCCGGAAAACGCCAAACAGGGTTTGTGCGTCGCCTAAAGCGCCTACTTTTGGTATTTTTTCCTTGAGTTTCCTGCATCGTCCGCTGGAAATCCAGGAAAGAGGGGGCTTTGCATAAAAAACACCGAAAACGCACTCAGTCCTGCATCGGTCATCGTATAGGCCGTATTTTTCCCGGTCCGACGATCGGTAAATGTTTCGAACGTGGCGCGTAATTGCTTAACGACATCGCTAAAGGTTAAGACATTGAATCCAAAAGGGGCGCTCATAATCGACTACCATAGAAAATTGATCCGCCATTTTAGGAGATTGATTTCATAATGAGAATTGCTGAATATATAAAGAAAAACATATCCACCAATATGGGAAGATATACAATCAGAATTCTGCGAAAATGCATGGGTTGTACTAATCAAAGACGATATTAAGAAACTATACAAACACTTGTTAGGTGCGATAGAACAAAATCCGGCTTTTGTCCCTCGCAGTTTGGTATGGGGGCAACGCCGAAGACCAGAGGTGTCAATTAGTGCCCAATATTTGCCAGTAAACAGCGTCATAATTGATCATTTTTAATTGTTATCACATTGTTTTTTAATGTTTATAACTGGGCTCGTGTGAGTCCATCCTATGATCCTGAAACAAAGATGTATTCAAATGAAATTCGATTGCCATCCAGCGGACTCCTACACATGATTACCCTGCGCTTGATTTGTTTATTCACCGTGCTGTTTGTTGCGCTGTTACCGCCCTGTGCCGTAGCCATGTCAAACACGCATATTTCTGTCATTGTGTCCCTGGTCGACAACGTATCACAAGGCATCGTGCCGGTTCCTGCGAAAATCGGCAATGGCGATGATCCGAACACCAACCTCTATTGGGGAGCGGCTTATGGCGTGAAAACCTTTTTAAGCAAGGCGGATGGCTGGCGTAAATTGGGTTGCGAAAAAGATATTAGCGACACTATTTTAGAACGCTGCCAGTTTGCCTGGAAGGACAAGCTCACCGTTACCGCCGATGCTTATCGCGGCAGCCGGATTGACCAGGCGATGCTTGACTTTATGCAACAAGCAGCCACTCCGCCCAATGCGGCAAAGCGTGAAATGGTGGTGTTCATCGGTCATGACGGCTTGATGGACGAACAAAACCTGCCCATCGTAGAACGCTTTCCAAAACATGCCGGACACGAAAAACAAGCCGTGGTCCTGGCCTGTATGAGCGACGAGTATTTCTCGGAGCATTTGCTTGCCGCAGGTTCAAAGCCGGTGGTAACCACCCATAGCTTCATGGCGCCGGAAGCCTATGTATTGGAAGCGGTTGCACGCGGTTTTGCAAACCAGGCGAGCGAAGCGGAATTGCGCAGTTCCGCCGGCACCGCTTACGCCAAATACCAGCATATCTCAGCCAAAGCGGGAAAGTCGGTTTTTGGTGCAAACCGTTCAAACTAGGCCTAGTCCGGCAAGCTCTGCGCCACTCCGATTGGGCTTTAAGCGCGACCCAATGCAAGGATCGCCGCTACAGATGCAGCGCTATAACGTGCCGTTGTCGATCCGAGGTCGTCTTAACTCAACCGCGCATTAAATCAATATCCAAAAATACATTGAGCTGGTAGAGTCTGTGTTGAAGGCTGGAAAACCGGTAGCTTTAATTTACAGTACAGGGGGTTCCCCTTTAAAACGTATTTTGCGGAATGTCTTGATTCCACCTTATTGATGAAGGCTTTACTTTGAAGACTATCGTGAGCATCCGTTTGTTGGTTTCTTTGCTGCTGTGTATTTGTGCGACCGATGTTTATAGCGATAAAAGCCACCTCGTATCGTGCGGTTCCTACTATAAAGGATTGAGCAACTTGAAGTTGCAGCAACCGCCAAGGCGAGTGTTGCTTGTACCTTTATTGATCAGAGTGCCGCTCGGGAATGAGAGCCCAAGGTGGTCCGAGCAACCCGCCCGCACTCTGAAAGCCTTTTACCGGAACCGGTTTAATGCAGCCGTTACGCAGCTGCACGATGTCTGGAACTGGACGGATTATTTCCGCCAGGTCGAGCAGATAGTGCAGCAGTCACCTCCTTTCGACCGGGTTATTTTTATCAGTCATGGCGGTTTTGACGGACCGATACTGGAAAATTTCGTGTTTTGGCAAAACTTTCAGGTAGAGGGCAACAAAGGCGAATTACTTCAGTTTTACGAGTCGCAACCGGGACTTAAGGACATGTTGTCCATCACCTATGATACCCAAAAAAATCGCATATTCAGCGACTATATGGCCTCGCACTGGCGGGAGTTGGCGCCGATGAAACCGACCGACATCCGGCATCGGCTTAAAGGCCTGGAAAAACAGATACAGCCGCTGGATCATGTTTGTTTTCAACATTATTGCTCGCCGGATCAACTGGCCACAAGTCCCGAACAGCAGCGCGGATACCGGCTCGAGCTCTGTGAGCTCATTTGCCGAGAGCCACTGTTCGAACAAAAAATATCTGCTGAAATATCCCCGGAACGGTTCTTTCATTTCACAAAATCGCTGAGTTCGCTTGCAACGGCAGACGGCCTGATTTTCTTCGGCGCCTGCAATCCAGGCAGTGCGGCTCCGGTAGAGATACTGGAGAAGGATGAAACTGAGTTTTTAATCAATTCAACTCTTGCCGACGGACCGCACAAGAGCTACGTACATCTGGTTAGTGCAGCAACCGGCCGCATCACCGCCGGTCCGATAGGACAAAGTAGCGCCGAGGACATTGTAAATCGAGTTATCATGTTTGAGACCGGCCGCCCTCAACACCATTTATGCATCGTTGCTCCTGCGGCGAAGTGATTATCTAGTAGTAAGGTACGCTACGCGTACGAAACCGTTACGAAATTCTGCTATTCAGCCCTGTCGTCGAGTCGATGGCGCTCTGGCGGTACGGGATACTTACCAAATATAGATTAATCCGGGATGGGCTCGAAGCTTCTCGTCAACCGTGATCAGCGGCGCTTGATGGCTATGCTTAGGTTTGCCCATGTTGGTTCGGCATACCGTCAAGATGTCCGTGTATGAAGCGAAACCATTATAGGTCGGAAGCATCTGTAATGTTCGCCTGCTCTTGAAGCGCCAGCATTTTTTGGTTTAATTGTCTCATAAACTCACTGCGGCTGCCTTCCCAGCGCATGGGCGCACCAATAAATACATCCACAAAAAAAGGTACGAGGATAAACTCGCCCTTGGGCAATGCCTTGCCCAGTCCATAAAAAAACATCGGAATCACAGGCACTTCGGGGCATTCAAGCGCCAAATGCGCAATACCGTTTTTAAACCTGCTCAAGGATTCTGGCTCTCCCCGTGAGCCTTCGGGAAACAAGATTAAAATAGCTTTCTTGTCTAGCGCATCAAAAACGGGGGCAAGCACATCCGCACCTTTTTCGGTGGCTTTGCGTTCCAAGGGAATAATGCCGATCACATTTAAAGCAAACCATTTAATAATCCGGTTTCTTAAAAAATAATCCGCCGCAGCGACAGGATGGACTTTATCGATGACAGCCAGTGGGAACAGTGACATTAAAGCCAGTGCATCCAAGTGGCTGTTATGGTTGGCGACGATAATGGCAGGGCCTTGCAGCGGCAAATGCTCGCGCCCTCTGGCATTTATGCCGAGAATCACGAGCGCCAAGGGTTTACTGATGAAAAGATAAAAGAGTTTTCGTAACAACAGTGTTTACTCAGTAATGGAGAAAATAAACAAAATGAAAAAACAGGGGCGCCGTGTATGTCAAGCTATCCAGTCTGTCCAAAATGCCGCCGTGCCCAGGCAGGATGCTGCCGGAATCTTTAACGCCGATGTCGCGTTTTAGCGCGGAAATTGTCACATCGCCCACAAAACCGCCTAAGCCTATTAACACACCTGCGCCTAAGGCCTCAAGCTGCGTGAGCGGCGTCAAATACGGGCCAAGTGCAACCGCCAGCAGCATCGTGGTGGTAACGCCCCCTAAAAAACCCGCCACGGTTTTATTGGGGCTGACCTTGGGCGAAATTTTGCGCCGCCCAAAACTCTTGCCCCAGATATATTGCGCCACATCATTAATCTCAGTCAAAAAAACCAGATAAATCAAAAGCCCCATAGCCCCGCCCGCCGGATTCACTTCCGGCGGCAAGACCAGCAGATACGCCATGTGACTTAAGCTAAACACTGTAATCATCAGTCCCCAATGCAGTGTGCCTAAGGCACGTAAAAAGCCTTGGGTTTCGCCGACTAAAACCATGCGTGTAGGTAAAATCAGAAACATGAACACGGGAATAAAGATGATAAACAGGCCGTACCAAGCGATATATACCCAATAAAACTGCATAGGGATGGCCAGATAAGCCCAGAACAACACACGGTGGTCGGCGCGGCGCGTAGGGATAAGCGATAAATATTCCTTAAACGCCAGAAAGCTCACAAAACCCAGCACAATGACCGAAATGGCCCGGTTGAACAACACTGCCACCGCAAACACCGCTACAATCAGCCACCAGGTTTTTATGCGCAGGCGCAGTTCTGTGTAGTTGCGTTCAGGGCGCGAGTGCACCAGACCAATGGAGGTAAAGCTGGCTGTCGCCAGTAAGGCGGCAATAACGCCAAAAGAGATTTCTACACTGAACGGTAAAATTAGCTGCGGATTCATTTTGCAACTTCCTTAAGCGCCTGACGTGCACGGTTAAACACTGTTAACACCGTTAAGGCCAATACCAGCCCAAACACCCAATTTAACCAGTTACCGGATTGGACCCCCAAACCCATGGCTAGCGCAACAGCACCAAACATAAACGCCCTGTCACTTTTGCCCATAGGCCCGTCATAACGCCGTGATGCGCCAATTTGCACCGCAATGACACCCGTCATTTCAGTCAGGATGGCAGCAATCACCACAAACACCAATAAACTGGGGCAAACAACAGGCAGTAGCGCAAATGGCAGATACAAGGCCGCATCGGAAACCACATCAGTGAGTTCATTTAGAATCGCGCCCAAATTGCTTTTCATGCCATGCTCACGCGCCAGCATCCCGTCAATCGCATTTAAAGCCATACGCACAAACATAACGAGCGGTAGCAGTAAAAAAATTCTCATCTGAGTGCTATTGAGCGCCAACACCAAAGCCGTCAGCAGCGACAAGCCAAAAGCCGCCAGCGTCACTTGGTTGGCGGTAACGCCGTGTGCTGCAAGCCACTTGCAAAGGGGACGCAGGAGATTTTGAAAAGCGGGTTTAATTGCGTAAATGCTGGTCATCGTGTACTGCCCTTTGATGTGAAAAAAGCTGAATAAATTAACTAGAATAAAATTATATAGGATGGGGTCATGCCTACGAGCTATATTTTTAAATTAAGCCTTGTCTAAATCCAGGCATAAAAAACTGATGCTCATCACAGCAAGATTTGAATATAAAGCAGGTCATACAGGTGAATCGATACCCCTTGTCATCTTATCAAGGCAGTACGTTTCTCAGTTTTCACTCGCTCCTATCCTTGACACTTATTTTTTAATGCTGCTGTCAAAATTCCCTATCTTGCAGCACGTAGGGCGCAATAGCGTTAGCGTATTACGCACTATGGATTACGCCTTACCCGCGTTAAACTATTTTGTTCAAGACAGCGAAAGACCTAATTTTAATTCGTATCATAAGCGCATAACCCGTGATTGAATAATTGCATTTACCTTAGCTGTAACGGCCTGCAAATAAAAAATCCAACCTATTCCAGTAAAAGCAGCCCGTGGCAGTTATCAAAATTAATATCTGTTGACCGTCTCAGGCCGGCCAATTCGGGACGTTCAGTTCCAGCGAAATTTTAGATTTTGAATGACCGGTTTCAAGTAGAAATAAGACGATATCTAAAATGAAGTGTTTGCGTATGAATTATCTAATATACTTAGTTTTTAATGTCGCATGACACTTAATGCTAGTTTGAAGTTTGGCGATCGCTATGCTCGGGCATACGAATCTCTTAGGAACCAATGAGTCAATGTAATTGATTTACATCGATTATTTACTCCACCACTAATAATTTTATTGCGAATGGAAGTCTCAAAAATATTTTACCCCCACAAAATGCCAACAGGCTCGCTGCCAGTGCGTTGTCATGTTCTTTTAGATACTCAAGCCAAGCTTCTAGAAGAATATTTGGTTCAGCAACTGCCTTGGTGTTACACCACAAAAAAACATATCCAACAGCGTGTCAACAAAACAGAATTATCAGCGTGCCAGATCATTGCCAATAAGCTCCCTGATCCGGGGAGTGTTATGTCAGGTGATTTCGGTGAAGTCTTAACACTTTTCTTTTTGAGTAGTGAGCGCACTGAAAATACCACCCCAATAAAAAAATGGCGATACAAGGAAAATAGATTAAAGGCCGCGCCACTTTCTGATGTCATTCTGTTATATCGTGAATTTGACGATAAATTATCGAAGAATGACTTTGTAATTTGTGCGGAAGCAAAACAGAAAGCAACAAAGTCGAAAGAATTTTTCCCGATTGAGAAATCAATTGAAGGGTTTGAGCTGGATAAAACAGGACGACTTGCGAGGACGCTTACTTGGTTAAAGGAAAAAGCCATTGATCAAGAATCATCTAAGAAGATTAATTTTATTAACCGATTTACTTCAAACCATCTGTCAGTGGAATACAAGAAGCATTTTAAAGCTGTCGCAATAGTTGATCGTGAGCTACTGGATGAGGAGTTAATACGGCAACTGAAACTTCCTCAACAGGATGAGAGCTTTGAGGTTATTGTTTTAGGAATTGATAAGTTGAAGTCGCTTTATGAAACAGTCTACTCGCGGGCACAAGCAGAGGTGACGATTGAATAACCAGCTTCGCAATATGATGGCTGAAATAGAATCCTGGGAGGCTGCTGCCGAGTTCGGGATACCTGAGGCTACATGGGCGCAATATCAGGTGAGAAAGCGATCAGATGATTTATATATTGCATGCCTATCCAACATTTTCGATGTGCTTCGGTTGCCAAAGTCTGAAGAACAAAAAAACGAACTGGCGGCATTAGCAAAAACACTGGTCATATACTCGCGAAGTGCGGCAGCAAGATATTTAAGTGGAGTTGAGCGGCGCCTTAATCAGCTTTATTGCGCTGCTCTTTTCTATTTGGCGGATTTTCCAGCAACAGCAATGCTCCTGGCAAGCAACCTTGAGGCTATAGAAGAAATATTGGTCGAAGAGTCTTTTTTGCATGGCTTTTTAAGCCGACGGATAAATGAGGAAAACAAGCTAGGGACAATGCTGTCAGATATTCTCAAATCTGATTCAATAAAGGATTTTGGGGAATTAACCACGACTCTGCGTGAGGAAATGATTT
Organism: Methylobacter sp.; assembly: GCF_004322395.1. Lineage (GTDB taxonomy): Bacteria > Pseudomonadota > Gammaproteobacteria > Methylococcales > Methylomonadaceae > Methylobacter_A. The sequence continues at coordinate 66,860 of NZ_SCTW01000049.1, forward strand.
TCGGTTTGAGAAATGATCCGAGAAAATTTATTGCTGCAAAGCTTTCCCTATCGTGCATAGAGCGATTTGCAGAGTTCAATGTTTGGGGGGCTTAAGGCTGTATGCGGCACATTACTCTGATGAGATTTGGCAGTCTTTCCTTAATAATCCAGAAATATCTCCCCCATGGGAGCTGTTGCCATCACAGTTAGTTGCTATCAGGGCTGGTATTCTTGGCGATGGTGACGATACATTTAGCCTACAAATGCCAACGTCTGCGGGCAAAACATCACTGAGTGAGTTGCTAATTTATCACGAGGTAAAGATACGCAAAAAACGAGTGTTGTTTCTTGTTCCGTTCCGTGCGTTGGCGGCCGAAATTCGTGAAGGTATATCCCAACGTCTCACCAATGCAGGTGTGCAGGTCATTGCCAGCCATGGCGGAAATATACCAACGCGTTCAGAAACCGCTACGGTTGAAAATGCCGATGTTCTTATTATCACGCCTGAAAAGTTTACCGCAATGGCTCAAATTGTGCCAGGTTTGGAAAGTCAGTATCAGACCGTCATTTGTGATGAGGGGCATTTGATTGATGATGATAGCCGAGGATTACAATATGAGCTTCTCTTGACCAAGCTACGAGGCACTGATGCAGAACCGAGAAAAATTGTATTCATTTCCGCCATTCTTCCAAACGTGAACGAGATTCACGAGTGGCTTGGTGGGCAACTAAGTCACTTGGCTCAATCCAATTATCGACCTGTCGAAACTGACTATGGATTTTTGACTATCCAATCAACTAAAAATAAAATCTGGCAATTAGACGTAAACCCGATTTACGAGCGTCCTCGAAGTTATTTCTTATTGAGTTTTCTCGTAAAAAATGATTTTCGATACCTTAATTCAGAAACAGGCCGCCTTAAGCTAATAGGCGGTTATGACTCCAATACTTCACTGGCATGTGCAGCCGCACTCAAGTCACGAAGAAATGGTTCGGTTGCCCTCTTTACGACGCAACGTAATTTTATTCAAAACTTAGCAAAAAAACTTATTGAGTTGTGTGAAGCAAAAACCTTGGTCGCACAGAACGCGCCAACATTTTCAGCTCATTTGCCTGATCTAATTGAATACATAGAGTTTCAGTTTGGTCAGAATTATATTTTGTCTCGTTTGCTTAAATATGGAGCAGGATTCCATCATGGAAGACTTCCTCAAGAGGTGCGTCGTGAGATGGAGGAAGGAATTCAAAATGGAACAATTAGTATTTTGCTTTGCACGAATACGTTAGCCGAAGGGGTGAATCTGCCAATTCGCACTCTCGTGGTACATACTGTTAAACGTTATGAAGGTGAAACTAGAGGATGGAAATTTTTATCAAATCGCAGCATCAAAAATATCATCGGTCGTGCTGGCCGCGCTGGCAAAGAAACACGTGGTAGAGTTATCTTTATTGATGAATCTGAGCGAGATCTGTTAAAGACAGTTCTACGAAATGAGAAGATGGAATCCGCCAATGGATATCTTTATCGGCTTATAGTCATGATAAATGACTTTATTACTCGCAATGGGATCGAACTAGACAATAATATTATCGACCTGCAAACTGATCCAAGATTTATGTCGATAATTGACAGTATTGACTTCACGCTACTTGACCTTATTCCTTCTGACACTCCGCAGTCAGAAATTATCAGTCATATTGATGAGCTGCTATCGAAAACCCTTGCGAACCGTTATTGCAATACGCCTCAGTTACAGTCTTGTATCAAGACGATGTTCAGTTTAAGGGCAGAAAAGCTTCAACAATCTGTAGAGAGAAGCATTTGGCCGATACTTCGAAAGACTGGCGCATCACTTAGATTCTGGACGTTCATCCAAGAATCGGAACTTCTTAATCACACATTGTGGGCGACGTTGGATGACCCGATAGATGCGCAATGGCTGAACGAAGTTGTTATCAAACTGCTTGAATATCCCGGTATAGGTATTGAAATCACTTCAGAAATACTTCAAACAATAATTCATGGCTGGATGTCTGGAGAAACCTACGCGGAAATGGCCATTAATTGCGAATGTGATGTTGAAGAAATTTTAGATATTTTGTCCGATCAAGTTGGTTATCGTTTGCAAGAGCATGTTGGCAAGTTGTGTCAACTTGCGATGGCGCAATATGGTGAAGATGGTATATCAGAGCTGGCACGTAACTGGTCTTCACTCTTGCAATATGGCCTGAGAACGATGCAGCAGTTAGATATTTTTGAGCGTGGTGGAAGTGATCGGCTTGCGGTATGGAGTGTATCGCGAAATCTTTCATTAAATGGCATCGATCTCAGAAGGGGGAAATTGATTACTCATCTTCGTCGTAATAGTGAAGAAGTACGGACTCACCTAGTTCTTGATAACAGAGTTCCTACTTTGAGTGTTAATCGCTTATGTCGAGAACTGAGAATCCGATAACTGTTCCTACCGAATTTTCTTTTTGCTAAACGGTTTAGAATAACAAAAAGGTGGTTTTTAAACCGTCAGCTTTGTAGACGCAATGTGACGGTCGATGACTTATATCACGACCGTCTCGTTTGGGTCGGATAGAGTCTTTAGGCCACCTCAAGATCGGCCAGTTGCGGATGTCCGTTTTGTGGATTTGCAGCGCCGGAGTTTGCAGAAACCATGAATAGCGAGTATCTGCGGCCAATTACAGCCACCGCTGAAGAATTGTAATTCTTCCCGTATGAATATTTTCTTGTTTTGATTCTTTCAAGACATGAGAAAATGAAATACACACCATCAATCACTATCAGGAATGCCTATCTCAAAATCGACCCGATCCGGCTCAACCCGCCGCCTATCAACTCTTAAGGATCTATGGCCTTTTCTGCGCCCCTATCGGCGGAGAATAGCTCTGGCTTTTGTACTGCTGTGCCTTGGCTCGGCCACGATCCTGTTGGTTCCGTTGGCGTTCCGTGACTTGATCGATTTAGGTTTTGGGCAAAGGCAAAATACCGGCGGCGGACTATTGGGATCGCTGAGTTTGAACGGCCACTTCGCTGCGTTATTCGGTTTGGCGAGTCTTTGGGCATTGACCGTAGCGGCGCGTTATTACACCGTGACCTGGATAGGCGAGCGGGTGACGGCGGATTTACGTAGTGCGGTGTATGCGCGGGTACTGGCGCAATCCCCGCAATTTTTCGAGACTTTGCAAACCGGCGAAGTGCTGTCACGCCTGACCGGCGACACCACCCTGATCCAGACCGTGATCGGCAGTTCCATTTCGATGGGTTTGCGAAGCTTGTTCCAGTTTGTCGGCGGGATGGTCATGCTGGCGGTGACCAGTTTGTATCTGTTCTCTCTGAACCTGGGCCTGACGGCATTGCTGATGCTTCCCCTCTTTGCTATCGGCCGTAAAGTGAAAAAGCTTTCGCGTGAATCGCAGGATAAAATTGCCGATGCCTCGGCGCTGGCTGGCGAGATCCTTAACGCTGTACCGACAGTTCAGGCCTACACACAGGAACAGCGGGAAACCAAACGCTTCGCCGACCGCGCAGAAATTAGCTTCATAACCGCGATCCGGCGTACCCGCTTTCGCGCGGCATTGACGGCGCTCGTTATCATAGCGGTGATGGGTTCCATCATTTTCGTGCTGTGGATCGGCGCTAACCAGGTGCACGCAGGCAGCATGACGGGCGGACAATTGGCTTCTTTCGTCCTTTATGCAACGCTGGTGGCGGGCGGCGTCAGCACCATGGCGGAAGTATGGGGCGATATCATGCGTGCGGCAGGTGCGGCCGAGCGCTTGCTGGAACTGCTTCATGCCAAGCCCTCCATTGTCGAAGCCGATACATCGCAACCGTTGCCGCAACCAAGAAAAGCGGAGATTCAATTCGAACATGTCAGCTTCCGTTATCCTTCGCGGATGCAAATAGCCGCGCTTGATGACATTAACATCGACATAGCAACTGGGGAAATCGTCGCGCTAGTCGGCCCTTCCGGTGCGGGCAAAACTACCGTGTTCCAGCTCTTATTGCGTTTTTACGATACAACCCACGGCACTATACGCTTCAACGGGCAAGATATTCGTCAACTGGCATTGCATGAGTTGCGCGACAAGATTGCGATCGTCCCTCAAGACTCGGTGATCTTCTCGGCCAATGCGCTGGAAAATATTCGCTACGGCCGTCCCACTGCCAGCGATGATGAAGTCATGGCCGCCGCCAAATCGGCGCAGGTGGAAGAATTCATCAATCGCCTGCCGGATGGTTATCAGACCTTCCTGGGAGAACGCGGTACGCGTTTGTCCGGCGGGCAACGCCAGCGGATTGCCATCGCCCGGGCAATTTTAAAAAATGCACCGCTTTTGCTGCTCGACGAAGCCACCAGCGCACTGGATGCGGAATCGGAAATCCTGGTGCAGGAAGGCTTGAATGCCGCCATGCAAGGGCGTACCACGCTGATTATTGCTCACCGGCTAGCCACCGTGAAGAAGGTCAACCGCATTATCGTCTTGAATCAAGGACGTATCGTCGAAATCGGCGCACCGGAAGATTTACGTAAACAGAGCGGGCTGTACGCCAAGCTCGCAAGCTTGCAATTCGATGTTCAATAATACAAAAAAGTTTGTAACTATTCAGTGAATCAAAAATCGCGGAAAACTCACTCCCTCTCGGCAATTGCTCCTGCATTGCTCTACTACCTACATCCATGTAGGCATCCTACTGGAGAGGGAGGTTGTGCTTTGCGCTGAGTAGTTACAGACGCCAGAAAAGCCCAGATCTGGCCTGTCTGTTTGTTGCAAGCCGAGAATATCGCAGTAAAACAGCACTGATGCCGCAGTATCGTCAATAATTAGACTGGCATGATGAAAGTTAAAATTAAAGTTTGGCATTATTTTTATGGATCGTTGATTTGAGCATAGAAAGAGCGTCTTTCAAAAATTGTTGTGCTATATAGAAGATTCAATAACATCTACTGTTAAGCATACTGCGCTATTCCATTTCCGAAAGACCAGTTTTCTTTTTTAACTTCGACCAAATTGATCATAACATCGTCCATTCGGACGTCGAGCTCCCTATGGAGCCGATCTGCGATAGTGTTGAAGAGCGCTTTCTTTAAGGAAGTAGCTCGTCCTTCATTCAACGTTATTTGTATTACGATAATTCCATCGGTTCGTCTGATATCGAGATAAGTCGGATCATAGATCAGAGTATCGTTATCGTGTTCAGTAATGATTTGGAAATTGTCTTTCACCGGAACATTGATTGTGTCAACCATCGCTTGATAGACGATTGAACCCACCTTTTTTCCAAAGCCATTCGGCCTGTTTTTCATTAACGAGATGCGAACTAAGGGCATTTTTATATCTCCTGGTTTTAGTATGGGAGCAGTTTTACTGCGTGAAATAAGATATGAATCGGCAATAAATTTATATTCATTCCCGTATCTTCATGACAAGTCCGGTAGCCGCTAAGGCAAAAAGACCGGAGGTCATAAAGGCCAAGGTGTAATTCCCGAACAAACCATGCAAATAACCGGCTCCGTAACTGGCTAACGCTGCGCCGATCTGATGGGCAAAACAGATCCAGCCAAAAACGACCCCGACATTTTGTTTGCCGAATAGATCCGCTGTGAGCGCTGAGGTAGCCGGAACCGTCGATAACCAATTCAGTCCATAAACGACGGAAAAGGCCATCAGTTGTCCAGTCGATTCGACATAAGGCAACAATAGCAATGAAATACCGCGAAGCGCATAATAAATCGCCAGCGGCCAACGCTTACCGAAGCGGTCGCATAGCCAACCGGAGAAAATAGTACCGGCAATATCGGTAGCGCCCATTAATCCTAATGACACGGCCATGGTCATTTCCGGGAAACCATGTTCGATGCCGTGAGAAATTAAGTGCGTCTGAAACAATCCGGAGGTCGTAAAACCGCAGATCGCAAAGCTGAAAGCCAGCAGCCAAAATTGAGGACTGGCCATTGCCAAGCGCATCGGATTCGGGTCAGGAGGAATAACAGGTGTAGCTAATTCACTTGCACCGTAAGGCTGCATTCCCTTTACACCGGGATCATCGGCCATAAATTTGATGATCAATGGCAATACAATCAAACCCAGCAACAATGCAATAAATAAAGTGGTAGCCCGCCAGCCTAGGTCAATATTCAGGCTCATCAGAACAGGCGTAAAAATTAACTGGCCCGACGAAAAGGCCGCGCCCAAGATGCCTAAAGCCAGACCGCGCCGTTGCTGAAACCAACGGTTAACAACGGCCGAACCCATCACTATGGAAGTTCCTCCCGAACCTGCGCCAATGATCACGCCCCAAAACAAATACAGTTGCCAAGGTTCCTGTATAAAAATGCTGCCGCAGGCTCCCAGAGTTACCAGCGTAAGCATGATCAAGGTGATGGCTTTCGTACCGTATAAATCCATCAACCTGCCTAGAAATGGACCGGCAAGCCCAAACAACAGCAGATTGATGGAAACGGCGCCGCTTATTGTTTCCCGACTCCACTTAAATTCCTGTTCCAGTGACAGCATAATGATTCCGGGAACAGATCGAAGCGCCGATGCAACAAACAAACAGATAAAAGTAACAGCCAGTATGGCCCAGGCATAATGGATGCCGGCGCGTTTAATAGTTGCCATAGTTAGGATTTTGTCCGCCCGGAATAGTTAATGTTTCTATCAGTCATACGGGGTAATCTCTAAATTAAGGAACGTGCACGAAATAGCTTGAGCGCGTTTTATTTTTAAACCATGAAGCGTATGAAGGGCATGAAGGATTTAAGTCTTCATGTCCTTCATACGCTTCATGGTCATTGCTTAAATTAACTGATGTTACGCAGTTGTTCGGGTTTAGACTGCATCAACATTTTTTATTATTAAAGTGTCGCTACCGCGACGTTATTTGAATCGGGTTCTCGCACCCGAGGGCGAGTTACTTTCTTTTGCGTCGCCTCGGCAACTGCTCCTGCGTTGCTCTACCTCCTGCATCCGTGCAGTCGAAAAGAAAGTAACCAAAGAAAAGGC
>NZ_SCTW01000050.1 GCF_004322395.1 Methylobacter sp.
ATTGACCTCCACGGATGGAGGAAATGCCGCAAGATTGCATGGAGCAATCGCGGTCACTACATCCGTGTGGTTCGGGCGTAAGCAGGAAGCGGAAGCTTTGCCTGAAATTCGACAATATCTTCATTTTTTATGGCGCCGGTATGCAATGCGCTGGCAACAAGCGCTTGAAAGATTCCCGCTTCATTCAAAAGAATGCAATCCAGTTTGTCCCTTATACCGCCAGCGGCAATAAAGTTTTTGTCCGGGTATTGCCTGCAAAATTCAGCTAATTTGTCCATATCGGGACCTTGGTTGCTGCCTACGCGCCCCAATGTCATGATGATGATATTTTTCGGCCAAAAAGTGGGATCGGAAAAAAGACTTTCCGCGCCTAATGCATTTGAATTCGAATAATCCAGCGAAAGAATAAAGTTGTTTTCAAAGGCTTCGATTTCTAAAATAGTTTCATTCCGATAAGACTCACTACCTAAAACAGGCAGATAATTGCCCGGAAGCTGTGCGTCTTGATTGTATTTTTGGTAACCCTTATCTACCCAGAATGTTGTTTGCGGAAAACGACTTAGCACCTCTGTTATTAATTGGTTATGGTCGCCCTGATCGGTAATCGCATTCAGGTCTGCAATATAAAAGGTATCAAACGCATAAACGTCCAGGAATGCTTCAATGACCTGATAAATATCTGACGATTTGCACAAGTCAGTGTTAATAGGTTGATAGTGCTCACGATTGCCTTGCCGGGCATGAACTACGACGCCGTCTTTTAAATCTATTACCGGGATTATTTTCATAAAAAATAGAGACTGAGTCCAAAGCGAGCTTTGGACTCCAAAAATTACAGATGCCAGTTCAAAGCTCGCTTTGAACTGGTGATACAATATTACATTCTAGTTTATAGCTGTTTATTGAATATTGTGAAAATTTTGGTATTTGAGTATATCACTGGCGGCGGCTTTAATAAGCAGGAGCTGCCGGATTCCCTGGTTGGTGAAGGGAGTTTGATGCTTAACGCGTTACTCAATAACCTGACCAAATTAGACGGTTTCGATATAACTGTCATGATCGACTGGCGAATAAACCAGTTAATCTGTGAGACCTGCATACACAAGGTCATTATCCGGCCCGAGCATGATATTACGGAAGAATTTGCTCGGTTGGTTAAGCAATCCGACTTGGTATGGCCGATAGCGCCGGAGTTTGACGGTATCCTGCAAACTCTGTGTCAAACAGTTGAATCATTAGGCAAGGTATTGCTGACATCGCCCGCAGCAGCTGTTGCCATTGCCGGTAACAAATTCAAGACTTATGAATTGCTTAGCCGGCATCAGATAACTACTGTGCCTTCCCGGATGTTTGACGATACTTATTTCTCCTCCTTCGACAGGCTTAGGACAGGCGGTGAATGGATGGTTAAGCCGGTTGATGGCGTGGGTTGCGCAGACAGTTATCTGATCACCAATCGACAGGACTTTGAGCGGATGGCCGCGCAAAAAAACTCATATATCATTCAGCCGCATCTTCAAGGCGCAAAAACCAGTCTTTCGTGCTTGTTCAAGCAAGGCCGCGGCTGGTTAGTGAGTGTCAATTTGCAGCGATTTGAACTGGTCAGCGGGCAATATCATTTAACAGACATCGTGGTCAATCATCATCCCGATTCAGGCTCATATCAACAATTGGTAACTAAGATCGCCAGCGCTTTGCCTGAGCTATGGGGTTATGTCGGTATCGATTTGATAGAAAACGATCAAGTATGGGTGCTCGAAATAAATCCCCGCCTGACTACTTCATTTGTCGGCATATACGAAGCTTTAGGCATCAATATTGCCGAGGCTGTTTTACAGCTACTGAATGGCGAGCCGATACTCAACCCGGCTTGCAACCAACCCATTATCGTTCAGGCAAAACAGGAAACCCATGCAAGCTAATGTCGTAGGCTGGGACATAGGCGGCGCTCATGTCAAAGCGGCGGTAATTAGTGCCGGTGAGATTGTCGCCGTTTACCAGCAAGCATGCCCGTTATGGAAAGGGCTGGATCAACTGCACTGCGCAGTAACCTCAATTCTGCAGGAACTGAAGGGCTCAAATCCTCGCCATGCGATCACCATGACCGGCGAATTGGTTGATTTATTCGCTAATCGGGATGATGGCGTTAAGCAGATCATTCAAACCATGACTGAACTGCTGCCGGGAAGTGGAATCCTGATTTTTGCAGGGCAGGAAGGTTTTTTGAAACCATCACAGATTGAAACCGGGCATTACCTGTCCATCGCCTCTGCTAACTGGTTGGCCAGTGCTTCACTTGCCGCGCAAAAGTTAGGCAGCGGACTTTTTGTCGATTGCGGCAGTACTACCACGGATATACTCCTGCTTAATAACGGGCAAGTGCTGGCGGAAGGCTACACCGATTATCAGCGTTTAATCTCTCAAGAATTGATTTATACCGGCATCGTCAGAACCGCTGTAATGGCTGTCACGCAAACAGCGGTGGATCAAGACAAAAAAATTGGCCTGATGGCCGAGTATTTTGCGACGATGGCCGATGTCTATCGCGTTACCGGCGAACTGAACGACAGGCACGATCAAACCGACACAGCGGATGGCTCGGAAAAAACAGTTTTAGCCAGCGCAAGGCGATTATCGAGGATGATAGGCTGTGATTTTTATCCCGATGAACTGCCGCGCTGGCAACAATTCGCCGAAAACATCCGCGCCCGACAAATACGGCAAATACAGCGCGGCTGTGAAATCCGGTTATCTCAACATGGAATTTCACAAAACAGTCCATTAATCGGCGCCGGAGTAGGTCGATTTCTGGTTAAACAGATTGCATTGAACTTAGACCGTCTTTACCTGGATTTTTCCGATCTATTACCGGTAGCCGGAATTGAATCCAATATGACATCAGCGGACTGTGCTCCCGCTGCGGCTATTGCTTATTTAGCGGATAAGTATATCCATAAACAATAGCGATTCGATATTTAAATAAATGTGCTAAAATACTTTTTTTTGTCAACATTAATAAATGTTTACAGGCTCTATGGAAAAAGTTGATGTATTTGACCTGATCGAGCGGATGTCGGCATTGATCCGGTCTGAAGAACGCAAAAAATGCACCGAATTAGGCTTGCAACCGGTTCATTTGCAAGTGATGGACTATTTGTCCCGCTGCAACCGCTATAGTGACACTCCGGCTGCTCTTACCAATTATCTGGGCATGACCCGCGGCACGGTTTCCCAAACCTTGCTGCTGCTGGAAAAGAAAGGCTACATAAAAAAAACAGCCGATGTAAATGACCGACGTATGGTGCATCTTAGTCTTTTAGCTGAAGGTGACGCTATCTTGAATAGAGCGCGTCCTGCAGATTTATACAATCAGGCCTCGGCAATATTTAATAAAAACGAAAACCAGGAAAATGTTTTTGTTAATGCACTGACCGCGCTGCAAAAAGCCAATAAATCCCAATCATTCGGGCTGTGCAAAACATGCAGATATTTCACCTCAACGACTGAGGGCTTTGTTTGCGGTTTAACCAAAGAACAGCTTAGTCAAATCGATAGTGAGAAAATATGCCAGGAGCATACCGTTAGTTGATGGTCGCAGGTTGCATAACTGAAGAAGCGAGCAACGCGAGCTTACAGAACAACAAGCCGAGATCATCAATAAACTAATGAGAAATTACAATCTGTGCAATAAAATACGTGATTGATTGAGTTTTTTTTCAAGGAACTGCTAGGCTTACGTGATTGTCTTAATTATTCAGAGAATAACTTGGAAGAAGATTTAACTGCCGGTTTAATTGCGCTGCAAAGCCATTTAGAAACCATGCTCGAGCGCGTTCAGAAAAACAGTGCTATTTTGCAGAAGTTTCAGGCGTTCGAAATAAGATTGCTAAAGCTCAATTCCTTACCGGGCACTATTGATCACCTGCTTGAAGAAGGTAAAAATTATTTTGATCTTGACGTGATTAGCTTATGTCTGATTGACGAAACCGGTGAGATAGCCAAAACGCTTAATAATTATGGTTATTCGCGCAGCTCAAAAAACGGGTTGATTTTAGTAGATGGTAAAGGGCCTTTAAAATCAATTGCTATTGAACCCTATGTCGGCATTTATGAACATACCCGATGCGCCGACTTTTTTCCTCAAATTGAAAAACAACCAACCAGCGTTGCCATTATACCTTTATCTCGCCACGGCAAATATTTGGGGACTTTAAATCTAGGCAGTTATCAGCTTGATAGGTTTGCCGATAATATGGCTACAGATTTTATAGAACATCTCAGTTCAGTAGTCAGTATTTGTCTGGAAAATAACCTTCACATCGAAGAGATAAGACAAGTCAGCTACATAGACGCTTTAACAGGCGTTAATAACAGGCGGTTTTTGGAACAGCGCATAGACGAAGAATTAAAACGCAGTCAACGCAATGCAGAACCTTTATCCTGCCAGTTTTTTGATATAGATTTTTTCAAGTCAGTCAATGACAAACATGGTCATCAGGGCGGCGATCTAGTGCTATCGTTAGTAGCGGCCACCATAAAACACCAATTAAGAGATAATGACGTATTTGCCCGTTATGGTGGGGAAGAGTTTGTCGCTTTATTGTCGAATATCGATGAAGCTAAAGCCCTGGAAATTGCAGAACGGATACGCAAAGCCATCCAGACACTGGTCATCGCGATAAATGATATTTCTATCTCGGTGACCGTTTCTATCGGTGTCTCGACTTACATGCCGGACAGTGCATCCATTTCTATAGAAGGTGAAATTGCCGCACGGCTTATTAAATCAGCCGATTTCGCCTTGTACAGAGCCAAACATAACGGCCGTAATCGTGTCGAGAATGGTGGGGTTGTTTTCAATAAACAAGGGTTATAAACAGCTAACCATGAACGACTGCATCCATGCAGTCGTTCATGGAGAATGCCTTACCCCTTCAACGCTTTCAACACCGACTGCATAGTCGCATTAGCGTCGCCAAACAACATGCGGGTGTTTTCCAGCACGAATAACGGATTACCCACACCGGCATAGCCTGACGCCATACTGCGTTTCAGTACGACAGTCGTTTCACCTTTCCAGCATTCCAATACCGGCATACCGGCAATCGGGCTGTTAGGATCGTCCAAGGCTGACGGATTGACGATGTCATTCGCGCCGATCACGATGGACACATCAACATGTCCCCATTCTTCATTGATCTCGTCCATTTCATAAACGATGTCATAAGGCACTTTGGCCTCGGCCAGCAGCACGTTCATGTGGCCGGGCATTCTTCCTGCAACCGGATGGATGCCGAAGCCGACTTTTTTGCCTTTGTCGCGCAACAGTTTGGTGATTTCATTAACAGTATGCTGAGCTTGCGCAACAGCCATACCGTAGCCTGGAATGATCATGATATTTTTTGCATCGAGCAATAATTGCGCGGTTTCATCAGCGCTGATCGGCGTGACTTCGCCTTCAACGACGGCGGCTTCTCCACCCGAGGTGCCAAAACCGCCGGCAATAACGCTGATAAAGTTGCGATTCATCGCGCGGCACATGATATAACTCAAAATCGCGCCGCTGCTGCCGACCAATGCGCCGGTCACAATCAACAAATCGTTGCTTAACATAAAACCGGTTGCCGCGGCCGCCCAACCTGAATAACTGTTGAGCATCGACACCACCACCGGCATATCGGCACCGCCGATAGCCATAACCATGTGTACGCCGAATGCCAGCGCAATCACTGTCATCAGCAATAACGGGAACGTGCCGCCGCCGGTTTCGGTTTGTTGTAAAAACATCCGGCCCAGAATGATTGCCAAAACCAACAGGCCTAAATTCAACCAATGGCGAGCAGGCAGTAACATCGGTTTGCCGCTGATGCGTTCGCTGAGTTTGCCGAAAGCAATCACCGAACCTGAAAAAGTGACCGCACCGATAAGAATGCCGACATAAATTTCCACTTCATGGATATTTTTTTCTACACCGCTAAGGCTTGTAGATGCGTCCATGAAGTTGGCATAACCCACCAACACAGCCGCCATACCGACCAAGCTGTGCATGATAGCGACCAATTCCGGCATTTGCGTCATTTCGACTTTTAACGCGGCTTTAGCTCCGATAGCACCGCCGATTAACAACGCAACGATCAAAATAGCGTATGAGGTAACCGATGCGCTTAATGCAGTAGCGATAATGGCAATCGCCATGCCTAACATACCGTAATAATTGCCACGGCGGGCGGTTTCCTGATTACTTAAACCACTCAGGCTGAAAATAAACAGAATGGTGGCGACGATGTAAGACATCGTGACTAAACTATGGGACATCATATTCTCCGGTTATTTTCTGAACATTTCTAACATACGGCGAGTGACTAAAAAGCCACCGGCAATATTGATAGATGCAATGAGTATCGCCAATCCGGCAAGGACGCTAATCGTAAAGCCCGGCGCGGATACCTGCACCAGAGCGCCGATTACGATAATGCCGCTGATAGCGTTGGTTACACTCATTAATGGGGTGTGCAGCGAAGCCGTCACATTCCAGATCACCTGATAACCGATGAAACATGCCAACACAAATACGGTAAAGTGCGACATGAACGAAGCCGGGGCAACCGAACCGATACCGAACAGCGCCAAACCGCCAACAATTAAAGGTATAAATTGCTTAACAGAATCAGGAATGACGGATTTTTTTTGTTCTTGTACTGATGCGTAAGCGGGAGCTTCGGTTTGCGGGGCAGGGGCGGCGGACAGCTTGGGCGGTGGTGGCGGCCAGGTGATTTTGCCTTCTTTAACCACCGTAGCCCCGCGTATCACCTCATCGTCCATATTTACGTTGATCGCGCCGTTTTTCTCGGGGCAAAGTTCGGTCAACAAATGCCTGAGGTTGGTCGCATAAAGCTGGCTCGATTGGTTAGCCAAACGGCTGGGTAAATTGGTATAACCGATAATCGTCACGCCGTGTTTGACCACGACTTGGTTTTTTTCGGTCAATGCGCAGTTGCCGCCTTGTTCGGCTGCCAAATCGACAATAATGCTGCCCGGTTTCATAGATTTAACCATGCCTTCCGTGATCAGCTTGGGTGCCGGTTTGCCGGGAATCAGCGCGGTGGTGATAATAATGTCCACTTCCATCGCCTGTCTGGCGAACAAAGCCATTTCAGCTTCGATGAATTCCTTGGACATGGTTTTGGCGTAACCGCCGGTGCCTGATCCTTCTTCCTTAAAGTCCAGCATCAAAAATTCGGCGTCCATACTTTCGATTTGTTCTTTCACCTCAGGCCGGGTATCGAAAGCCCGGACGATAGCGCCCATGCTTTTGGCAGCGCCAATAGCGGCAAGACCGGCAACGCCGGCACCGATAACCAACACCTTGGCGGGAGGAATTTTACCCGCGGCAGTAATCTGTCCGGTAAAAAACCGGCCGAAATGCTGTGCCGCTTCAATAACGGCGCGATAGCCGGCAATATTAGCCATGGAGCTCAACGCATCAAGCTTTTGCGCCCTGGACATGCGCGGCACACTATCCATAGCTAGTACTGTGGTATTTTTGGCTGCCAATTTTTGCATTAATTCTTCATTTTGCGCAGGCCAGATGAAACTGATTAAATGACCGCCTTCGGATAGCAGGTCTGTTTCATCCAATGCCAGCTCGGGGTGCCGTTCGGGGGCGCGGACTTTCATCACGATGTCGGCTTTTTTCCATAACGTTTTAGCGTTACTAACGATTTCGACACCTACCTCTTTGTAGGCTTCATCGGAAATATCCGCACCAAGCCCCGCGCCTTTTTCGAGCAGGACGGAAAAACCCAGTTTTATAATTTGTTCTGCGGCCTCAGGCGTAGTGGCCACACGTTTTTCACCTGGGTGAATCTCTTTAGGTATACCAATCTTCATACAATCTCCAATGGGAGTAGTTTAAGAGCATAGTGAGCAAAGGTTTTAACCTCAGTCAAAACCTCAGCGTGGAGGATAGGAGATTAGGCTATGTTTTTCAATAAAAAACATAAAAGGGGTGGGTTAATGTCGGTTTTTTGAGGATGGCTATGTGTAGAGTACGGAAATTTGTTCCGGATTGTTCGGAAAGCGTCCGTTTTTAAGATATTGCTATTAGTAGGAATTACTACTATTTCATTGCCCAGACGGGTCGTGGACTTTACGGCAAACGCAAAATCACGGTAGAACCGGTGTTTGGGATCATAAAACAGGTGCCGGATTTTAATCCTTAGGCCGCAATACCAGTATCTTTCCGATTGATTGAAGGCCTATCTCCTCCTCAAGCACAAATCCAGACCGGTCGAAAAGGTTTTGCCATTCAGGAAGCGTTCTTTCTCTGCCTCGGGTATTCACGAACATCTGCATATCGAAAGCAGCACTGGAAAAATCGGCGTTCAATTCCGGAACGACCAATTCCATGAGCGCAATCCGGGCACCTGTACCCATACTTGCGGTGGTCAGATTGCGCAGCACGCGGGTACTAATCATCGCTTTCTCCAATATCAGATAGAAAAAGTTAGATTAGCAGTTGCAAGTCGGCGTCACCAGTAGTTTTGTCAACCAAATTAGGTGGTTTGATTGACTCCGAAACTCACTGTTTAGAAATGGGAGTGAGTTCTGAATTGGAAAAGCAGTTCTGGATTCTAGTGGGCTTGATTGTCGTGGGATGAATGATATTAAAATCCATCCATCCGGAAATAGCTTTAAGTGCGTCTAATTTTAAGGGATACGTAAATGTTGGCCCGGAGATATGCGATCCGGGTTGCTTAAAATATCCCGATTCGCATCAAAAATACGCGGCCATTGATTGGCATCGCTGTAGAACTGTTTGGCAATTTTAGAAAGCGTATCGCCACTAGATACGGTGTAGGTTCGAACGGATGTGGTGGCCGATCCCATTCCTGGCTCAGCAACAGCGGCGCTTGCGCTTGTTGTTTGTTGTTCAGATGTGGACGATTGCTCCTCATCTTCTTTGTTGCCGAAATAAGACGCTGCCGCTTTCCCTACAACCGCAGCTCCCGCTGCACCCAGAAGCACTTTGCCCAATGTTGCAAGATTGCTTGATTCGGGTACCTTTCCTTCCGGTGTCAGTTTGTCGACCATGGCGGGTAAAACTTTTGAGAGTACCGATGCTCCCTGAGACTCCGGGATGCCTGCCTGTTGAGCAAGATCAGCAATCTGCTCTTTGCCCAGTACATTGGTCAGTTGGTCGGGCTGGATGCTTTTGTTTTCTCCAGTTCCAACCCATGACGAGGCTACATCACTCATTCCCGATTGTTGAAATTTTTTAACCAACCCGTCTACGCCACCCATTTTCTCTAGCATTCCCAACGCGCCGTTCAATAAATTTTGGGTTTTGTTTTCAGCTTGTTCTGAAGAATCATTTGCACCGATGGCGGATTTAACAATATCTGTAAAAAAGCTCATAAGGTTTCTCCTCGTGAAATTCGTACAAAATAACTCGCATCAGCATGGTTCCGGTTTTAAGTAGCAATTAATGCGGTTCTCGAATTTAGCTGTTTAGTCCAACAATTCTTGCGGGATATTGCCGCCGTTCTGTGCGAGTTTTTGCAATACGGTTTTATGCAGCCATATATTCATTTGGGATGAGTCGCCCATTGCTTGCGCGGGACAACCCAATTCTGCCGCAAGTTCTTTACGTGCGGCTAAACTGCTGTCAAGCCCCAATAATTTTAACAAGTCGACAATCGAAACTTTCCAGTTAAGCTTTTCTGCATGGGAAGCGGCTAATCCTTCCAATTTGCTGACGACATCGACCTCAGCAATTCCAGCAGCGGTGGCGGAAGCAGTTGCCGGTTGGGCTGTGTCAGGTGCTTTCGCAGCGGCGGCACTACGAATGCCCAGTTTTTCAAGAATGGAATTAAACAGACTCATGGCGGATCCTCTAAAAAAGTATTGTTGAGTGATGGTCATGTTGATGCTTGGTGAAATTTGACCATTTAGAACAAGCTGTACAGGAATCGTCTGACCAGTGTTATTTAGTACAGAACGCCAATAAATATTGAGCTTCTTAGCCCTTATTCGTGGTCAATTTTTTGACCGGCGTTAACAGGTACGGCTCGGAATGATGCTCCGGATACTGTTTTTGGCCGTAAAAAACTAATACTTTGACCAAGTCAATAATTGCTAATTTATCGCCCAAACCATGGATTAACGATAGATATATCGAACTAAATACACAATATGTAAGAATGCCTATATGAACTAACTTGGAGTATCGCCTTACGTTAGGGTCTAGATATTGCAATAACGCATTCTGCCAAACATTGTGCGGTTTAAATTCAAGGGAAATGCAGCAATTCTCATATGGAGAATTATTTCGAAGTAGTCGTTCCATCCAGCGCTGTCGGAGTAGAGAACAAGAACGGTGATCGGTTACCCTATGAGTCGTGTACTAATTATTATTGAGGTAGTTAGACCCATCAAGTTGATGGGTCAGTCTCGAGCGTAACTTTACAAGCCCATGTGTTATTATAAGTTTTGGTCTATAAATAGAAGCTTTAATTAATTTCGTATTTTTAGCGTTTCATCGAGTGAACAGGAAACAGAAAGAATGTGGCATAGTTTAATGGAGTTGCTTGCTTCCGCGGTTAAGAGGCGTACTGTTTCAAACATTACTGTGAGCCGGGAGATTCAGGAAGAATCACAACACCAACTCAATCGGCAGTTGGAACAACGCATAGCCGAGCGTACCGAACGCTTGCATATGATGATAGAAGCTTCCAAAGAAGCGGTGGTAACCATTAATCAAAATGGATACGTCGAAGAGTGGAACGCTATGGCTGAGCATATGTTCGGGTGGTCGCGCCGCGAAGCCATCGGCCAGCGCTTGTCAGACATGATTATTCCCCACAAGTACCGGGAAGCGCATGAAATCGGCATAAAGCGCTTTCTGGCAACGGAGCAATGCACAGTGCTGAATCAGACGCTGGAGCTTTCGGCGCTTAAGCGGTCCGGCGAAGAGTTTCCTATAGAGCTTTCGGTCTGGCCTGTGCGTTGTGCCGAAGGCTACATTTTCAGCGCATTCCTGCGCGACATTACAGAACGGAAACAAGCCCTGCGAGTTGCCAAAGAGCAAGTTGAGCGAACGCTGCTTTTTCGCACAGTCTTGTACGACTTGTCACGCATGGTCAAAACCGATTTCAACGATTCTATCCTGAATATTTTAAAGTCCACATCCGAGACACTAGGCGTGGCGCGTATGGTTTTCAGCCGATTTTCCCACTGTCACTCGACGCTACAGACCGAAATGATATACCGCTCGGCTTCCGACGATACCGCGCCCGAATCGGAGTGCGGCGACTTCAGTGTCGATCTGTATCCGCAATATTTTTCCGTTATCATTTCCAACCGTCCGGTGGTGGTCGACGATGTCCAATCCGATCCTGCGACAGCGGAACTTGTGGACAATTATTTGATTCCATTAGGTATCACCTCCATGTTGGACGTGCCGGTGTGGTTGGACGGACGAGTGGTAGCGGTTATTTGTCACGAACACGTCGGACCTTCGCGAAGCTGGACTACAGAGGAAGTTGACTTCGCATTTTGCATCAGCAATTTGGTGGCGCTTGCTCTGGAAGCGGCTAATCGCATGCAGACTGAGGAAGAACTGCGTCAAGCCGAAGCCGATGTCCGGAAAGCTTTGGTTCGCGAACAGGAATTGAATGAATTAAAATCCCGTTTCGTGTCTATGGCTTCCCATGAATTCCGCACCCCTTTAACCGCCATTTTGTCTTCCGCAGAACTTCTTGAGGCTTACAGCGAACGATTGAGCTTAGAGAAGAAAGCGGATCTAATCGGTATGATCAAAACGGCTGTTAAGAGCATGACTCATATGCTGGAAGAGGTATTGTTTATCGGCAAGTCGGATACAGGGCATTTACAATTCAACCCGACCTCCATTGAGGTCGACAGCTTTTGTGAGCATCTCTTGAAAGAAATCCGCGTCGGAGTAGGCAAAGATCACATCATCGAATACCGCGCCATCGGCCACTGTATATCGTCCATGATCGATCCTCACCTGTTGCGTCAAATCCTACTGAATCTATTGAGCAACGGCATAAAATTTTCACCGAAAGGTTCAACGATAAATTTTACCTGCAATTGCGATAGTGGGGGCATTGTCTTCGAGATTGCCGATCAAGGGGTCGGCATCCCGATGGAGGATAGGGCTAATCTATTCAGTACTTTTCACCGCGCCGGCAACGTTAGTAATATACAGGGCACTGGGCTTGGGCTTGCGATTGTCAAAAAATGCGTCGATCTTCATGGCGGCGAAATCGACTACACCAGCGAAGTTGGAAAGGGCACACGTTTCCTGGTGCGAATACCATTTTTATAATTTTATATAGATAATTTTCGATGGCGAAAATCCTTGTAGTTGAAAACGATTTGGCACTGCGTATATTGGTTACTCAATTGCTGGAATTAGAAGGGTATACCGTGGTTGCGGCGGAGAATGGCGCCGTCGCTCTGGAGTTTGTCGAAAACGAACCTCCGGATCTGGTGCTTTGCGATCTGCTGATGCCGGAAGTTGATGGTTACCAGGTTTTGCATCGATTGATGCAAAACCCGTTGACTGCGTCAATCCCGTTGATTTTTTTGACTGCCAGCGCATTGCCCAGCGATCGCGAATACTGTTTAGAAAACGGCGCCAAAGGGTTTATGACTAAACCCTTCCATCACCTTGAACTCTTGGATTTGATCAGCAACCTCCTACCTGAGCCCAATGTAAGCGTCCCTAACCTATGAAATCTCAAATTCTTGCAGTAGACGATGACCCCGCCCTGCTCAAACTTCTATCCATGCGGCTGGATCTGGAAGGTTATGCCGTGACCGAAGCTTCCAGCGGGGAAGAGGCTTTGGCGAAAATGGCCGGCTACAGCCCGCATCTGGTTATCACCGACGTAAGCATGGGCGGAATGGATGGCTTGGCGCTGTTCGACATTCTGAAAAAATCCCATCCGGCGTTGCCCGTTATTATTCTGACTGCTCATGCTTCGATTTCCCATGCAGTGGATGCTATGCGTCAGGGCGTGTTCGGTTATTTGACTAAACCGTTCGAGGCCGAAGCGCTGCTGGCGGAAGTGAAACGAGCTCTGGGGCAAAGTGGGGGCTCGTCCGCGAATGAATTCGACTGGAAGACTGCAATAGTTACTCGCAATACGCAGATGGAAGCGGTGCTCAACGAGGCCCGTATGATCGCAGTTCAAGATGCCAGTGTGCTGATAACCGGCGCATCGGGAACCGGCAAAGAGCTCATGGCCCAGGCGATCCACCGTATCAGCCCGCGCTCCGATGAGCCCTTCACAGCCATCAATTGCGGCGCAATTCCCGAGAACCTACTGGAATCGGAACTGTTTGGCCACGTCAAAGGGGCTTTTACCGGTGCGGCAAAAGACCACAAAGGCTTGTTTGTAGCGACCCAAGGCGGCACGTTGTTCCTGGATGAAATCGGTGACATGCCGCTACCCCTGCAAGTGAAGCTGCTGCGTGTCCTTCAGGAGAAGGCAGTACGTCCGGTCGGCGCTTTGCACATTACATCCATCGACGTTCGCATCGTGTCAGCTACCCACCGCGATCTGGAAAAGGAGATCGCCGAAGGCCGCTTCCGGGAAGACCTGTACTACCGTCTGAACGTGGTGAATCTCTGCCTGCCCGGCCTGAACGAACGATCCGACGACATTCCCCTGTTGGCTAAGCACTTTCTGTTTCAGCTGGCGGAAAAATACGGCAAAAACATCAATGGATTCGCGCCTGACGCGATGGAAATTCTGCTGACTGCATCCTGGCCGGGCAACATCAGGCAGCTGCTGAATGTCGTCGAGAAAGTCGTGGCCCTGTCAACCACGGAAATCATAACGGCCAGCCTGATACAGCGCGCCCTGCAACGGCAGACCGACGATTCGGTTTCGCTGGACGAGGCAAAGAAGGACTTTGAGCGAGACTATCTGATACGCCTGATGAAAATGACTCAAGGGAATGTCGCCCACGCGGCCAAGATTGCCAAAAGGAACCGTAGCGAATTTTATACGCTGCTGCGCCGCCATAATCTGGAACCGGGACAGTTTAAAGACGATTCCGATTAACGGGTCGTGACACATGAATTGCTGATCACTATAACGTCATGCCGGGTGAAGGGTGCGGTATAAAAATATGTCGAATGAGCTTCGAGTTAATTGTAATCTCCGTATTTCCCTGCCGAATCAAGATGAGAAACGCTTCCTATCAGCCATGATTGGCGAAGAAAGGCTGTTTGCTCCGAACAACATATATAAAACAATTATTATTCAACAAGTTAACCTATTTTCAATATAACCCTGTTGGGCTATCCCAACAGATGGCGCTGTTGGGATAGCTTCAAAAATTACCATATCGCATTGATTTATAATGCGATATTCAGGTTGGCACGATTCATTCATTATATTTCTTCGAACAGGGCCGGCAATACGCCGGATTAATTAAAAAAACAGCCCTTGTACCGGTATCCCGGCATACATGAATCGAAGAGGAATCCTTATGCTAAAGCCTACGCTTACACTCAATCCGAATGAGTTTTTTGCGCTTTCATTCTCACCCTTAGCGCCACTTCAGCGCAGGTTGGCCGACGCCCTTCAGCATGGCTCCAGTCTGGGCCTTTTTTTACCCGCTGCCGCCGCAAGCACTGTTTCGGCTGTTTCTCTTGCGATCAGCGGCGGAATTTCTTTGTCCTTGGCGCTGGCGACGTTTCTGCTGGTATATTCCAGCTACCTGATTGATCATCTGGCGGATGTGGGGCGTTTCGACGGTGAGCTGGATTCTGACCGCGGCCGATCCATGGCTCGCCACCAGCGCATCTTCGCTGTGTGCGGCGTGACTGCGTTCCTAGGCGCATTGGGAATCACTGCGCTGGAAGCAAATTTAGCCTCGGTATTGTTGCTGTTAGCGTTTCCGCTGTCGGTGGTGCTCTACGGAACCGAATGGTTCGGCAGGTTCACGTTTGGACTTCTGAGATACCGCCGCTTGAAGGATATTCCCGGTATCAAGGCGTTCTATACTGCTTTTTTCTGGGGGCTTTTGATGGTTTACGCCGACTGTTTTCTTGGCGGTGGCGGATTGCCGGTTCTCGTATTCTTCTTCGGCTATATGCTAATGAGCGATTTTGTGAACACAGTGTTTTGTGATTTCAAGGATCTACATCGGGATCGTGCCGACGGCGTGGCTACGCTGCCGCTTCTGCTGGGCGTGCCGCAAACCTTTCAGTTACTGCGCCTCGCCAATCATTTCTCTGTGTTGTGGCTGTGCGGATTTGTAGCGGCCGGCTGGGTTCCAGTCGGGCTACTAGGGCTGGCCCTGATCCATCCTTATGTGTCGGCCGTTCTCGGCCATGGTGAACGAGGTCTGGCAAAAGGAAAACTACCCGGCGATGCCGTTATGGACGCGGAATTCCTGCTGTGGCTGCCCTGTGCGCTATTGGGATTCTGGCTGTTTTCGACGCTAGCTTGAAATGAAACATGCAATTCTGAAATGGAAAATATAATCATGACACCGACACAACAATTTATATTCAATCTGTCCGCCTCGTCCTCCGCAATTCTCTGGCTGGTCTGCTATGCGCTGATTATCCGCCGCGGGTTTAAGGATCGCACTTACGGCATGCCGTTGGCGCCGCTCTGTGTTAACATGTCGTATGAATTCATCTTCGGGATACTTCATCCCGATGATCCACCAATGAACTATGCGAATATCGCCTGGATTCTGGTTGATCTAGTCATCGTCTACCAATACTTGCGCTTTGCTCCCAAAGAGTTTCCTGCTCAATTACCCCGGCAGTGGTTTTATCCGGCTTCCGTCCTGGCTTTAATTACCGCCTTTGCCGGTGTGTTGTCCATCACTTACGAGTTTCAGGATTGGCATGGCAACTATACCGGATGGGGGGATCAACTGCTGATTTCCATCACTTTTTCTTGTTTGCTGTTACGCAGGCAAAGCGTTCGAGGCCAGTCGTTGTATATCGTTCTGTCGCGAATGTTAGGCTCAATCGTACTTATACCCGGACAGTACATCCAGACTCCCCATTCCTTTTTTATCGCTTATGTGTGGGTTGCCTTCGTTGTGTTTGACAGCCTCTACATCATGCTTTACCTGCGTCAATGCCGGGTGGAGAACATTAATCCCTGGACGCGGTTTTGAACCGGCATACTCGCACCGAGCGCGCGAGCATGCCGCTCGGTGTGGGATTAACCGTCTAGTGTTACAGCGTTTTCAGTCTTGGTAAATAACCTTGGTGGATGCGTTGCACTTATCCCACCCTACTTCAAGTGTCGCTGGTAGGGTGGATAAGCAACACGCATCCACCAACGATGTAACTAACGCAATATGAAAATGCTGTAAGTTGTAAGTCTTTTTGTCTGATCGTTTATGGATTAATCATTTTTCATTTTTGTCGTTCAGTTTATGGATAACCGAATCATTTTCCACGCCGCTCAATGATGCTGTACAAAGCCATGCCGGACAGCATCGCCGCAACAAATATCCATGCTTTGGGTTGTCCTGCCGCCGCACTGACAACGGCGGGTCCCGGGCAAAATCCGGCGATTCCCCAACCGACGCCAAAAGCCGTACTGCCCAACAGCAAACGCTTATCCAGATTGGTCGCGGTGGGCAGTTGCATAGGCGCTCCCAGCAAACTGCGCCGGCGCTTTTTGGCTAAAGCAAAGCCGCCGGAGCCGATCAGGATAGCGCCGCCCATGACGAAAGCGAGCGACGGATCCCAGGCACCGGCCAAATCCAAAAAGCCGATAATCTTAGCCGGGTTGGTCATGCCGGAAACGATAAGCCCCAAACCGAAGATCAATCCAACAAAAAAGGCACTAATATTCAACATAATTAAATCCCCAACAGATGGCGGGTCAGGTAGACGGTGATAAAACCCGCCATCATGAAAGTCAACGTAGCCGCAATAGATCGAATCGAACCGCGTGAAATGCCGCAGACACCGTGTCCGCTGGTGCATCCTGACGCATAGCGGGTGCCGATGCCGACCAACAAACCGGCAACAATCAGTTTTATGGTTCTCGCTTCGATAGTCACAGCGGGCAAACCGAAGGTAATCCGATAAATAAATGGCGCGGCTATCAAGCCGAGCAGAAACATTACGCGCCAGATTTTGTCTTCTTTGCCAGCCTGTAGCAGGCCGCCTAAAATCCCGCTGATGCCGGCAATCCGGCCATTGAATAACACCAGCATTGCAGCGGCAAAACCGATCAATAAGCCGCCCGAGAAACCGGCAATATAGGTGCTTTGAGTAAAATGATTTAAATTCATGTGCTTATCTAAAATGATGATATTAGTATTAAATATATAACAAGAAACCCCCTAAAAATCTATAATCACAAAGCGATATGCCCAACCTTAAGCAAGACCGGCCTACCGATTTGCAACCTAAAATCGGCAAATAGATTATCGATAGCGGTTTGTCTGCTGAGGATTAGCGTTTAGGTGATGATACGGATTGGTAAAGATAGGTTTTGGCTTTATTGTTGAGATCGGGTTGATAGCAAATTAATCTGTTTTGAATGGATACCCGCTTGCAAAAACAATATATAACTTCCAAAAAAGGGACGGTTCTCTTGTCTAAGGCAATCAAGCGCATTTGGAGTCATCGTTATGGCGGAAAAAACGGTCCGAAAACAAGTTCGTTACGAAAGAGACGATATTGATGCTGTGTTTAAAAAAACGCCCGTTTTTTTCAATCGGGTGCAGCCGGTAAAAATTATTAACGTTAGTAAGCAGGGCATCGCCATCTGTAGTAATCAAGAGTTAAAAAAGAACAGCCGTTTGAAAATTACGCTTTGTTTTCTAAAAGGTGAAAGTTTTTTTCTTAATGGCCAGGTTGTGCATTCGTTTAATAAACAAAACAGTTCCCAGTATGATGAGTTTGTGGAATTGTTTTTTGAAGGAGCAACGCAATCTATTGCTTTGCCTTTTAAATATGGGATTCATTTTGAGCAGCATTACCCCCAGTTCAGGGATTATCTGATTGAATCCGGCTGTAAAAACGGTTTTGAAGTTCAGCGCTTCGATAGGTCACGCTGGCAGCGAAGCCTTTATCAAAGGTAAGCTCAGCTCATTTATTTTTTACTGTTTAGCAGGGATTTTAGATCTGCAAATGGATTGTGCGTGGAGGCCGGCGCAGTGGATTTTTCTGTTGTTGCCGAGCCGTCAAAGCGAGTTTCTTCATATCTCGAATGCTCATTGTCATGGCAATAAATGCACAATAATTCCCAGTTGCTGCCGTCGGATGGATTGTCGTCGTGGTTATGGTTTTTATGATGCACTGTTAATTCGGCAAGGTTTTTATGATCGAATTCACGAGCGCATCGGCCGCATACCCAGGGGTATAGTTTAAGAGCCTGTCCGCGATAAGACTGCTCCCTAAGTTTCTGGTCGCGCCGTGCATCGGTTACGATTTGATCGAGCTTGTTTCTGTCGAGTTGGTTTTTTTTGATGGTCATATCAGTATCTTCTGGAATGCAAAAAAATCACGCTAAGTCAATGTGTCTAAATTCTAACAGAAAAAACAGTAAAAAATAGCGGTCGGTCTTTGTCGGTTATTGGCTGTTAAAAAATTAATTGAGCCCTGTCGGCTTAAAGAATTTATACTTTAAAAATGATTAATGGGCCAAAGGTGGCGTGTGGATAAGCGAACATTTACAAATAGACTGGTAGTTCTCGACACCGAAACGACCGGATTAAATCCGCAGGAAGGACACAGGATTATTGAGATAGGCTGCGTGGAGCTGGTTAATCGCCGCTTAACGGGCAAGCGGTTTCATGTCTATATTAATCCCGAGCGGATCATCGATGCGGGTGCTATTGAGGTTCACGGCATTACCAATCGGTTTTTGGAGGATAAGCCGACTTTTACGGGTATCGTTGAGGATTTTATTGCGTTTATTCAGGGTGCCGAGTTAGTCATTCATAATGCGCCGTTTGATGTCGGTTTTATTAATTATGAATTTTCACGGCTGAATAACGAAATTGGAGCGGTCACGGATTATAGCAAGGTATTTGACACCCTGAGCTATGCCAGGAAAAAACATCCGGGACAGCGCAACAGCCTGGATGCGCTGTGTAAACGTTACAATATTGACAACAGTCATAGGGATTTGCACGGCGCGTTGCTGGATGCTGAGATTTTGGCCGATGTGTTTTTGTTGATGACCGGAGGGCAGTCCTCGTTGTTGGATGAAGGGCAGGGAAGGCCGGAGGAATCGATTGTAAATAGCGAGATTAAGTATCTGCCTACGGATCGTCCCGCTTTGAATGTTATACGCTGTACGGATGAGGAGCTAAACGCACATCAACAGCGTTTGGAAGCTATTGAGAAAGCAAGCGGCGGTTGTATCTGGAATAAAAGCATGGGTTAACTTAAAAAGTTATTTAATTCACGAAAAACTACACAGCATACTCACTTCTTTCGTACTTTTCGTGTCGCCTAGAGGCGCCTACTTTTGGCTTTTGTGGACTAATGCTGTTTTTGAGATGATGGAGTTGAGTTTTATTGAAATATCCAAAGCAAGCTTTGGACTCCTGCGGTAGGGGCGACCGGTAGGTCGCCCTTAAAGATGTAGATTACTCTGCCGCTTTCGGCTTTGCCCGTCTGGATGTCGAGCCTACCCTTTTCTTGCTTTTATCCACTTTCTTAGCGCCATCGTCGAATTTCATCGCTTTTCTAGCACTCTCATCCATTTTGGATATGTTAAGTTGCTGTCCAGCTACTCTGACTTTTTTCAATTCCTGAAACAGTTCTTTCGGCATGCCAGCCGGTAACTCAACGGTACTGTAGTCGTCTTGAATTCTGATACGGGCGATATGGTCGCCGTCAATCCCTGTCTCATTAGCTATAGCGCCAACGATATTGCCTGGTTTTACTCCGTGATTGTGGCCGGCCTCAATCCGGTAGGTTTCCATTTCAATGTCCGCCCCGCCACCGAACGCGCGTTTGGGTTTGCGGTCTTTTTGAGGGCGGTCTGATCTTGATGATCTGTCATCCCTGGAGGGTCTATCATCGCGGCTATCTTTAGCTCTTTTAGGCAGATTTTGCATCAGCAGTGGGGTTTCGCCCTGAACCAGCTTTGCCAGTGCAGCGGCTATTTCCAAAGCGGTAACATTGTGCTCCTGTTGGTATTGTTCCAGCAGTTGACTGAAGAAGCCTAGCTCTTCGGCAGCCAAGGTATCGGTAATGTTTTGTTTAAAGCGCGCAATACGTTTATTGTTGATGACTTCGGTTGACGGCAGGCCCATTTCTTCAACTTTTTGCTTAGTTGCTTTTTCAATATTGCTTAGCAAGTTTCTTTCTCTGGGGGCAATAAACAATATTGCATCGCCGGTGCGCCCTGCACGCCCCGTTCTACCGATACGGTGAACATAGGATTCGGTATCGTAAGGAATATCATAGTTGACGACATGAGTGATGCGGTCTACATCCAGTCCCCGTGCGGCGACGTCAGTCGCGATCAAAATATCCAGTTTGCCGTTTTTCAGGTTGGCAATAGCGCGTTCCCTAAGCGCTTGTGACATATCGCCGTTAATGGCGGCGGCGGAATAACCGCGCGCTTCGAGTTTTTCCGCCAGCTCAACGGTTGCGGTTTTGGTTCTGACGAAGATAATCATACCGTCAAACGTTTCTGCTTCCAGTATGCGGGTTAGCGCGTCTAGTTTGTGCACACCGCTGACTAGCCAATAGCGTTGCCGTATGAATTCTGCCGATGCGTTGGTAACTTTAATAGTGACATGTTCAGGCTCATGCAGATACTGCTGAGCGATTTTGCGGATAACCGACGGCATCGTTGCAGAAAACAGGGCGATTTGTCTTTGTTCCGGGATTTGATCGAGAATCCATTCCACATCGTCAATAAAGCCCATGCGCAGCATTTCATCGGCTTCATCAAGAACCAGGTAGCCAAGCCCGTCCAGGTTCAGAGTGCCTTTACGCATGTGATCCATGACTCGGCCCGGTGTGCCGACAACTACATGAGCGCCGCGTTTTAGCTGGCGTAATTGGGTACTATAGTCCTGTCCTCCGTAAATAGGCAGAACATGGAAGCCTTTTAAATGCGCGGCATAACGTTGAAACGCTTCCGCCACCTGAATGGCCAGTTCGCGGGTTGGCGCTAGAACCAGAACTTGCGGGTCTTTTTGCTTGAGGTCGATGCGCGATAAAATCGGTAATGCGAAAGCGGCGGTTTTACCGGTTCCTGTTTGTGCTTGCCCCAGAACGTCTTTGCCTTTCAGTAGGAGCGGGATGGTTTGTGCTTGTATGGGTGAAGGTGTTTCATAACCGACATCGTTCAGCGCTCTTAGCACCGGTTCAATCAGCGCTAAATCACGGAAAGAGGGTAATGTAGAAACATCATTGGACATGGATTTACCTGTTGTAGATATAGAATGCGCGTAAGCGCGGAGAAATGTGTTTGTTTATCAGAGTATTATAACGCAGTATATTAACATTTGCAGCAAAATTAACTGGACAAGGAGCTTGATTATGAGGATTTGGGTTGATGCGGACGCATGCCCTAATATGATTAAAGAGATTTTATATCGGGCAGCGGAACGAAAGCAGTTGCTGCTGACATTGGTGGCCAATAGGTTTTTAACCATACCGCCATCCAAAGTTATCAGTGCGGTGCAGGTCCCAGGCGGTTTTGATGTGGCTGATAATTATATAGTCAAACATTTGCAGCAAGATGATCTGGTGATTACCGCCGACATTCCGTTGGCGGCTGAAGTGATAACAAAAAACGCCCATGCCATTAATCCCCGAGGCGAGCTTTATACTAAAGAAAATATCAAGGAGCGATTGGCTATGCGGGATTTTATGGAAGAATTGCGCAGTACCGGTCAATCAGCGGAAGGGCCTCCGCCTCTTGGGTTACGGGACAAGCAAGATTTCGCCAATGCGCTGGATCGTTTTTTGGCTAAATACCAGTAAAATTACGTATCAAGCTGAGTTTTAGTTATTTGCTTGTTATAATGACAGTAGTTTTGTAACAGCATTAATTCTGATCGAGAGATTTCATGATTCAAGGTAGTATCGTAGCTTTAGTAACGCCGATGGATGAAAGCGGTGCAGTGGATAAGGAAAGCTTAAAAAGGTTGGTGGAATTTCATATAGCACAGGGAACCGATGCTTTAGTCGCTGTCGGTACCACAGGCGAGTCGGCGACGCTGGATGAACATGAACATTGCGATGTGATCAAGTCGATTGTTGATTATGTCGGCAGTAGAATTCCCGTGATTGCCGGAACCGGCGCAAACTCGACTACCGAAGCGATCAACTTGACCCGTTTGGCTAAAGAAGCCGGGGCCGATGCCTGTCTGATCGTGACTCCCTATTACAACAAGCCTACTCAAGAAGGCTTGTACCTGCATTACAAAGCTATCAGCGAAGCCGTCGATATTCCCCAGATTTTATACAACGTACCGGGACGTACTGCTTGCGATATGTTGCCTGAAACCGTTGGTCGACTGTCTCATTTGAAGAACATCGTCGGCGTTAAAGAGGCGACCGGCGATTTGTCCAGAGTTAAAAAAATCCGCGATTTGGCCGGTGACGATTTTGCAATTTACACCGGCGACGATGCGACCAGCCGTGAGTTTTGCCTGCTAGGCGGTAACGGCAGCATTACTGTAACAGGCAATGTCGCGCCAAAACTGGTGCATGAAATGATTATGCTGGCGATAACGGGCGACAGTGAAGCCGCTTTAGCTATCGACAAAAAACTCGCCGCGTTACATGAAAAACTGTTTATCCAGTCGAATCCGATCCCGGTCAAATGGGCTGTTGCCGAAATGGGGTTGATGAGGAAGGGCATACGTTTACCGCTGACTTGGTTGACCGAAGATTGCTTCGATGCGGTTCGCGATGCAATGCGTCAGGCTGAAGTGATTTCCGGTAACGGCTCTTGCGCCGCTCTATCTTCTGCGAACGCGTTATGAAAACTAAAATCAGGCTGCTTATTATCGGTGCTGCTTTGGTCAATGTGTCGGCCTGCACTTATATAAAAAACTTATTTCCGGACAAAGAAAAAGATTATCAGTTTACGACTGAAATTCCCCCATTGGTCTTGCCGGCAGATCTTGGCGGTGGCTCAATTGCAAAAGCTCCGGCTGCTGAAACGACGAATGCGCCTGTCTCTGAAACACCCGATGCCGCTTCCGCTGTCACGCCAACTGAAACAGCTCCTGCCATAGACAAAAAGTTAATTCAGGTTGAATTGCTTGACTCCGAGCAAGGAGCAAAGCAATTGCGTATCGGTGCACCGGTAGCTATAGCTTGGCGAATGGTCGGCAAAGCATTAAGCCGAAATTCTATCGAAGTAACCAATCGCAATCAGGAAGAAAGACTGTTTCATGTCCAATATGATCCAAACAAGAATGAAGTGGAAGATGGATCTATTTGGGACGAAGTCGTCTTTTTTTTCGTGGGATTTGATATCAGTGAACAAGAATATGTCTTGAAATTAGTAGAAAGCGGCCAGCAAACCGATGTCATTATTATGGATAAAGACCAAAAATCGGCGACAGATAGGATAAGTTTAAGTTTGATGACGCTTTTGCATGACACTATAAAAGCCGACTTGGCTAAGTGATTTATTGAGGTAAAAGGCGCAAGGTAAAAGGTAAAAGGTTAAAAAACCGACACTTGCACCGCGCCCCTTGAACCTTGCACCTTTTACCTTGTACCTTTTTTCCACATGTTAAAAATCTCTGGAACATCCGCGCTTTCCGACTTTCGCATTAACAAACTACTGGCTGAGCTTCAGTCTATAGAACCCGCTATCAAGGCTGTTTCAGCGAGGTTTATTCATTTTGTGGATATTGAAGGTGACTTGGATGACAGTCAATCCGCGATTCTAAAGCAGCTATTAGCTTACGGTCCCACGCAAGCCAGCGCTGATGTTTTAGGTGTGCGCTTACTGGTTGTACCGCGCTCAGGCACGATTTCACCCTGGTCCAGCAAGGCGACCGAAATAGCCCAGCGTTGTGGGTTATTGGAAGTTAAGCGTATCGAGCGGGGTATCGAGTACACGCTGGATGTCAATCAGCCGTTACCGGCTTCGGTAAAAGTATTATTGCATGACCGGATGACCCAAACCGTCTTTGATGGCGATAGTGACCCGGAATTGTTTGTTTTGCATCAGCCCAAATCGTTACTGCATGTCGCCATCATGGAGCAGGGCCGTGACGCGTTGGTTGACGCCGATACCGAATTGGGTCTGGCCTTGTCCGATGATGAAATCGATTATCTGACCGACAGCTTTCAAGCGTTGGGCAGAAATCCGACCGATGTTGAATTGATGATGTTTGCCCAGGCTAATTCGGAACATTGCCGGCACAAGATTTTTAATGCGGATTGGACGATAGACGGCGTAGAACAAGCGCAGTCTTTGTTCAAAATGATCCGCAATACCTCGGCAAAAAGCCCGGAAGGTATTTTGACGGCCTACAGCGATAATGCCTCGGTCATGACCGGCTCGACCGAACAGGTTTTCATACGCAATGCGCAAACCGGCGAATACGGCTATGTCGAAGAAGACGCGCATTTGCTGATGAAAGTCGAAACCCATAATCATCCTACTGCTATTTCACCTTATCCGGGCGCGGCAACCGGCTCCGGCGGCGAAATCCGCGATGAAGGCGCGACCGGCCGCGGTTCTTCTCCGAAAGCCGGATTAACCGGATTTTCGGTGTCTCATTTAAAAATTCCCGGTTTTCCCCAGCCTTGGGAAGCGGATAACGGCAAGCCCGAACGTATAGCTTCTGCATTAACCATCATGCTGGAAGGTCCGCTCGGCGGCGCGGCGTTTAATAACGAATTCGGCAGACCCAACCTGACCGGTTATTTCCGCAGCTTTGAGCAAGCGGTTCCGGGCAAGGACAATGAATTTCGGGGTTATCACAAACCGATCATGATCGCGGGTGGCCTAGGCAACATCCGGCCGATGCTGGTCAAGAAACACTCGATACCAGCCGGTTCGTTGATCATCATCTTGGGTGGTCCAGCCATGTTGATTGGCCTCGGCGGCGGCGCGGCTTCATCGCAGGCATCCGGAGCGGGTTCTGAAGATTTGGACTTTGCCTCCGTGCAGCGGGAAAACCCTGAAATGGAGCGCCGTTGCCAGGAAGTTATCAACCATTGCAACTCGATGGGCAGCGATACGCCGATTGTATCCATTCATGATATTGGCGCAGGCGGTTTATCTAATGCAGTGCCGGAAATCATCCACGATTGCGACCGCGGCGGACGCTTCGGATTGCGCAAGGTGCATAATGCCGATAAAGGCATGTCCCCGATGCAGATTTGGTGCAATGAAGCGCAGGAACGTTATGTGGTTGCGATTAAGCCTGAATCGCTGGAATTATTTACCGCTTTTTGCGAACGCGAACATTGCCTGTTTGCGGTAATCGGCGAGGCAACCGAAGAAGAGCATTTATTGCTTAACGACGAGTTGCTTGGCGACAAGCCGGTCGATATTCCGATGTCGGTTCTGTTCGGCAAGTCGCCCAAGCTGCATCGCAACGTCGAGCATGTTCCGGCCAATACCAAAGCACTGGATCTTAGCGGCATCAGACTTGACGAAGCGGTCAAGCGAGTCTTGTCATTCCCGGCCGTCGCCGATAAAAGCTTTCTGATCCATATCGGCGACCGTTCGGTAACCGGTTTGGTTGCACGGGATCAAATGGTTGGTCCGTGGCAAGTGCCGGTGGCCGATGTGGCGGTTACCGCAGTCGGCTTTCATTCTATGACCGGCGAAGCTATGGCGATGGGCGAACGTTCTCCGATTGCGGTTATCGACGCGCCGGCATCAGGTCGTATGGCGATAGGCGAGGCCATCACTAATATTGCCGCCGCCAGCATAGATTCGTTGAAAAAAATCAAACTGTCCGCAAACTGGATGGCCGCAGCCGGTTATCAAGGCGAAGATGCGGCATTGTTCGATACCGTCAAAGCGGTGGGCATGGAATTGTGTCCTGAGCTGGGTATCGCAATACCGGTGGGCAAGGATTCCTTGTCGATGAAAACCGTGTGGGATGCAAAAACCATGACCGCGCCGTTGTCGCTGGTAATTACCGCGTTTGCGCCGGTTGCCGACATTAGCCTTACCCTGACTCCGCAATTGCGCTGTGTACCGGATGAAGATAGTGCTCTTATCCTGATCGACCTGGGCGCAGGTAAAAACCGGTTGGGCGGATCAGTGCTGGCGCAAGTTTACAACCAGCTCGGCGATGACTGCCCCGACCTGGATGAAGCAAGTTTGTTGAAAGCTTTCTTTGATAGCATTCAAATGCTCAACGGACAAGGTAAATTGCTGAGCTATCATGACCGTTCCGATGGCGGCTTACTGGCTACGGTCACGGAAATGATGTTTGCAAGCAGGCTGGGTGTGGCCCTGACGCTCGACAGCTTGGGCGAAGATGTGCTGGCGGCATTGTTTAATGAAGAATTGGGAGCCGTATTGCAAGTGCGTCAAAGCGACTGTAAGGACGTTGTGGAACTGTTAAAACAATCAGGCCTGATAGATTGCATTTATGTAATAGGCAAGGTCATTGGCGACTGCGTGGATGCGGGAGGTACGACCCCACGGATGGGGGAGGTAGAGCAACGCATGGAGCGGTTGCCGAGAGCACCAACAGTAGGCGCTTTAGGCGACGCAGGAGCAGTTGCCGAGGTAGAATCGCGTCCGGAACAGCGATCGAGAGCAGCGTACGCAGCAGTTGCCGAAGAACAGCAACTGACCGTTCGCCATGCCGGGGAGGTTGTTTATTCGGCCGGTCGAGCCGAACTGCAAGGCATCTGGTCCGAGCTTAGCTACAAGATGCAGGCTTTGCGCGATAACCCTGAATGCGCACAGCAACAGTTTGAACGAATCGCCGATGATGGAGACCCAGGCTTGAATGTTGCATTGACTTTTGATGTCAACGACGACGTGACCGCACCGTTCAGAAATGCAGCAAGACCCAAAGTCGCGATACTGCGCGAGCAGGGCGTTAACGGCCATGTGGAGATGGCGGCGGCATTCGATCGCGCAGGGTTTACCAGCATCGATGTGCATATGAGCGACATTATTCATGGCCGGGTCAGTTTGGCTGATTTCACAGGTCTGGTGGCCTGCGGCGGTTTTTCTTATGGCGACGTATTGGGCGCAGGAGGCGGCTGGGCAAAATCGATCCTGTTCAATCCGCGCTGCCGCGATGAATTCGCTGCATTTTTCCAACGCCCCGATACCTTCGGTTTGGGCGTTTGTAACGGTTGCCAGATGATGTCGGGATTAAAAGACATCATTCCCGGTGCCGAACATTGGCCGCGTTTCATGCGCAACACCTCCGAACAATTTGAAGCGCGGGTGGCGTTGGTTGAAGTGCAAAAATCGCCATCCATCCTATTTGCCGGTATGGAAGGTTCCAGGATGCCGGTAGCCATTGCGCATGGCGAAGGGCGTGCGGAATTTGCCGCAGATCCGGCAGTTGCGCTTGAAGCTGGCGCCGTGGCTTTGTGCTATGTCGATAATTACGGTGAATTAACCACGGAATTTCCTGCCAATCCCAATGGTTCGCCGTTCGGTATTACCGGGCTGACCACCACGGATGGACGATTTACCATTATGATGCCGCACCCCGAGCGCTGCTTTAGGACCTTGCAGAACTCATGGCATCCTGATGATTGGGGTGAATATGGCGCGTGGATACGCCTGTTCAGAAACGCCAGGGCATGGGTGGGCTAAGTGTCTTCAATTGTTCAACAGCGCAAACATGCTTGAAGAGCGGTAAATGTAATCAAATCCTGGCAATAAAAAGTTTAGAGGTTGTAGATTATGGACAAGGTCAACATGAGGAAAAATCGAAGAGGTTATTTTCGAATTTATGATGAAGTTAATCTCTCTTACAAAAAAATAGATGAAAAATGGGTGACCGATCCGCACCTTATTTCCGATAATGTTTTTAATGACCATTCATTTTCTACAGATATTGAAAATATACTGCAGGATACAACATCGTTATTGCCCGGATCGGAGGATTTGCAGTTTAACGAACACGAAAGCCAAAATGTTAACATCAGTGCCAGCGGAATGGCTTTTTATTGTGAAGATGCGCTTGAAGCAGGCGATTTTCTAGTCATCAAGATAAAGCCGGCATCCAGCATGGCGGTCATCATAACGTACAGCCAAGTTGTTTATTGCAAACACCTTCAGTCAGAGGATAGTCCAAACGATAGTCCGCATCCTTGTTTTGTTGGCGCTCATTTTATCGATATGAAAGATGAAGATCGTGATTTATTAATCAAGCATGTGGATAAAAAGCGAAAGCAACAAAACTGGGTTCACGGTCTTTTTTTGGCCGCTGTCATTACTGTTATTGCTTTTCCCGATGTTGTATTCGGCTTGTTGTTTGAATTTTTCCATTTCCT
Source organism: Methylobacter sp. (assembly GCF_004322395.1). Lineage (GTDB taxonomy): Bacteria > Pseudomonadota > Gammaproteobacteria > Methylococcales > Methylomonadaceae > Methylobacter_A. The sequence continues at coordinate 28,463 of NZ_SCTW01000050.1, forward strand.
GTTCGAGCTATTCCTCCACATCCTCCATCTTTCATTTGAGTTTATCGAATTAAATCTCGATCGCCTTGTCGAACACTTTTTTAGTACCGATCTTCATCAAACTCAGGTTATCGTCTTTTATATAATATTATCTTTTATTGTTTATGGCCTTTACCTTCTGGGGCGGAGGGTGCCGTCTTTTTGTCGGCGTTGTAAGCGAAATCTGTTTACAGCCTATGCGTTCAAGAAAGCAAGCTTGCTGTTTTTTTGGCGGGAGCAGTCTTTAATCAATAAAATCAAAATAATGAGCATAGTCATTGCGGCCATCACCTGCTATATTTTGTTTGGTATGTAGGATAAATAATAAACATGAAAATGAACGCCATATACAAAAAGGAGACTGCCTGCATCTTGATTGTAGATGACGAGCCGGTAAACCTGAAACTACTGGATAAAATGTTGTCTGCTCAAGGCTATCTCAATCTGGTATTGGTGCAGGATCCGACATTGGTAGTGGATATCTATCGGCAGCAACGTATCGACCTGATTTTGCTGGACATCAATATGCCTCATTTGGACGGCTTCGGAGTAATGGAGCAGCTCAAGTCGCTTGGCGACCCGCTATTTCCGCCCATAGTTATACTTACCGCCCAGCATGGTCAGGATTTTTTGTTGCGCGCACTCAATGCGGGCGCGCGCGATTTCATTACCAAGCCCTTTGATCGTAACGAACTGCTGGCTCGGGTATGCAATATGCTTGATGCACAATTGGCGCATCGCCTGCTTTATGACCAGAAAGACGTGCTGGATGAAATGGTACAGATACGTACCGACGAGTTACGCAGAACTCGGCTACAGGTAGTGCAAAGGCTGGGCCGCGCCGCTGAATATCGCGATAACGAAACCGGCAATCATATTCTGCGTATGAGCCATATCTCGGCCTTGCTGGCAAAAGCGATTGGCTGGAATGAGGCTGACTGCGAACTAATACTGCATGCCAGTCCGATGCACGACATCGGCAAGATCGGTATTCCCGATCATATCCTGCTTAAGCCCGGCAAATTCGAACCCGACGAATGGGAAATCATGAAAACTCATGTCATTATCGGGGCAAATATTCTCGAAGGCGACGATTCCGATTTGATGAAAAGTGCAGGCGAAATTGCACTTACCCATCATGAAAAATGGGACGGCAGCGGTTATCCTCAAGGCCTGTCCGGCGAGGCTATTCCATTAGTGGGGCGCATTGCGGCGCTGGCTGATGTGTTCGACGCCTTGACTTCGGCGCGGCCCTATAAAAAAGGGTGGACCGTTGAGGCAGCCGTTGACTGGATCAAGGAAAATCGCGGCACGCATTTCGACCCTGAACTTGTGGATGTCTTTATGAAGCTATTGCCGGAAATCCTTAATATTTGCGATCAGTTTTCCGAGCCGGAACATAATAAATGACCCATCCGGATCAATCCGCCTTATTGAGTAATGTGCTCGATGCCGCGACCGAAGTGTCTATTATCGCTACCGATCCGCATGGCGTTATTACTGTGTTCAATCGCGGCGCCGAACTGTTACTGGGCTATAGTGCCGAGCAGTTAGTTAGCAAACATACTCCCGCATTATTTCATCTTGCTTCCGAGATTGCTGTCCGTGGTTTGAAATTGTCTCAGGAATACGGCTTTCCGATTGAGGGCTTTCGGGTTTTTGTCCAGAATGCCGAACTGCATGGGCGTGAACAACGGCAATGGACTTATGTCTGTGCGGATGGCCGGCAGGTACAAGTATCGCTGATCATAACGGTCATGCGTTCGCTGGAGGGGAATATCACCGGTTATCTCGGAATGGCCCATGACATTACCAAGGAAATCCAGGCTTACAAGGTTGTTAAAGAGTTCAAGAACATGCTCGATCAGGTTCACGATGGCATCTTCATGTTTCGGCCTGATACTTTGGGCTTTACCTATGCAAACCTGGGTGCAACGATTCAACTGGGCTATAACAGCGAGGAATTGCTGCAAATGTCTCCATTGGATATCAAGCCTGAGTTCACAGAGGCAGGTTTTCGCGAACGTTTACGTCCGCTGCTGGATGGCGAGAAAACATTAGTTATTTTTGAAACAGTTCACCGTTGTAAGAATGGTGACATCATATCAGTGGAAGTTTCCATCCAGTTAGTGTCTGAACAGGGACAGGAGCCGTTGTTCGTGAATGTGGTGCGGGATATTACCGAGCGCAAGGCGGCGGAACGCGTCATGCACGAGAATGCTCAATATACTCAGGCTATCCTGGATAATATTATCGACGGCATCATTACCATTGACAGCCGGGGTACGGTTCAATCGATTAATCTTGCCGGCGAGAATATCTTCGGCTATACGGCGGATGAGATTGTCGGCAGGAACGTCAATATGCTGATGCCCGAGCCTCACCACAGCAAACACGACTGTTATCTCCAAAATTATCATGCAACCGGTATACCGCGCATTATCGGCAGCGGCCGCGAGGTGGAAGGGCTGCACAAGGACGGCACTATCTTCCCGATAGATCTTGCCGTGTCGCAGAGTATTCATCAAGGGCAGCCATTGTTCATCGGTGTGGTTAGGGATATTACCGAACGCAAACGGGTGGATTTGATGAAGACCGAATTTGTCTCCACAGTCAGCCATGAACTGCGGACACCGCTGACCTCTATCAGTGGAGCATTGGGCTTGATTGTCGGAGGCGCTCTGGGCGAACTGCCGGAGCAGGCGAAAGTGATGCTCGATATTGCTTTCAAAAATAGCAAACGTCTGGCGCTGCTGATCAACGATCTGTTGGATATGGAAAAACTGGCTGCCGGTAAAATGCAGTTGGATTTACAGTTGCAGCTATTAATGCCGTTAGTGGAACAAACGTTGGAGGCTGTCCGTTTCTACGGCGATCAATATCAGGTGCGTTTTAAGTTGATCGAACGAGCCGACGATGTGCAGGTGCGGGTTGATAGCGGACGGCTGCAACAGGTACTAACCAATTTTCTATCCAATGCGGCCAAATTTTCGCCTTCCGGCGCTCAGGTCGAAGTTGCCGTGCGGCTGCAAAAAGATGTGGTTCAGGTCGAAGTTATCGACCACGGCCCCGGCATTTCTGATGAGTTTCGCAGCCGCATCTTCCAAAAATTTTCCCAGGCGGATTCGTCGGATACCCGGCAAAAAGGCGGTACCGGGCTGGGACTGGCTATCAGCAAGGAGCTCATCGAACGCATGAACGGGCTGATAGGCTTCGATTCCGAAGAAGGCCGGGGCGCGTGTTTTCATTTTCAATTACCGGTCTGGCGAAAGCAGAAAATAACGCAGCAACTCCCTGACACATCTATGTCGGGAAAACCACGCCTATTGGTGGTGGAGGATGACCCGAACATAGCGTCATTGTTATCGATTATACTGAATCGCGCCGGCTATCAGGTGGATGTGGCCGCCAACGGCGAGACGGCCCTTAACTGTCTTGCGCATAACGAATACGTAGCGATGACCTTGGATCTGATGTTGCCGGATCAAAGCGGTGTCTCGCTGATTCGCCGCATTCGCAGCCAAGCCGCGACCGAGACGCTGCCTATCATTATTGTCTCGGCTTATACAGAAGATGGCAAACTTACACTCAATGGCGACTTTAACGCTATTGCCTGGATCGATAAACCGATTCAGGAAGAGCAGCTGATCACAACTTTATCTCGTTTTGTGCCGATACAATCGGCTAACAAGCCTAAGATACTGCATGTAGAAGACGATATTGATTTGCAACACGTAGTTGCGACAATCGGCCGCGATGTTGCCGATTTCGATGTCGCTAACAATCTGGCCGAAGCGCGCTCTAAATTAGCACGGGAGCGTTACAATCTGGTGGTGCTGGATATAGGTTTGCCCGACGGTAGCGGCTGGGAGCTATTGGCCGATTTGAAGCGGCTAAATACTAAACCTCCTGTGATGGTGTTATCCGGCTCCGAAATGACCGAGGAGCAACAAGATCATGTGCAGGCGGCATTGCTCAAGACGCGCATTCCCAATCAGGATTTACTCGATACCCTGAAACGGCTTCTTCCCGGTAACGCTTAAAACATAGGAAAAGCACTATGGACCTGAAACGCATACTCTACGTTGAAGACGAACCGGACATTCAGGCCGTGGCTAAACTGGCGCTGGAAATGGTAGGAGGCTATCAGGTGATGATCTGTAGTAGCGGACAGGAAGCTTTGGATAAAGTAGGCGGCTTTGCGCCGGATTTAATCCTGCTTGACGTGATGATGCCGGGTATGGATGGACCGGCCACCTTGCAAAGCTTGCGCGCCGGTTCCACTACTGCCGCCATTCCGGTGATCTTTCTTACCGCGAAAGTGCAGCCGTCGGAAGTAGCGCATTATCAAGCGTTAGGAGCACTGAACGTTATTGCCAAACCTTTCGACCCAATGACGCTGGCGACGCAGATACGGCAAATTTGGGAGCGCAACTTATGACCGATTCCGTCGATTTTACCGTCCGGCTTAAGGTTTTATCCGAACAGTACGCCAAGCAGTTAGAAAGTAATTTAGATGATTTGGTCAAGCGTACTTCCGGGCAGCGGCGGAGCGATCATATTCGACTTTTAGGTTTATTGGAAATTTAATCATCTACATCTTAAATGAATGTTATAAACAAAATAATTTACATTGATGTACAAGGTTTTGTTATAGCTCATTCGATGGGTTTCGCGTTGCTCTACCCATCCTTCACCTTTTGATTATCGATCAACTATAACAAGAACCGACCATGGATAATGACATTCAGATCTCTCTTTCCAAAATGCGGGAAGATTTTATTGCGCGTCTGCCGAGTCGGTTAATTATTTTTAAAACTTTGCTGTCCGATCTTGAATGTGGCCGGTCGGAATCTATAGCGGCCTTGTATCGTGAGTCACATAGCTTGGTCGGTGCCGCGGGCGTTCATGGTCTGGTGTTGGTTTCCGAGGCGGCGCGTGCTTTGGAACAGATCGTGGCAGCCATGCCTGTTGATGGAATATTGGATGAACAAGGGCTGGACGCCATACGTGAAGCCTTGGCGAGTCTTGAAGCACAGACAGTCAACCCGAGTTCCAGTTTCGTCCCTCATGTTCGGCGGGGACCGACAAAAATTCCTCATATTGTGGTAGTGGACGATGATAAGGAGCAGACCGACTGGCTGCGCTCCGTGCTCGAACAAGCGGGTTATCGGATTGATGTATTTCATAAACTTGCGGACTTCAGCGCCGCCAGCCTAACATTCGAGCCTCCCTCCGCGGTAATTATAGATATGATGTTTCCGGAAGGCGACGATGCGGGCGCACGCGCTATCGCAAAACTAAAAGAGCAGTGCCTTAACAGTTTTCCTGTCATCTTCATTTCAGTTCGGCAAGATATGGCGGCGAAGCTTGCCGCCTATCGTGCAGGTGCTACCTGTTATCTGACCAAGCCGGTGAATAGGGATGCTTTGCTGCGAGTGGTTGCCGACTCGGCAGCGTTAATGCCGAGAGTGCCTTTTCGCGTGTTGCTGGTCGATGATGACCCTGAACAGTTGATGACTCAAGGCCAGACTCTGCGACAATCCGGCATGACGGTGTTGGAATCGGCCGATCCTCTAAAGGTTCTGGAAATGCTGGAGAGTTTCGCGGCCGAGGTATTGGTATTGGATATGTATATGCCGGAATGCTCGGGCCCGGAGCTGGCGGCCATTTTGCGGGATGATGAACGGTATGCCCAGATGCCGATTGTTTATCTTTCGGCAGAGACTAGTGTATCCAAGCAATTATTAGCACTCAATCGCGGTGGCGATCATTTTCTGACCAAACCGGTTGATCCTCGTCATTTGGTTGCGGCGGTGGCTTTGCAAGCAAGACGTTTTCGCCAGACACGGGAGCAAGCGGAGTCGCTACGCGCTACGCTTTATGAGAGAGAACGTCAGCAGCAGGCGCTTGATGCCCATGCCATTGTTAGTGCGACAGATATGGCCGGCGTAATTATTTATGTTAATGAGCGATTTTGTGAGATCAGCGGTTACAGCCGAAACGAAGTGTTGGGTGAAAATCATCGTATCGTCAAGTCGAGCGAACATCCTCCCGAATTTTACCGTGATATATGGTTTACCATTACGCAAGGCAATATCTGGCGGGGTGAAGTTTGCAACCGGCGTAAAGACGGCAGCCTATATTGGGTTGAAACCAGTATTGTGCCTTTCTTGGATAAAGCCGGATGGCCTTACCAATACGTATCGATCCGCACCGATATAACTCGCATTAAAGAAGCCGAGTTGCGATTACGTCTTTTAGAGCGTGCTGTGGAAGCCAGTACCAGCAGCATTAGTATGGCGTATGCCGGCAAGCCCGATATGCCGTTGATTTATGTCAACCCCGCCTTTGAGCGTATCACCGGATATAGCCGCGATGAAGTGATTGGACGCAACTGCCGTTTTTTGCAAGGTGAAGAAGTTGGTCAGCCGAGTCTGGATGAAATTCGTGCAGCGTTGCGGGCGGGGCGTGCCGGAGAGGCGCTGGTGCATAACTACCGCAAGGATGGTACGCCGTTTTGGAATGACTTGCGCATAGCGCCAGTGCATGACGAACAGGGGCGTCTTACTCATTTCATCGGTATTTCCGATGATGTCACCAAGCGCCGCGAGGCCGAGGATGCTCTACTTCAAAGCGAAGAGCGGTTACGTCGCAGTCAGCTCTACGCGAACATCGGCACTTGGGACTGGAACATCCAGACCGGTCAACTTCTTTGGTCGGAACGTATACCGCCATTGTTCGGTTGCCCTGAGGATAAGCAGGAGAAGCATACCTATGAAGAGTTTCTTGATGCAGTGCACCCTGATGATCGGCAGAAAGTGATTGATGCGGTTAATGACTGTGTGGAATTAGGTTTCGAATATAATATCGAACACCGTTGCGTATGGCCTGACGGTACAGTGCACTGGCTGATGGAGCGTGGCGATGTGGTGCGCGATGCGGACGGTACGCCGCTGAATATGCTCGGCGTGGTGCAGGACATTACCAAACGCAAGTTTGCCGAGTTGGCATTGGCGGAGAGTCGCATACGCTTGGAAGAGTCCCAAAACTTGGCAAAGTTGGGTAATTGGGAGGCCGATCTTTCAACCGGCGAAATGCGTTGGGCGGATGAAATCTACCGTATTTTTGGACAGGATCCGGCAACTTATACGCCAAGTGTCGAAGGTTTTTTAGACGCAGTGCATCCTGACGATATAGCGCTGGTGCGTGAAAGCGAACGGTACGCTGCAGAAACCGGTATCCATAGCATGTTTCATCGCATTATCCGTCCTGACGGTGAAGTGCGCTATGTGCATGAGCTGGCGAGACTGGAACGTAACGCGGAGGGGAGGCTCGTGTGCCTGATTGGTACCGTGCAGGACGTGACTGAATTGAAACTGGCTGAGCAGGCACTGATCAATTCCCGTGATGAAGCAGAGCGCGCCAACAGCGCCAAGTCGGATTTTTTGTCCAGCATGTCGCACGAATTACGCACACCGATGAACGCCATTCTGGGTTTTGGACAGCTGTTGGAAATAGATGGCGCGCTCAATGAGGAGCAAAAAGATTATGTCGATGAGATACTCAAGGCTGGCCGCCATTTGCTGGAACTTATCAATGAAGTATTGGATTTGGCCAAGATTGAATCAGGCAAGATCAATTTGTCATTAGAACTGTTGCATAGCACCGAACTCATAACGGAATGTGTAGCATTGGTCAAGCCGATTGCCCAAGTGCAAGGCATCACTATAGATGATGCGCCAATTGATGATTATGTAATACGCGCAGACCGTACCCGGCTAAAGCAGGTGCTGATAAATCTACTGTCTAATGCTATTAAATACAATCGCCCGCAAGGAGAAGTATCGATTCAGGTTACTATTCGGGACGGTTGGGTACGTCTGGCGGTGTCTGATACCGGGTACGGCATTGCGGAAACGCGGCAGCAAGAGGTTTTCCAGCCGTTTTCGCGTCTGGGTGCGGAAGAAACCGATATTGAAGGTACCGGTATTGGCCTGACTATCAGTCGGCGGCTTACGGAAATGATGGGCGGTAATATCGATATGGAGAGCAAGGTGGGGCGGGGCAGTATTTTTTGGATTGAATTGCCGGAAGCGACTTCGGGACGGATCGCCGAAAGCAATGACTTGAAACAGGCAATGACAGCTGGGACGATATTTACCGATGAATGCCGGTATACGATGCTTTATATTGAGGATAACCCGGCTAACCTTCGATTGGTTAGCCAGATCCTGGACAGGATCCCACAGTTGCAGTTGATCACGGCGCATAATCCGGAATTGGGGCTGGAGCTGGCTTCAGTGCATCATCCCGATTTGATTCTGCTCGATATTAATCTACCGGGCATGGACGGCTATCAGGTATTGAGTATATTACGCTCTATGGACTCGGTAAAAAACATGCCGGTGATCGCTATCAGTGCCAATGCGACGTCACGCGATATTGAGCGGGGTATAGCAGCAGGTTTTAATGATTATATTACCAAGCCTGTCAACATCAGGCATTTTCTTGAAACCGTGAGCCGTCTGCTTCCTTATGATCATAAAAAAAAGCCATAAACTTATTATAGCGCTTGCGTTAATAGGCGTTGTGATTATGGCCGTAACTATAATCAGGCGGCATTATTCGATTAAGGTAAACAGTATAAAGATCGGCGTATTGCATTCGTTGACAGGTACTATGGCGGTCAGCGAAAGACCGTTGTTGGATGCGGTGCGCTTAGCAGTAGAAGAAATTAATGAACAAGGGGGATTGCTCAGTCAACCGTTAGAAGTGGTCGCGGTCGATGGTATGTCCGATCCAGAGGTATTTGCCGCTGAGGCCGAACGGTTAATTGAAAAGGAGCATGTCAGTGTCCTGTTCGGTTGCTGGACATCAGCCTGCCGTAAGGCGGTAAAACCGATAGTCGAAAAACACCGGCATTTGTTGTTTTATCCTGTGCAGTATGAAGGTATGGAGCAATCGGCCAATATTTTATACAGCGGCGCTGCACCCAACCAACAGATCGTTCCAGGTACCCGTTGGGCGATGCAGAAATTCGGACAGCGCGTTTATTTGGTGGGCTCGGATTATATTTTCCCCCGCACTGCCAATATCATCATCAGTGATCTGATTAACGCTTCCGAGGGTGAAATCCTCGGTGAACGCTATCAGCCATTGGGGAGCTCCGACATGGAAGCCATTATTACGGATATTGCCCGGAAAAAGCCGGACGTGGTGCTTAATACGCTCAACGGAGACAGTAACGCCGCTTTTTTTGCCGCTCTGGTCAAGGCCGGATTAAGCGACCTGCCGTTGGTGTCTTTTAGTGTGGAAGAAGGCGGCATGCTCGCATGGAACGGCGGGCAACTTACCCGGCATTACGGTGTTTGGAGTTACTTTCAATCTTTGCCAGGGGAAGAAAATCAGCGTTTCGTTAACGCGTATCGGACTCGGTTCGGCACTGACCGAGTAATCAGCGATCCGGTTGAAGCCGCTTATGTAGGCGTAAAATTATGGGCTCAGGCTGTGCAGGATGTGGAGTCCAGTGAGCCTAGCCGGGTTGACCCCGCTCTTTTGCGGCAGAGCATCAAGAGCCCTTCCGGGATAGCAGCGGTGGATGCGGACACCCGCCATTTGTGGAAGATGGTGCGAGTAGGCAAGGTGCGACCAGACGGACAGTTCGAGCAGGTGTTTGCGTCCAGTGCGCCGCTACGGCCATACCCTTGGCCAGGCTATCGCACCAGAGACGAATGGCAAGTTCTGCTTGAGCGAGATCGGCCATGATTTTCGGTAAAATTACTTCGCGTCTGATGCTGGGCTTTCTGCTGCTCTCGCCGTTGCCGCTGGCGGGACTGGCTTGGTTTTATGTTCAGAACTTCGAACACTCCTTACAGCAGTCGACACTGAAAAATCTGTCCTCCCTTGCCGACAAAAAGGCGGAGCAGATTAACACCTATATTAACGAACGACTGACCGACACCTGGTTCTTGGCCAAATCTATCGATACCGCCGAGACCTTGCAAGCTAGTCAAGGCATAGATTCGCAGCACTATCAAGCAGAGAAACAGGCTTATGGCGATCATTTCCACGCTCTGTTTGAGAAGGTGCATTACCATGATTTGTTGCTGATCGACATGGCCGGCAATGTGGTGTTTTCTATCCGGCATGAGTCTGATTTTGGCACCAATCTCAATACCGGGCCTTATCGCGGCACAGCTCTGGCAGACGCTCATCGGGAAGCCATTGCGCTGCTCGATGCGCAAGTTACGCAGGCTAAGCCTTATGCCCCATCTGCTGGAAAGCCAGCTATTTTCCTAGTCGCTCCCGTATTTAAAGCGGGTAAGATGATTGGTACTCTGGCTTTGCAAATGGATTTGGACAAGCTGACTGTCGTCACCGGCGATACCACCGGTTTGGGCGTGACAGGCGAAACAATATTGGCACAACTTGAGGGTAATGAAGCTCTGTATGTAGGTATTATGCGGCACGTTCCGGATGCGGCGTTCCGCTATCGTGTTACTCTGGATAAGGTAGCCAAGCCAATGCAATCGGCCCTTACCGGCGAGCATGACAAGGGTATTAGCCATGATTACGCAGGTGTTGAGGTAATTGCCGCTTGGCGCTACCTCCCTTCGTTGCGCTGGGGCATGGTGGTAAAAATTGATATTGCCGAGGCTTTTGCGCCGCTTTACCTGTTACAGAAATTCAGCCTAGTTGCGCTGAGTTTCCTGTTTTTGGCGGCGGGCATATTGGCGTTGCTGTTTGGCCGTACTTTGGTAGCGCCCATTTGGCAGTTGGTAACTGCTATGGAACGGATTGCAGGAGGGGATTTAAATCATCGCGCCCCGCTGGTCGGATGTGATGAATTTCAACAACTTGCTGTTTCTTTCAATACTATGACGGAGCATTTGCAATTTCAGCATACGAATCTTGAACGGCAGGTCGAGCAGCGTACAGCCGATATCAGGCGGGCTATGGAGCAGTTAAATGATGCACAGCATATTGCCCAATTAGGAAGTTGGGAGCTGGATTTAAGCAATGGAACATTGATCTGGTCCGATGAGATCTACCAACTGTTCGAAATCGACAAAAATTTGTTCGGCGCAACCTATCAGGCATTTCTAAACGCCATTCATCCGGAGGACCGCGATGCAGTGAATGAGGCTTACAACCGGTCATTGCTGACTCGGGAACCGTACGAAATTACCCACCGTTTGTTAATGCCGGACGGGCGGGTTAAGTATGTGACGGAACGATGTGCATCTTATTTTGACACCGATGGCAAGCCAATCCGGTCAGCAGGCACGGTGCAGAATGTCACCGATCTTAAGCGGACCGAACTGGAGCTTAAATATCTTAATGAAGAGCTCGAACAGCGCGTACAACAGCGCACCGCGCTGTTGCTTAAGGCAAAAGAAGAAGCCGATAGAGCCAATAATGCCAAGTCTGAATTTTTATCGCGTATGAGCCATGAACTGCGTACGCCGATGAATGCCATTATAGGTTTTGCGCAATTACTGGAAACCGATGAGGAAACTCCTCTCACGCCCGATCAAATTGACAATATACACGAGATTCTCCATGCCGGACGGCATCTGCTGGAACTGATCAATGAGATACTGGATTTGGCGCGTATCGAGACCGGCCGGATTGAGCTGTCGCTGGAGCCGGTAGAAGTCCAGCCGCTGATCGGGGAGTGCATGGCATTGTTACAACCATTGGCTTTTGGACGACAAATCGATTTGAAGCTGGATTTAAACAGTATGGGTACCGTGCAGGCCGACCGGCTTCGGTTGCGCCAGATTTTGCTCAATCTGCTGTCTAATGCCATTAAATATAATCATGATAAAGGCAACGTCCGGATTAGCTGTCAATACGTAGCGGAAGGAAGAGTCAGGCTTGTGGTGTGTGACAGCGGGCGCGGTATTGCGGTTGATGCTCTACCGCGCTTGTTTAAACCTTTCGAGCGTATAGAAACGGCTTATGACGGTATTGAGGGCACCGGTATCGGCTTGGCGCTTTCCAAGAATCTGGCAGAGGCGATGAATGGTAGTATAGGCGTAGAAAGTGTCGTCGATAAAGGCAGCACTTTTTGGGTTGAGCTTCCTGCGGCGGAAGCGGTAGTTTCGTTAGCGGATTCCGGTGTCACTGAAGCAATGCAGAACACTTATACTAAAACCCGCACAGTGCTTTATATCGAAGACAATCCTGCCAATCTGCGCCTGGTACGGAAAATAATTTCTACGCATACCAATCTATTGCTGCTTGATGCCAGTAATGCCGAGCAAGGTCTGGAAATCGCTACAGCGCATCATCCCGATCTTATATTGCTCGATATCAACCTGCCGGGCATGAACGGATTTCAAGCTTTGCGTCATTTACAGGACAATCCCATTATTTGCGATATTCCGGTAGTCGCCATCTCCGCCAACGCCATGGAGCGGGATATTAAGAAAGGACTGACAGCCGGTTTTACCGATTATTTGACTAAGCCGCTGGATATTCCCAAGCTTCTGGCTTTGCTGGATACGCTACTTAAAGGCAACGATTAAAAGTATGGGAATTTTAACCACATTGCGGCTGAAAGGAGATTAATATGCTGCTACGTCCGCTTTCTGACGATGACCGAGATGCATATGCACTGATGTTACATCGCTCATTCAATACTTGGTATAGCGCGCACGGCTGGCCGTCCGATTATTTCGGTTGTGCGCCGGAGCAGACCGGTATTTTTCTTGATGTTTACAACGACATCAGCCCCGGTGGCAGTATTGCCGCCTTTGATTCCAACAACGGTAAACTCATGGGCGCCTGTTTTTATCATCCACGTGAGCATCATGTCAGTCTCGGCGTAATGTCGGTGGATCCTGAATATTTCCATTGTGGGGTAGGGCGGGCGCTGGTCAATCATATTGTCGATTATACCGAGTCGCACCGGTATGCGGCGCTACGGTTGGTCAGCAGCGCTATGAATATGGATTCATTTTCTCTATACAATCGTTCAGGCTTCATTCCCCGCGGCAGTTATCATGATATGGTGCTGCCGGTGCCGGCCAAAGGACTTCAAGTGCATTATCCGCTACGTGATCAGGTACGTGAAGCTGTATCTACTGATGTCGATTCCATGGCAGCGTTGGAAATGGAAGTTAGCGGCATCAGTCGCGTAAACGATTACCGCTATGCCATCGAAAATCCGCGCGGTGTGTTACAGGCTCTGGTGATCGAAAATAGTAGCGGAGTTATCGATGGGTTTATGATATCAATCAAACATCCTGCACTTAATATGCTTGGGCCTTGCGTGTCGCGTAGCGAAAAAGCAGCATTGGCGTTATTGCTGCACGCGACAGAGCGTTTTCGATGCGCAACGCCGCTGTTTGTAGTTCCGGTGGAGAAGCGTGAGCTGGTAGAAACGCTTTACGATTGGGGCGCGCGTAATGTGGAAACGCACCTGTTTCAAGTGCGAGGCAAGTTTCAAGCATTTAATGGGGTGAGTTTGCCAAGCTTTTTGCCGGAAACCGGTTGAGCCGCACGCATCGAATAACATAAATCTGCCTGGAGCGGATTTATGTTTACCGGCTATTTTGTGCCCATACGAATTTTAATGATAGGACTCACACCAGTGTTTTCTTTTAATGAAATGATGTTGTTAATTATTTTTTGATCCACAATACAGTTTCTAATATAAGGTTTACCTTCAAAATAGACGCTAACCACTTCCATACCGGGTTTTAGTTGTATCCATGTGATTTCAATAATCGGGTTGCGCTCCATAAAAGTATTACTTTGCGGTCCGCCAACTAGCCTGCTGTTCCTCCATGATTTTTTAACCACAGGGAGTTCCGCTTCTTCTTCAAAAGTTTGATCTGCTTTGAGTGTTTTAATGAAAGTATCGATAACATCAGGATCGTAATAGCTTTCTTTTCGACTAATTAATTGACTGACCGCAGTATTAACAGACATTACTTCACCTGTCATTGAACCCTCAAGATAGGCGATATAATCGCCTACCACATTTAGAATGCGAGATCCCAGCGGAATCTTTTCCTTAGCCAGACCGTCGGGAAAGCCTGAGCCGTCATAGCGTTCGTATTGATGCCGAATTAAAATGGAAGCGCCTTTTAATTGAGTCAATCCCTTCAATAAAGCCTCACCTTCTACCGCATGCCTTAAATAGCGGCGTACGTCGGCAAGAGGTATTGAGTAATAAGGCTCTGCCAGCAAATTGTCCGGCAAACTCATCTTGCCAATTTGTATCAGCAATCCGGCATAAAAAATATTTTGCTTCTCCTCTTCATTCATGCCCAGTTCGCGCGCAACCAGTAAAGCTTTTTCTGCGACATATTTTGACTGTCCACTTTTAATGCCGGGGCGCATTTCAATAATACGCGAGAATGCCTTAATCGAATCAATATATTGCTTTTTCAGATTCTTATTTGCCCGGTCAAGATGCTTCATAGCATTGCTGAGTTGTTCGGTACGTTGATCGACTTTTTCTTCCAGGTGTTCGTTGAGTTCTTTTAATTCTTTATTTTGCTGATGAACTATATCGGATAAACGGTCCCGTTCTTCGCGCAGGCGCTTTTGTTCCAAGGCATTGCGAACCAGTAGCTTAAGTTCTTCATCATTCCAGGGTTTATTGCAATGATTGTAAATACGCCCATTATTGACGGCATCAATCGTTGATTGAAAATCGGCATAGCCGGTCAGTAAAATACGGATGGTCTCCGGCCATTGCATGAAAACCTGGGTTAAAAATTCCGCACCGTTCATTTCCGGCATACGCATATCGGAAACAACTAGGTCAACGGTATTTTGCCGTAATATTTCCAGACCTTCTGCACCGCTTGAGGCGAAGTAGGTGATATATTGTTCATTATGAAATAAGCGGCGCAGGGCTTTAAGCACGTTCGCTTCATCATCGACAAACAATATCGCGCTAGCTTTATCGTTAGCAACGTTTGACAGATCGGTCGGCATAATCACTCCAGCTCCATTATTTCAATCAATTTGATCGGCAATAATAAACATTGCCAAATGGAATTATGCAAAACTTTTACTTGCCAATTTGCTGTTTTCATTATCAATACTGATTGTTTTGTGTCATTAACGATTCAAACTGCTCAATCAACACCGGTTTGCTGAACAAAAAACCTTGATAGGTCAAACAGTTATGTTGTTCAAGAAATTTACGTTGTTCTTCAGTCTCCACACCTTCCGCGATAACTTCCATGTTTAAATTGTTGCTCATGCCGATGATCGTTTGCACAATCACGGCATCGGTGGTTTGTACGCCGATGTTGCGCACGAAGGATTGATCAATTTTGAGTTGGTTGAGCGGTAATTGTGTCAGATAGGATAGTGACGAATAGCCTGTACCGAAGTCATCCATCGAAAAGTGCACGCCAATTTCGCGAAGTGCTTTCATCTTGAAGATGGTGTTATCGATATTATCGAGTAGCAGAGTTTCCGTCAGTTCCAGCTTAAGTCTTTTAGGGTTGATGGCGCTATGGTGTAAAATTCGACACACTTGTTCCACAAAATCGGCCAAATGAAACTGTTTTGCGCTCACGTTGACGGCAAGTTGTAAATGTTGGGTATGGATACTGCTTTCCCAGATTTTGATCTGTGCGCAAGCCGTTTCCAAAACCCATTGCCCAATGGGCAATATCAAGTCGGTTTCCTCTGCTAGGGGAATAAAACATAATGGGGAGAGTAATCCACGTTGTGAATGATCCCAGCGAATCAATGCCTCAGCGCCAATGATTTTGCCTTTGTGGTTAACCTGTGGTTGATAATAAAGTTTGAACTGGTTTTCTGCTAATGCCAAGCGCAAATCTGTTTCCAGTGCAACGCGGAAAGTAAGATTGGCTTGCACTTGCGGATCAAAGAAGCATAAAGTATTGCGGCCGGCCGTCTTAGCCTGATACATGGCAATATCAGCCTGTTTCAATAGTTCTTCCTTAGACTGGTCGCGATCACTAAAAAAAGCGATGCCGATACTGGCAGTGCAACGATAATCGTGTGAAGCAAGCTGGTAAGGCTGATTGATGATATTCAAAATTTTATTGCCAATGGCTTCGGCTTGTACCGCCGCTTCAAGGCCCTGTTTACTCAACTCCTCCAGTATCACCACGAATTCATCGCCACTCAGACGAGCAATGGTGTCGCCTTCGCGCACACAAGAGCGAAGACGTTGTGTAATCTGTTGTAGCAGCAAGTCACCCATGTCATGGCCGATAGTATCGTTGAGTGTCTTAAAATTATCCAGGTCAATAAATAATAAAGCTCCCATCCGTCCGCTACGTGCGCTGAAAACCAATGCCTGCTTTATCCGGTCGTAGAGAAGCCGCCGATTAGCCAGACCGGTGAGCTGGTCATAAAACGCCAGATGTTCGACTTTTTCTTCCAGGTGTTCGTTGAGTTCTTTTAATTCTTTATTTTGCTGATGAACTATATCGGATAAACGGTCCCGTTCTTCGCGCAGGCGCTTTTGTTCTAAGGCATTGCGAACCAGTAATTTAAGTTCCTCATCATTCCAGGGCTTATTGCAATAATTGTAAATACGCCCGTTATTGACAGCATTAATCGTTGATTGAAAATCGGCATAGCCGGTCAGTAAAATGCGGATGGTCTCCGGCCATTGCATGAATACCTGGGTTAAAAATTCCGCACCGTTCATTTCCGGCATACGCATATCGGAAATAACTAAGTCAACGGTATTTTGCCGTAATATTTCCAGACCTTCTGCACCGCTTGAGGCAAAGTAGGTGATATATTGTCCATTATGAAATAAGCGGCGTAGGGCTTTAAGCACATTCGCTTCATCATCGACAAACAATATAACGCTAGCTTTATCGTTAGCAACGTTTGACAGATCAGTCAGCATAATCACTCCAACTTTATTCTAATTGGCTTAATCACCAGTTTACGCATTTTCAATATTCGCTCCGGCAATAGGTAAGACAACCCGAAATGTCGTTCCCTGACCTAATTGGCTGGTCAGTTGAATTTCTCCCTGATGTTTTTTGATAATATTATAGGAAACCGAAAGGCCTAATCCTGTCCCTTTACCGACCGGCTTGGTAGTAAAAAAGGGATCAAAAATTTTACTCTGATGCTCAGGGGCTATGCCTTTGCCGGTATCGCTGATCTCTACCCATGCGTGATCATTTATTGTTCCGGTACGTAAGGTGATAATGCCTTCGTTTTCAATAGCGTGGGCCGCATTGACTAATAAATTCATAAACACCTGATTAAGCTGGTGCGGCAAGCATTTTATTTCAGGCAAGTCGCCAAATTCTTTGACAATTTTTGCCTTGTATTTAATTTCGTTGTTAACAATATTGAGTGTGGTCTCAAGACCTACGTGTAAATCAGTCCATTGCCAGTCATCGTCACTACCAAGATGAGAGAAGTCTTTAAGATCCTGAACAATTTTCTTCACCCGTGTCGCGCCTTCATGAGATTCTTCCAATAAATCGAGTACGTCAGTCTTTAGAAATTCCAGATCTATTTTTTGTTTAAAGGCGTTAATTTGTGCGAGTTGCTCGGTATTGACGCTCGTGGCTTCAGATTTTTCGTAAATCGCCACCAGTGCCAGCAAATGATCAATGTAATTTTTTAAGGAGGTCAGATTGGAGTTGATATAGCCAATAGGATTATTAATTTCATGCGCCACGCCGGCGGCCAATTGACCGATAGACGCCATTTTCTCAGATTGCAACAGTTGCGTTTGCGCTTCTTTTAATTGAATGTTCAGCAGCAACTGTTGGTTTTTTTCAGATTCCAAGGTTCGGTTAATTTCGATGAGTTCCTGGGTGCGCTTTTCAACTTCTTCTTCTAATTGTGCATTACTGCGAGCGAGCACTGTTTCGGCTTGTTTTTGCGAGGTAATGTCCATGCCGCAGCCCATTAAGCCGGCAAAGTTTCCGTTTTTTTGCACTCTGGGAGCGGCTGTTTCATAGATCCAGGTGATTTTGCCGCTAGTGCTCAGCAAACGGTATTGAATTTTGAATTTGCTGCGTTCCTCAGCTGCACGAATGTAGGTTTGGGTCACTTTGTCCCGATCCTCGGGATGAATGGCGTCTAGCCAT
This sequence comes from Methylobacter sp., assembly GCF_004322395.1. Lineage (GTDB taxonomy): Bacteria > Pseudomonadota > Gammaproteobacteria > Methylococcales > Methylomonadaceae > Methylobacter_A. The sequence goes on from NZ_SCTW01000050.1 coordinate 46,558, forward strand.
TGTTCGCGGTTGGGTATCTCGGGCGGTAAATTAAAAGTGGCAAACCAAAAGTGATTGCAAAATATCGGCATATGATTAGTATTGGTAATCCAGATTAATGCGGAAATATTTTCGGCTAATTCCTTAAAGCGGCTTTCACTTTCGCGTAAGGCCGAATATAGACTGCTCTGCATAATTTCATGGTGTTCTTGTTTATCGATGCTGATTTGTGCCGCATCAATGCCGTTAATAAGGCTGAGCGCCATTTGTTTATCGGTACTGAGGATATGGTGGTAAAGCCAGTTGACCAAGTAGTCCATTAAGTCATCCGAAAGAGCATTAATATCGGCCTCGGCTTCGCGCTGGACCGTTATCATTTTTGCGACAAATTCTTTATGCCCCGCTTCATGTACGGCATATATTGTTGGATTAAACTTTGCAGCCGATATCAGTTGTTCTTCATGCTGAAAGTGGTACACCGTATAATCAATTAAGTTATCTACAATTTTGATAATGGTGTCGCGGTCAGCGCCAATGGCGACAGCTTCGTCCAATTGATTGGCTAAATCGATAAGATGTTTATGTTGTTTGTCAACGGAGTCTATACCTAGCACCAGTTGATCATTCCAATTCAAAATGGCCATGTTATTTTTAAGAAATTTAAGAACGATATGTTATGTATTATGGCACAATCCTTTGACCACATATTTTTCTGTTTAACATAAGACTAGCATTTGATCAGCAAACTGTTGTCCGCTATTAGCGCAATATACTGCTTGGTTTAATGAAATGTTGAGTATATCAAGAGCGGAGTGAATGGATTCGTCTTTCTCCAAAGCGGATTCATCGGATTGTTCGATTTTATGAATCAATAAATTGGCTACATAGACCAGCAACCCGAGCGACTTGAGTGAGCCGGGTACAGGCGGGGTTTCGTGCTGCTCGATAGCTTCTTGAATAGCTACTGGGAGATTCCAGTGCTGCCCCGCCTTGCCGCCTATTTCCCCATGATCAAAGCCTAATATGCGTTGTTCCGTTTCTATCAGGGGGGAGGCGGGCTCATTAAAAATTCGGATGAATTCATCAGGAAACAGTAGAAAAATCACCAGACGCCCAATGTCATGTAATAATCCTGCTGTGAAGGCAAATTCAGGACTATTACCGGTATAGCCTGCAAGTTGTCGAGTGCATTCGGCAACGGCCATGCTGTGATGCCAGAGTTGGCGATGATCAAAGTCTTTGTGTTGTGTAGACAGCACGTTTGAAAAACAAATACTAAGCAACAGGTCTCTTATTCGGTTAAGACCCAGTAATACAATAGCTTCGCGCAAAGAGCCTATTTCCCTGAACATACCGTAGAAAGGTGAATTAGCAATACGTAAAATCCGTATTGCTATGGATGGATCCTGAACGATCTTATCAACCAGTGCCGTCAGATTCTGTTCATTATCAATTTGTTGTATTGCCTCTATAAGCAATACCGGCATTGTTGGTAAATTAGACAAATGCACAAGTTTATTTTTTAAGGTGAGCATTTTAACGATCCTTTCAATTTTTTAACGGCGACAATGCAATAATGGTTCCTTTCGATTGGCTGGTGTCTCCCATTGCGCTTATTAATACATGCGTGGAAACACTTTCATTCAAGGCTACAATACCGCCATCATACTGAGCAAAGTTACTGGAATAGGCTTTTTGTAATAATTGCAATAAAGCCTCGGGTAAAGCTTCGCCAGCTATAAGACCGAGCAAACAGGCATTGGGAGCGCGGCAGAAAAGAGCCTCGGCGCGTCGGTTGGACGCTACTATCATATTGTGTTCGTCAATACCGATGATGCCTATCGGTAAATGCTCAAGAATTTCCTGTGAAATTTGCAATAAATTAATACTATGCATAATTTCACGGGTTTTATCGACCACTTTTTGCTCAAGGTTTTGATTGAGCATGGAAAGCTCGTCATTGGTAGACTGAAGTTCTAAGGTTAAACGCAAATTTTCCTGTTCCATTTCATAGTGCTGAAATGCATTGCGGATGTTATCCCGAAGCAAATCGTCATCCCAGGGTTTGGTTAAAAATTTATAAATCGCACCTTCATTAATGGCGCTGGTGACTGATTCAAGTTCGGTATAGCCGGACAAGACAATGCGTAATGTCTTAGGATAAAGTGTTTTAACCTTACGTAGAAATTCCACGCCGGTCATGTGCGGCATGCGTTGATCGGCAATGATGACGCCCACTTCGTGCATTGCCAATAAGGCAAGCCCTTCTTCACCGCTATTGGCGGTCAGGATGGTATAATTATCACATCGTAAAGTGCGCTTAAGAGCATTAATGATGTTAATTTCATCATCCACCAGCAGAATGATGCGGGAGATTTGTGGTATCTCTGTCATAAGCGGATCTCGTGTGTATTTCAGAGCTCACCATTTAAGCTAAAATAAAAATAGCGCAGGAGGGCTTCGAAAAAGTCAAAATCAGGATGGTTTCTACCGAATCAATTTTTGTTTTCACGTAGCGCGTGGAAAAGTGTATTTATACAAAATCAATATCCACGCACTTGCTAGCAGACTCAGGGGCTCTTATGGGGCAGGCTTGGCGCCTGGAGTCGATGAAATCGGCCATTAACCATTTAGGTTAATGATAATCAAACCATCTGATACTCAATTTACTTTGATAAAATTAGACTCTTCTATTTTCAGGGTCCCAAGTATAGCACTTCAAATTGCCCGTACACCAGATTTGACTATATCTCGATCTCGTTGGACTTGTCGTCTCACTGTGGTCAGCGTCAAAACCAACCGTGCCTTGGCCGCAAAAGGATAGATAGCGAGATTGCCCTGTAGCGATATGTGTTGAGGAGTTGCCTTCTGATTTTTCAAGAGCTGCTGCAAACAGCAGAGCATTTGTGAGGCGCAGTATCGTTAACAGACACAAGCGCGAACTGGCGGAATTCTTGACGATTAAGGGTATATTATGGAAATGCAGCTAATTCAAGTGTGAGGCAGATGGAAATATTTAACGGGGAGAGTAAGTTTACAAGATTTTTGCTTGAGTGGAGGATCAAGGGATTCATCCTGATAATCAGTGTTGAATCCCTTTTGTTCAATTAATTAAATGTTTCACGACAGATAAAATTACCATCTTCCCCTAGAGCTATCGCCTACTTCATTGCCTAGAAAGGAACCGGCAGCAGCGCCTAATCCGGTGGCAAGAGGGTCGCCACTACCCAGTTCATAGCCGAAAACGCTACCTATTACACCTCCAGCCAATCCTTGGTGAGAACGTGGATCGCGAGGATACTGTGCTTGCCGCTGATAATAATTAACTTGCGGTTGAGGGTAATAGTTAATTTGCGGTGCAGGATAGTAGTTAATCTGTGGTTGAGGGTAATAGTCATGGTGGTGATGATGTCCCCAGCCGTGGCCATGGTGTCCCCAACCGTGACCGTGGCCATGATGCCTCCAATGATCACCGTCAGCGTAAGATAGCGGTGAAAACAGGATTGCAGCGGTAGTTAATTGAATTAAAAAAAGTAATTTTTTCATGGAATTTTTCCTTTGAATCATATGATTCGATGTTCGGTTAACAAAACAAGCTTGTCGGTATATCAAATTCGATTAATGTCTTCCAGCGACTCCATTGCCGAGGTAAGAGCCTGCGGCAGCTCCCAGTCCGGTAGCGATAGGGTCGCCGTTACCTATTTCGTAACCTAAAACGCTACCTACAACGCCACCGGCCAAACCCTGATGGGAGCGCGGATCCTGATAGTTCGAATGTCGAGGATGCTCAGGGTAATATCTATCTTCCGAATGATGATGTTTATGATGCCCTTTGCCATGACCGCGACCTTCACCTCCCGATGCGTAGGATGCAGATGAATAAATGATTGCAAATGCACACAGCGGGATTAAAAAAAACGATTTTTTCATAGTGATCTTCCTTAAAAAATTATTCTGTTTGAGTTCTATCTTGAGTCGGCAAAGGCAGGTTAGCCAGTGATAAACTTTGGATTCATATTATTCGCTTTAACCTTAATGGCTGCTTAATAAATGCAGCTGTTTGATGGGCGATGTTAAAAGCTACATTCGAGTCATATCCCGCTTCATATAACAATTAATTGCCGGAATAATTCCTCTGGGTCGCTTATAATATTAGCCTACTTGAATCATTATTTACCCAATCTTAATGGTATCTTAATAAATGGAACAGTTTATTCCCGGCCAACGCTGGATTAGTAACACCGAGTCAGAGCTTGGTTTAGGTCTTATTCTTGATGTGGCCCATAAGCGAGTCACAGTGCTTTTTTTGGCCTGTGACGAGAAACGTATGTATGCGCAAGATAATGCGCCGCTAACGCGCGTCCGGTTTTCAGCTGGTGACGTTATCGAGTCGATTGATGAGGATAAAGTGACCGTAATAAGTTCAGTTGAGCAAGACGGCTTGATCACTTATTTGGGCAAAAACGCCTATGGAAAGGAAGTCCGGCTGGATGAGGTGGAACTGAATCATCATATTCAATTTAACAAGCCTCAGGATAGGTTATTTATTGGGCAAGTCGATCCTAGCGCTTGGTTTTTGCTGCGTTATGAAACCTGGCGCAGACTGCAACAGCATCAGCAATCGCCGGTTAAAGGTTTGTTGGGCGGTCGTGCCTCGCTTATTCCGCACCAATTGTTTATTGCCCATGAATCGGCTAATCGGTCTGCACCGAGAATCATGCTGGCAGATGAGGTGGGTTTGGGCAAAACTATTGAAGCCGGCCTGATTTTGCACCATCGGCTGATTAACGGCTTGAGCAACCGAGTGTTGATTATTGTGCCGGAAACTCTGCTACATCAATGGTTGGTGGAAATGCTCCGGCGTTTTAATCTGCGTTTCAGTATTTTTGACGAGGCGCGCTGCCTTGGCGCTTATGTCGAAGACGATATGCTCGACGATGCCGTACCATCGCTGGAAAGAACAGGCGAAGAAGATGCCGATAACCCATTTCTAACCGAACAACTGATTTTATGCAGCCAAGGCTTTTTTTCTAATTATCCGCGCCGCCGGCAACAGGCCATAGAAGCGGGTTGGGATATGGTGGTTGTCGACGAAGCGCACCATCTGGAATGGAGCGAACAAGCGCCCAGCCCCGATTACATGTTTGTTGAGCAGCTCGGGCAAATTTCTCCCAGTCTTATTTTATTGACGGCAACCCCTGAGCAGTTAGGCAAGGAGAGCCATTTTGCAAGGTTAAGATTGCTTGATCCTGATCGGTTTTATAGTTTTGCGGCTTTTATTAAAGAAGAACGCTTGTTTGAACCGGTAGCCAACGCAGCCAAGTTATTGCTGGCGGAGCAAGTCCTGGATGAAGAGGCGCAACAATATTTAACAGCGCTACTAAAAGATGACAATGTCGACGGCTTGGTAAGAAACCTGAGCGATCCTGAAAAGTCGGCGTCGGCACGCGATGCGCTGATTAAGGTGTTGTTGGATCACCATGGTACCGGGCGGATTTTGTTTCGGAATTCGCGGCAAACTGTACAGGGTTTTCCCGAGCGGGAGCGATACGGTTACGCCTTAAGCGGCAAACCAAATACCGATGATTTGCAACAAGACCCACGCTATTTGTGGCTGGTAGAAAAGGTTAAGCAATTGGCCGGCCAACACCGCACCAGCTCCCAGTCGGTTGGCGGCATACACACCATCTCCGGCGATAAAGCACTAGTGATTTGTAAACATGCGCAAACCGCGATTGATCTGGAGCAAACTCTGAAAAACCGAGCCGGTATTGCTTCGGCCGTATTTCATGAAGGCATGAGTATTATCGAGCGCGATAGGGCGGCGGCTTACTTTGCGGATCCTGACAGTGCGGCGCGGCTGTTGATTTGTTCTGAAATCGGCAGCGAAGGCAGGAATTTCCAGTTTGTGCATCATTTGATACTGATGGATTTGCCGACCAATCCCGATTTATTGCAACAACGTATAGGCCGTCTTGATCGTATCGGGCAGAAACACATTATCCAGATTCATGTGCCGTATCTTGAGCACACCGAGTGCGCGGTGCTGTACCGTTGGTATGATGAAGGCTTGAATGCGTTTGCCTGTAACAGCTCATCGGCTCAGCGGGTTGCGGATATTTTGCACGATGAGTTGGCGGCTGTTTTGGATAGTAAAAGTCCAGCCGAAATTGATGCGCTTATCGCCAAGACCCAGGCACTCAGTATTGAGCTTGAAGCTCAAATGCATAACGGTCGCGATCAATTGCTGGAATTGAACTCCTGCCGCAAGGACTTGGCCGATCAGCTTATCGGCCAGTTGAACATTTACGAGAAGGAAGGCGTGCTTTGGCCTTATATGGAAGATGTGTTTGAATGCTACGGCGTGGATACCGAGTTTCATTCGCCGGATTGTTTTATTGTCCGTCCCAGCGATCATTTGCGTGTTTCGCATTTTCCCGGATTGACTGAAGACGGCATGACTGTCACCGTTAACCGGCAGATTGCCTTGGCGCGGGAAGATATGCAGTTTATGACTTGGGAGCATCCGATTGTTACGGCGTCGATGGATATGGTGCTATCCAGCGAAACCGGCAACGCTGCGATCAGTGTGATCAAACATAGCACTCTTAAAGCGGGACAGTTTCTACTGGAATGTTTGTTTATTGTCGAGTGTAGTGCCCCCGCCGAATTACAAATCGGGCGGTTTTTGCCCCATACGCCGATTCGGGTGTTGATAGATCAGAATCAAAAGGATGTCAGTGCAGCCATTGACCATCGTGATTTGGTTGACGCCGGTATCAAGTTTGATAAGCATAAAATCATCGCTTTTTTGAACAGTCAACGGCCCCATCTTATTAACTTGTTGAATCTGGCCGAGCAAAAAGCCAAAGCCGAGATGGAACAGTTAGTCGATCAGGCAACTCAAGCCATGTTGGCATCGTTAAGTGATGAAATCAAACGTCTGGTCAGGCTGAAAAAGGTGAATCCGACTATCAGGACTGAAGAAATCGAGCAGCTAAAGGATATGACTATGTTGGCTCATGAAAACATCCAGGCCGCGCAGCTAAGACTGGATGCGGTCAGGTTTGTGATTACCAGTTGATATTACTCACTGTCCACGAAAAGCACGAAAAGCACGAAAGAAAATTAATCGTTCCCACGCTCCGGCGTGGGAACGCATTCGGCAACGCTCCAGCGATTGCCAATCGTGATGCCAAAGCGTCCCTAGCTGCATTCCCAGGCTGGAGCATGTGAACAACAATGTGTATAAATTATGATAAATATCGGCAAAATAAATAAGCTGAAAGTCGTTAAACAACAAGGCGCTAATGTCTATCTCGACGATGGAACTTCGGGAAAAGTGCTGTTGGCCGACAGGAAATTGCCGGCAAACTGCCAAGTTGGCGATACTTTGGACGTATTTGTTTATGTCGACTCGGAAGGCCATCTGGCCGCTACCGCCAAAAAGCCGTTAGCCCAAGTAGGCGATATAGCATGGCTGAAAGTGGTATCGCTTAATTACGTGGGGGCATTCCTGGACTGGGGGCTGCCTAAAGATTTGCTGGTTCCTTTCAGCGAGCAATACCATGAGATGGAAGTAGGGCGCTCTTACTTGGTTAAGGTATTTCTCGACGACCAGAATCGCATTGCAGCAACTACCAAGATCGATAAATTGCTCAGCGACGAATCGAGCGATTTTGAAGTCGGCCAAAAGGTGTCGCTGATCATTGCCGATAAATCCGATTTAGGCGTTAAAGCTATCATCAACAATAGCCATTGGGGCATGTTGTATGAAAACGAGCTGTTTCAGCCGGTCAGAAAGGGCCAAAAGTTGGATGGCTATATTAAGCAAATACGGGAAGATCATAAGATTGACCTCAGTTTGCACCAGCCGGGGTACGGCAAAGTTGTGTCGCTCACCGATACTATTATAGCCAGGCTGAAAGCCAATAACGGCGTGTTAATGTTAAGCGACAAAAGCCCTCCGGAAGCCATTTATGCCGCATTCGGGGTTAGTAAAAAAGTATTTAAGCAGGCCATCGGCGCGCTGTACAAACAACAATTGATCGCTATTGATAAAACCGGAATCAAGCTTGTTAATAAATAGGGTGCGGATCGCCTAGCGTTATTAAGTTTGGAGTGGTATTGGAAAATAGTACGCGACACGATGTGCATCTTACATTATTGAAAACTGTATGGCTAAATTCAGAACCCATTACGACAGCTTAAATGTATCGCATGATGCGCCTGCAAGCGTTATCAAGGCCGCTTATAAAGTGCTCTGCCAAAAGTATCATCCCGATAAATATGCAGGCGGACCTGAAGAAGCGTTACGGATAATGAAAGTTATCAATAGCGCTTATGCGGTCTTATCGGATAGCAGCAAAAGAGCCGAGCACGATCAATGGATAGACAGGCAAAAAAGGGCGTGCGCGACTGATGAAGCGCAGCGGATAATGCAAATTATTACAAAAAATTATGTCGCACCATCGGTAACAACCAAAAAAAGACCCTTTGAGACCTATGCGGCAATAATCAATAAATTCCGGAAAAATATTTGCTCGTACTGCACTAAAGTGCAGCTCTCTAGTATCCAAGCCTTAAAAAAATCAAGCTGGATTTTCGGGTTCACAGGTATTGTCGGCATCGTGTTTATGGCAATTATTCTTCATAAGCCCATAGAAACAACCGCAGTAATGGCGCCTGCTAATCAAGACGTTGCCGATCTAGTAAAAAAGGCCAAGCAATTTGTTAAACAAGGTCAAGCGGAAAAAGCATTGCCGCTTTATTTGCAGTTGGCGGAGCAGGGAAATGCGGATGCACAGTTTAATGTTGGCTTGATATACGTTAATGGGCAGGGCATAACCAAGGATAATAAACAGGCAGTCGATTGGTTTACCAAGGCGGCCAACCAGGGGCATAGAGAGGCGCAAACTAAGTTGGGTTATATGTACGCGACCGGTAAAGGCGTGGTGCAGAATTATAATTCGGCCGTTTATTGGTGTTATAAGGCCGCTGAACAGGGCGATGTCATTTCGCAATATAATCTAGGTCAAATGTATGCAAAAGGGCAGGGAGTAGCGAAAGATAGCAGTCTAGCCGTTTCCTGGTTCAGCAAGGCGGCTGCACAGGACGATGCCCGCGCCCAATACAGTTTGGGCGATATGTACGAAAATGGCTTAGGGGTGGCAAAGGATAACACCAAAGCAGTGGATTTCTACCGTAAGGCTGCAAAGCAGGGCTTGGATGAAGCTATCGCTGCTTTAAAGCAGATGGATCGATAAATTTGGGGGTTTAATTATCCGGAAATCGCATCCGTTTGTGCTGTGCATAACCGATGCTTTTAGAATCAAGTATGTGCCGTTCAGAACATGGTCGATTCTTTAATGGCAATTTCATTTCTGAATGCCCGTAGCGCTTATATCGGCCTCAAGGTTTGGCGCATTTCAGGTAGCGGCATACTGATGTGATAGCCTTGGGCGAAATTGATGCCCATATCCTTGAGCGCTTCCCAAATCTCCTGGCTTTCGACAAATTCGGCAACGGTGAGAATGTCGATATCCTGGCACAATTTGGACAAGTTATGCACCAAGGCATAATCCACTTTAGAGTTCAGGATGTTGCGCACAAACGCGCCATCGATTTTGACGTAGTCAAAGCGTAACTCACGCAAATAATGAAACGAGTTATAACCTGTGCCAAAATCGTCCAAGGCAAAGGCAAAACCTTTACGACGAAGATTGGTCAGGAATCGGCGCATATTCGTCATGTCGCCAATAGCATCGCGTTCAAGTAATTCAAAAACGATGCTTTCAGGAGGAAGTTGCAGTTCCTGACAGAGTTCCTCGGCATAACCTAAAATGCCGCGCCCTTGAATTTCCTGTACCGATAAATTGATAAAAATTTTCGCGTTCGCTTCCGGACGGTTGGCATCCATACAAGCGCGTTTAGCAGCAAAAGAATTGTTGATCATAGCGAGGTCTAGTTCTCGGGCTAAGCCATATTTATCAATGGTTTCGATGAATGTCGCCGCCGAAGTTGTTTCTCCCGTTGGAGACCTAAGTCTAGCCAGTGTTTCAAAGGCATAAAGTTCGCCGGTCTGACAGTTAACAATCGATTGATAATAGGGAATAATGCGTTTTTCTTTTAACGCCTCGCGCAGGTTTTCCGCATTATCTCGGGTCTCGCGAATACTGATGCGTTTTTCTGTCGCATCAAAGGAACAGACACTATCTTTGCCCATGTCTTTTGCTTTGTACATGGCGGCATCGACACCTTCCAACAGGTTTTCTATAGTTTGTCCATCAACAGGATAACTGCTTACGCCTATGGAAACGGTTAAATGGAAATGGTTGCCTTGTGCTGATGTAAGGGCCATTTCACGTAGCGCACAACTTATATTTTCAGCAACAATACGGGCACCGCTGGGGCCTGTTTCAGTCAGAATAATGGCAAACTCGTCTCCGCCAACACGAGCGCACAAATCGCCTTTGCGCGTATGTTCAAGCAAAACAGTGGAGATTGCACACAGCGCGGTATCGCCGCTGGGGTGCCCATAGGAATCGTTAATGTCTTTAAAGTCGTCCAGGTCAAGCATCAGTACGCTAAACTCATGCTCATGGCGCTCGGAACGACTGACTTCATAGTTCAACATTTCGTTGAACTGACGGCGGTTGTGCAGTCCGGTAAGGGGGTCATGCACTGAATAGTATTCAAGTTCCAACAGCGTACGCGATAATACTTTGCTGGAACCCACCACCATGACCATGACCGCGAGTATCGCGCGGATGACACTTTCTTCCTGCGGTGACAATTTGTTTTCTGCGGCGTAAGCGACCCCTAACAATCCCGCCAAATTAGGCGCATGATCGGGTACAGGCACGCTAATCATACGAATGTCTAAAGCTGTTGTGATTTCGGCGCCGCAATGGATATGAAATTCCTCAATATCCAGCGGTGCATCGGTGGGCAATCCAATACTTAGGAGCATCTGTTTACTTAATATGCCGCGCGCCTGTATGCAGATCTCATCCGAGCATTGGCCCAGATAATACAAATAAAGCGATAAACCATTTTCTTCCGCAAAGGCGATGTAAAAAAAGTTAAACGGGAAAATGGAGTAAAAATCGACCAGAATTTCCTGTACAAACTCTTTCCATTGGGAGATATGCTCGTGCGACAGGATGATACGTTCCAACACTTGGCTTTGTCGCTCTAATAAGTCTTTTTCAATCAAAACAGAAGACAGCTCAAGCAAAGTCTGATTGAACTCGATCATCAGGTTTTGGGCGTGTCGCTCATTGGCTGCCCACTGTTCGCCACGGTGCCGGAAGAGTAAGTCGAGACTTTGATCCAGCCGAGTGCAGGTATTAATAATATGTGAAATCGTTGGGATTATGGCAATCATGGACGCAGAGTCATCGGAAGCCATAGCGGCCATGGCTGCCATCAATTTACTGATAATCTCTTGGTGCACATCATGATTAAGTTCGGACGAACTTATTGCATAACGCTGGGTGCGTGTTTGATTTTCTAGAATTTCGGCAATCTGACTGATAATTCTGAGGCGTAGAACTTCAAGATGACTAGGCTGCGACAAGTTGTTCATGCTTAGCCCTCCAACGAGAAACGTCCACCCGGTTGCATCAGATCAATGCCGCATTGTAGGTCTTTAAGCCAATTTAGAAAGTCGGATACTGCAGCGCCCCGGTAAATTGGTCCGTGTTGCGGAGCAATCATGTCAATATCAAGGTCGGCAATGGTGTCTAACCAGCAGCGTATGGCTTTGTTGGAGCACATGTAGCGCTGGTGAAATCCATGGATATAGGGGATGTGAGCGGCAAAGTCGTCTACAAAAGCATCATTTTTATCCACTGGCAGTAGGGCGGCGCCGATGTCGCCAGTGAACAAGATTTTAGAAACCGGGTCGTATACGTTAATTTGGCCTTCGGAGTGCAAAAAATGTGCGGGCACAATTTTTAGTTTTAAGCCGGGCGACGGTTCGCAGTCCATGCCCTCGTTGGGTACTCCGATAAATCGCGCCATATCTTTTAAGCCGTAATGAGGCAAAAAGCGTATCCAAATGCTCGAAACATACACAGGCGAACGACACAGTTCCAACCAGGTTGATAGACCTCCGACTATGTCAGGATCTTGGTGAGACAGAAAAATGGCTTTAATCTGTTCGGGCCCCAGATAACGCAACATTTCCGCCAGTACCCGAGGCATAACCCCAAAACCGCCCGGATCAAGCAGTACCCCGTTATTATGATGGGTGATCAGATACTGGTTGGAACGTACGCCGTCTTCCTCGCCTGGCTCACTCTCGTTGAGCAAAATAAAACGGTGATCAACGGATTCGAATAATTTAATGTTACGCATATTTTCCCTAATTTTCTGCCAGTTGAAATTGTTTATATATCCCGTAGTTTACTTCAGGTTATTCCATAAAGTATAGCCGCTCTTTATATATGGAAACTTTGTAATGCGGTGCAAAATTTATGATAAGAAACGGCAAATAGCTGCAACATCTATTCTTTGTCGGTTTTATTTCCATTCACTAGAAGCGGTAAGGTGAGGATGGCTAAACACATTAGCCAGATTAGCAGTTGATAGTTGGTTGCGGAAAAGATAAAAGCGATACCCATTCTCTCGCCAACATTCGGATAAGCTAGGATAAAGTCGCGGCTTACCATGAATGCTTTAGTTTCCCAAATAGTAAGAATTAAGCTCATTATCAGCAAGGCGTAACCCATTATCTTATCTTGATCGGCTTTAGTATTTTGGTGTCCTGCCAATCTGTTAATCTCAATGATCGGTAAAGAGCGTGGACGTACAGTAATATAACTGATGATCATTAAGCCGAAGACACCGACAACAGGTATGTAAATCGATACAGTGGGAAAGCTGATATAACGCCCGTTCAATGCTAAACCGAAGGTTTTATAAACGGCAAATCCGGCAAATATTATATAAAGAGTGTAAATCCAGGCGCCAAATTTTGGGTTGGCAGCTTGGTTGGCTAACAAGCCATAGCCGCGTTGTAATATCAAACCGGCTAAGACGGTGTTTAAGCCCACGGTTAATATTGTTTGAAAACGCTGCCAGTCGCTATAGCTGGTATACCACAGGTTCTCCGCCATATTTGCCAGTAGCGAGCTAAGCAGTTGCGAGAATAACAAAAAGAACGCGAGACGCATTGTGGATAATGATTGCAGCTGCTTCCAACAACAGGCGACAATGCCCAGAAAAAATATTGTTGAAGCTATAGTGCCGTTAAGCCAATCAGGGTTTTCGTAAACCAAGCCGGTTAAAGGGAAAACCTCCTTACGATCGACTGAATAAAGTCCCCAGTTCGCTCCGACTACGCCTTCAAGCTCGCTTTTCCATGATTGGTTAAAGGCTTCGACAATGTTGTAATCAAAGCCGTTTTTATTGGCGACTTTAATTAATGCGCGGATGAATTTTGCTTCGTTTACAACGCTAGGTACAGACCAGCCACGTTGACGGCCTTCACCCGGCCATCCGGATTCGCCGATCAGTATCGGTTTGCCGGGCGAAATAGCATCGGCCTCGCGTTGAACCTGCTTGAAAATGCGCTCGATATGCGCCGGAGCTTGGTCTACAGTGATAGGTTCATCTTCCCAGTAAGGTAGAATGTGGATGGTGATAAAATCCACTTCCTTGATTAACTCTGGGTATTTCATGTACATAGACCACACATCGGCATAAGAAACCGGCTGTTTAACCGATCGTTTTACTTCCCGTATGTATTCAATCAGTTTTTTGGAATCCAGATCGCCACGTAACAGCACTTCGTTGCCGACGATAACCCGCTTGACTACATCGGGATTTGCATTGGCGGAACGGATAACCTCGGCAATTTCCGCTTTATTGTCTTCTTTTACAGATCCCAGCCACGCGCCTTGAATCATCTTCAAACCATGTTTTCTAGCTAAGGTGGGAATGATAGGCGTAATGCCTTCCGCACTGGCATAAGTGCGGATCGAGTGGGTTTTTTCACCCATTAAACGTAAGTCGGCATCGATTTGTTCGGGGGTCGGAAATTTTTCATCCAAAGGCCCCTGGCCCTCTCGAAACGGGGCAAACGACAGACTGTTAAGCTTTCCAGATGGGACGTCCGCCCCTACATCCTGAGGTAAGTTGGTTAACCAGCCTAACAAGCCGTTAAGCAAAACAACCAATATAGCGAATGAAGCAGTTTTCATAAATAAACAAACTAGCATTAAAATTTTTGAAGACAGGCGTTATGAAACACGCCAAGTAAATTGTTTTCGGTATCATCTCATAATTGCCACTTTTTGAATACGGGTAGCCTTTTTGCGAAGAGTACCGAAAAAGCGGTTTTTCATGGCTTAAACTACGCAAACGCTAAGCGTTCAGCTAAAATGCGTTTCTTTTTTGCTTGTGTAACGTTATGGCTAAAAATATTCGTATTGAAAGATGTAGCGGTCCGGCTCTGGAACGATTTATTCCTGAACTTGCCCGGCTTAGAATCGAAGTGTTTCGAGACTTCCCGTATTTGTATGACGGGGATATTGATTATGAAAAAAAATATTTACAGACTTATATCGATTGTCCCGAAAGCGTTATTGTCATCGCTTTTGATAGCGATAGCCGATCCTGCTCCCGGCAGGATTCCGGCATACACACCATCCATGGCGATAAAGTGGTTGGGGCATCGACAGCAATCCCAATGAAATATGAAACTGATGAGTTGAAAAAGCCGTTTATTGAACAGGGTTACAACCTTGATGAGGTTTTTTATTGCAGTGAATCGGTGCTCGATAAAAATTATCGTGGTCTTGGTATCGGCGTCCGGTTTTTTGAAGAGAGGGAGGCTCACGCCAAGGATTTGGGAGGCTTCAAGTATATTTGTTTTTGTTGTGTGGAACGACCGATAGATCATCCCAGACGGCCGGCCGATTATGTGCCGTTGGATCGATTCTGGACTAAGCGTGGTTATGTCAAACATCCTGAACTTCATACAACGTATATCTGGAAAGATCTAGATGATGTTAACGAAACGCCCAAACCGATGACTTTCTGGCTGAAAAATGAACTTTAAAATAGCAACGGCTCAATACGACATCAGTTTTTTGGAAGATTGGCCGCAGTATCAAAACAAGGCTGAACGCTGGGTTGCGGAAGCCGTAGAGCAGGATGCGAAAATTTTGCTTTTCCCTGAATATGCCAGCATGGAGCTGGCCTCGTTATTCGGCGAAGAGGTTTATTCATCATTAAGCAAACAGCTGGCGGCCATGCAGTCATTGCACGATGATTATCTGGAATTGTTTCAGGGCTTGGCGAAAAAATATCGCTGCATTATTCAACCGGGCACGTTTCCGGTAAAAACCGATTCCGGCGCTTATCGAAACCGGGCGTACCTGTTTATGCCGGATAGCCAGTTTGATTATCAGGATAAACTGATGATGACTCGTTTTGAAAACGAACAATGGTTGATTCAGAAAGGCGAGGAGCTAAAATATTTTGATACCGAATATGGAAGAATTGCTGTCAACATCTGCTATGACAGTGAGTTTCCTATGTTGGCAAGAAAGCAGGTTGAAGCCGGGGCGAATCTGATTTTAGTGCCCAGTTGCACCGATACGCTTGCCGGTTATCATCGCGTTAAAATCGGCTGTCAGGCAAGAGCGCTGGAAAACCAGTGTTATGTGGTTCAATCCTCCTTGGTAGGCAATGCGCCATGGTCGGAAGCTGTGGATGTCAATGTCGGTGCAGCGGCTATCTATACGCCTGTGGATAGGGGCTTTCCTGATAACGGTATCCTAGCCATAGGTGAACTCAATGCAGTGCAATGGGTTGTTGCCGAAATATCGCTCAGTGCTTGCGGCACAGTTCGGGAGCAAGGTCAGGTCTTTAACTACAGGGACTGGCCGTTGCAAAATACATTTTAGGTTCAAGGTTCAAGGAATTATCGCGCCTTTCACCTTGAACCTATTGCCTTATTCATCATTAATTAAAAATGGCTTCGAAAGAATAGCCGTTAAATTCCAGGATTTCTTTCATTCTTTTTAAACCATCCATTTGAATCTGCCTAACTCGTTCCCTGGTTACGCCCAGCTCTTGGGCAACCTGCTCAAGGGTTGAGCCTTCATAGCCGCAAAGCCCATAACGGCGGCAAATAACTTCGCGCTGTTTTTCAGGAAGTTGGAACACCCATTTAGCAATATTTTGCCTCATGCCGTCTTCTTGTATTTTTTCGGCCGGCGACAAGCTCTCGCCGTCGGAAATCGACTCAACCAGAGGCTTGTCAAAATCCTTGCCTCCGGGCATATCGATTGAGGTAACGCGTTCGTTAAGCTTAAGCATTTTTTCAACTTTGTTGACAGGTATATCCAGATGCCCCGCTATATCTTCAGCACTGGGTTCATGATCGAGTAACTGTGCCAAATGGCGTTGAGCTTTAAGATAAGTATTCATTTCTTTAACAATATGAATCGGCAACCGAATGGTTCGCGTCTGATTCATAATAGCCCGTTCGATGGTTTGCCTGATCCACCAAGTTGCATAGGTTGAAAATCTAAAGCCTCTTTCAGGATCGAATTTTTCAACTGCTCGCATCAAGCCCAGATTGCCCTCTTCAATCAAGTCCAGTAACGGCAAGCCCCTGTTCAGGTAACGGCGGGAGATTTTAACGACTAGACGCAAATTACTTTCGATCATAATTTGGCGTGCAGTTTCATCACCTTGTAAGGCTCTGGAACCGTAGAGTTTTTCTTGATCAGCGGTCAGCAATTGCGAACGAGCCAGCTCATTCAGATAAACCCGCGTCGCATCCATGCTTTTATCTTGCTGCGACTCAATGGTAATTATCTCATCTATATCCAATGCTTCACCGACTGACGAATGTGCCTGAAGTTCATCGTCAAAAGACAAATCATCGTCAAATAATACACAAACATCATCGTCCAATAGCTCAACTAATTCTGCCTTCATGGTAACCTCTACATTGCTCGACTTAAGCCGAAATGGTTTATTATTTTTCCGGTAAAAAATTAAGCGGATTTACCGGTTTACCGTTTTTTCTAATTTCAAAATGCAGCGATGTTTTGATTGATCCAGTTCGTCCAACTTTTGCAATCATCTCACCCTTTTCTACCGTATGTCCCTCTGCAACGAGCAGTCGGCTATTATTGGCATAAGCGCTTAAATACAAATCGTTGTGTTTGATAATAAGCAAATTACCGTAGCCAATCAGGCCTTGTCCGCTATAAACAACTTTTCCGGCTTCAGCCGCACCCACGTCCTGCCCCATTTCTCCGGCTATATCAATGCCTTTGTTATCGGCTTGAGAAAAAGATTTTAAAACTTTTCCTTTTATCGGCCATTGAAAGTTTAACTTTAACATGTTTTCATTATCATTTGAAATAATTGATTTTTTTTGTGGACTACTTCCCTGTTTTTCAGCAATGTCTTTAATTGGCTGGGTTTTATACGTTGGCCTGTAAGCCAGATTGGGCTTATTATTTGACGAAAAAGAGTTTTTTTTCTGTGAATTGATTCTGTTTGTTGACTTTGCGGCTTTTTGCTTTGCCGCCACCGTTTTTGGGGGCATGTCTGCTGCATCCATGGGGTTGTTTCCCAAATTCGGATCGGAGAGTCTTATTTTTTGACCGACTTTGATCGTATAAGGCGGAGCAATCTGGTTCCATTGCGCTAATTGACGATAATCCAGGTCATAAACCAAGCTTATGGCATACAAGGTATCGTCTTTTTTTACCTGATGATATTGTGTCTCGTCTTTAGGAATATCGGTAGCAGAAGGATAATTTGTGATGAGGGGAGCATGGTTTGGAGGTAGTTCCGTACAGCCATTCAATAAAGCCAATAGCATTGCAATAAAAATAAGCTTTGAACGAATGGATGTCATAGAGGATTATTTTTTTAACAGAATTTTTTTAGCCAGATTTATTTTCGCTGCCAAATAATTCGATCCGCCACGATCAGGATGTATTTTTTGCATCAATTTGCGATGAGCGGCGATAATTTCAGATTCAGACGCTCCTATTTTCAAACCTAAAATTTCATAGGCCTCTTCAGCCGACATATGGCTGTGAGTGCTTTTTTTGTTTTGTTGTTGTGACGAATTATGTTTTGCGGATTTGAATTCCGACCATAGCCTGTGCAAATAGGGAGCATAACGTAACAATGCCGGCATCAAACGCACTATAAAAGCGAGGATTACTCCCACTAAGGCAAAAAGCCAGTTTAAATGTCCGCTTACAGCCAAATAAAAAACGACCAGCCCTATAATAATTAGGAGTAAAGGCTTAACGTAGCGAGCCAATACGGCGGGCGGAGTTTTTAAAAACGCACGTATCCCCAAAAATGCAATGACGATAAGTAACAGAATCAGGTAAATTCGAATCAAGGTTTACTCCTGGATTAATGATCTGTTTAAGATCGTTCTCAAGACTGTTGCCTGTATACAGATAGTGTTTAGATTAATAATACCTTAAAATATGACATCTTATGATAACAATCTAATAATTTGGTTGATATGCTGAATGCTAAGATTCCAGTTTTAGGTTTCGCCGCCGCAAGCGGAACCGGAAAAACCACGCTGTTGACCCAATTGATCCGGATCTTAAAGCAAGACGGCCTGCGTATCGGTTTGATCAAACATAGCCATCATGATTTTGAAATTGACCGGCCGGGAAAAGACAGTTTTCGTTTGCGGGAAGCCGGTGCTTCCTCTGTGATGCTGGTTTCGCGATATCGACGGGCGATTATTACCGAATTTCATTCAGCAACAGAGCCCCGGTTGGACGATCAGCTAAAGCAACTCGATCAATCTGAGCTGGATTTGATATTGGTAGAAGGCTTTCGAGCTGAAAAGTTTCCTAAAATTGAATTGCATCGGTCTTCGCTTGAACACCCCTTGCTTTACCCGAACGATCCGGACATCATCGCGATAGCTACAGACGTAGCGCTAGAAACCCCGGATTATTTGATACAACTGGAACTGAACCGGCCTGAAATGATTGCCGCTTTTATCCAAAACCATATTATGAAAAGCCATGATTGATGCATGCAGCGAATCCAAACCATTACTGTCTATTGACGACGCGCTGGACAGAATTAACGCGGCTATAAGCCCTGTAAACAGCACAGAAAAAACGGCGTTAAAAAACGCCTTGGGACGGGTACTGGCAGAACCGGTTTATTCACCGATCAATATCCCTCATGATCGGAATGCGGCTATGGATGGCTATGCTTTTGCAAGTCGGGACATAGCTGACGGGCAAACATTCACGCTAACTTTGGCAGGAGTTTCCTGGGCCGGACGGCCATTTCAGGGGCGGTTGCAACCCGGCCAATGTGTCAGGATTTTTACCGGCGCGGTTGTTCCGGAGCAAGCCGATTCAGTCATCATGCAGGAACATGTACAGGCTCAGGGACAAACCATACATTTTCCGGCCGACACACGAAAGCAGCAAAATATCAGGAAAATCGGTGAAGACGTAAAGCAAGGAGCCTGTTTAATAGCCGAGCCTAAAAAGCTGACAGCGGTCGACCTGGGCTTATTGGCCTCAGCCGGTATTGATCAAGTTGCCGTTAAACGACAATTAAAAATAGCCTATTTTTCCACCGGCGACGAATTAATCTCAATAGGCAGGCCGCTGGAGTCTGGGAAAATATACGACAGCAATCGCACTATGCTAGGCGGATTGTTAGCGGACCCCAGCTACAGTGTGGTTGATCTGGGTGTCATTCCCGACAATAAACAGTTGCTTGAAGATAGCTTTATTAAAGCTTCCAAAATCTATGATGCGATCATAACTACCGGCGGCGCTTCAGTCGGCGAGGCCGATTATGTCAAAGAAATTCTGCAAAGTTGCGGGGAAGTCAATTTCTGGAAAATTGCAATAAAACCCGGTAAACCGCTCGCCTTCGGCAGAATAGGGCAGTGTTATTTTTTTGGGTTGCCCGGCAATCCGGTTGCCGTTGTCGTAACCTTTCAGCAGATCGTAGCGCCTGCGCTAAGGCAGCTTTCCGGTGCGCCGTCTCTCAAACCGTTAAGGTTCGCCGCGACTTGCACCTGCGCATTAAAAAAATCCCCCGGCCGGCAAGAATATCAGCGCGGCATCCTTAGTCAAGATGAACATGGCGAGTTCTTTGTCGTTTCAGCGGGTCAGCAAGGCTCGCACATTCTTAGTTCCATGAGTCAAAGCGATTGCTATATCGTCTTGCCAGAAGAATGTAAAGGCGTGCAGGCAGGCGACAAAGTAACCGTTGAGCCGTTTAGTTTGTCTATATAGCCGCACAACAAGCTTGAGGTTTGTAGGATGGGTTTCATTACGTTCTACCTATCCTACAAACCATGCTTTAGACCTTTTTAACAAACTCCGATTTAAGTTTCATTGCCCCAATACCGTCGATTTTGCAGTCAATATCATGATCACCGTCGACCAGACGGATGATCTTGACTTTAGTGCCGACTTTGACAACCGATGATGACCCTTTAACTTTGAGATCTTTGATTACGGTGACAGTATCACCGTCTTGTAACACGTTGCCGTTTGCATCCTTAATAATACGGACATCGTTGCTATCTTTAGCTGTCCCGTCTTTTGGCCATTCGTGTGCGCATTCAGGGCAGACATACATACTATCGTCTTCATAAGTAAATTCTGAGCCGCATACGGGGCATTTGGGGAAGTTATTCATTGCTTTCCTTAATGTAGAGTTGTTTGAACCTTGTGGAATACAGGTTGTATTGAGTCAATATGATGCCAGATTTAGGCGTTTTTTTCCATTTCACTAGAGGCTATGTCTATTCGGGATGTGCGGGCTATTGAAATTACTGGTGAAAGGGCAATTGTGCATGAAGAGGGCGCTTTTAAATCCACGATTTCACTTTTTGAACTTTATGTTGTGTAATAGCGGCATTATAAATGTCCATGGCTTTTAAAAAGCCGGGCTCAGCTTCCGCACTTAATTTTTAGGAATATCAAATCATGCTGGCCACCGAAAATTTGATGAAAGAACATCAGCTGATCTTAAAATATGTCGATTTGATGGAACGCTATGCAAAGTTCAGTCTAAAGCATCCCGACACACCCGTGTTGATGGAGCGGGCGGCTGGCTTTATAGAATTTATTCATGAGTTTGCAGATCATTTTCATCATGCCAAAGAAGAGGATATTTTGTTCCGGTATCTTGGATCGCCCGGCGTATTAACGCATTGCAATCCGGTTCCGCAAATGCTGATGGAACATGACAAAGGCAGGGAATATGTTCGGAACATGGAGCGGGCATTGCAGGCGAAAGAGTTAAACGATCTGGCGGATAATGCCGTTCAGTATGCGCGGCTTTTAAAAGAACATATTTATAAAGAAGATAACATCCTGTACCCGATGGGGGAGAATGGATTGTCGGATGAGGCAAAAACTGCGCTGTTGGAAGAATACGCCGAAACAGACCGGCGTCTTAATAGCCCGTCTTTGTGGAATAAATACGAAACTTTCTATACTGAACTTGAACTGGGGCTGGACACTCTGGCGGACTAATTTAAATACTTGATCGGACAAGTTATTTATTTTACTCGTCCGACCGACAAAGTTGACTAATCCACCCGGTCGACTTTAACCAAAATATGCATTTGGCTGTCGCCGACTCGGCGCGTATTCATAAACGCGCTGTACGTGCTGCCGTTATTGCTTTCGCCGATTCCCCCGATTTCGACCCATTCGCCAAGATTAACTCTGAGTGTTGACTGCGCATTTTGGATCTCAAGTTGTCCCTGTCCGTTCATTTTGTCCGACCAAGGCGATACGCTAAGAACGACCTGCTCTCCTGCCAGCCTGGGGATTACCTCAAAACCGGTTGTCGCTTCGACAGTTTCAGTCGCTATGGAGTAACCATAGTTTGAAGAATACTGTCCTGGATAAATATTGCCTGCTTTAATGTGGGCGGGGACACCTTCCATCGTTCGGACTGTCTGGATGTTTTTATCGGTATTTTTGTCTTGAGTTTGATACAAATGGCCGAATATTCTGCTCCCGGATTTTGATGGATGATCGATCCGCACATTTAGTTGGGCTCTGGCGGCTGCGTTAAGTTCATCGGCGGTAGTTTGCCTACTCTGCATCACGGTAATAATCAGATTGCTCTGACGTACATCCAGTTGGTTAACGATAGCCTTAATTTCAGCCAGCCGGTCAGGTGTGGTTTTAACCAGCAGATTGGAACCGTTATCAATAAACTGAGCGTTATTCCCAAGCAGTGGAGCGAGCAATGGCACTATTTCGAATGCCGGCCGATTGGTTAAGGGAATCACTTCAAGAACTGTTTCTTCGGCAAACACGCTGTTGCCAAGCAGAACTAGAAAAATTAATGCTGAAAGTTTTTTCAAGGCAAATCTCCGGTACATGTAACCATTAATCGCTATGGTATAACGTTGTGTGTGCTATCCGAAATATTCTTTTTCTTCACATCGATCAGGTAATTTGATGCCTGCTTCCGGCAGCCGATTTTGCCAATGCATCGTCGTTTTTCTAATGCTATATGCCTGTCAAAGCTGGATCGATTACATAGAAACAGTGATGAGGGAAAAACCACAATCAATCGTCCACCCTGTGTTGGAGCAATTAAGTTTCAGACAGGCATTGAGTTTTCCACGATTTATAAAGGAACAGTTTATGAATGAACCTCAGCGTATCGAAGCGGCGAAAGCTGGCGATGTTAATCGGTGCACAAATGTTTGTGCAGTTACTGATATGAATACACAACTATCAGTTTCGACCAACGTCGTCTGGCACCGCGCTACCGTGACCCGCGCTCGGCGTGAAGCGCAAAACGGCCATCGTGGCGCGATATTATGGTTCACCGGATTATCCGGGTCGGGCAAGTCTACGCTAGCTCATGCCGTCGAAGAAGCGCTGCACCAGCGTGGATGTCGCACCTTCGTGCTGGATGGCGACAATGTTCGCCACGGTTTGTGCGGCGACTTGGGATTTTCAGCTAAAGACCGCCAGGAAAACATTCGTCGCATCGGCGAAATGGCCAAGATTTTTATGGAAGCGGGCGTAATTGTACTTACCGCCTTCATATCCCCTTATTGTGCAGACCGTGAACGTGTGCGCGGCATAGTCGAGCGCGGCGACTTTATCGAAATTTATTGCGACACGCCTATCGAAATTTGCGAATCGCGCGACGTAAAAGGCCTCTATAAAAAAGCTCGGGCCGGACAATTAGCGGAATTTACAGGCATCACCTCGCCTTACGAAGCGCCGGAAAATAGTGAGCTCGCCGTGCATACCGGCGCAACCGATCTGGATGTCTGTGTGCAACAGGTTATCAATAAAATCACGCAGCACGGCATTATCGCCAGTGCAAACAGCAAAAAACCATGCGCAACATCCTGAGTCGACCTAAAGTCGGGATTGCGAAATGCTCATCAAATGATTGGAACTTTTAGCCGTCATTTTTCCGATGGCCAGATCGATTATGTCGAAAATAATAGCTGTGGGGAAAAAAGTACAACCAATCGTCTACCAGATGCAGCATCGGAATTGAGGCGGTTCGCCGGTTTTCGCTGTCACTCAAATGGGCTTATTCCGGCCTACAAGACTGCAATTCAACAGACGACTCATTCAACGAGAGTAGGGCAGATATGTTAAACAAACCACACAGTTTTGACGGCGTAGATGATGATGCATCGCTGAACCACGCCGCATCCCTGATAGCATTATTGCGGTTGCGGGCGGAGCGGCAGACGCATCGCGCCGCCTATACATTCCTGGAAAACGGCGAACAGCCAACCAAGTCGCTGACTTACGGCGAGCTGGATTTGCAGGCCAGACAACTGGCTGTGCAATTGCAGGCTGCGGGATTGCAGGGCGAACGCGCTATTTTGCTGTATCCGCCGGAATTGGACTATATCGTCGCGTTCTTCGCCTGTCTTTACGGAGGTCTGGTTGCGGTGCCGGCTTATCCGCCAAGCAACAGCCGGCACATGCCGCGCTTGCGGGCGATCATTGATGATAGCCAAGCGGCTGTGATACTCAGCACGCAGAGCGTCGTCAATGCGGTGCGCCAATTCGCAGTCGGCGGCTCTGGGCTGTTAGATAAAAACTGGCTGATAACCGACAGTCTTGCCGCTGTCGATGCAAGCGCCTGGCGTTTACCGGCATTGCACGACGATGATCCGGCTTTTTTGCAATACACCTCGGGTTCCACCGGCAACGCCAAGGGCGTGATGATTAGCCACGGCAATCTGATGGCCAATCAGCAGCTGATCAAGCGGCGCTTCGGCCACAATGCCTATTCGACGGTAGTAGGCTGGCTACCGCTCTACCATGACATGGGTTTGATCGGCAACGTCATGCAGCCTTTGTATTGCGGGGCCAGCGCCATTTTGATGTCGCCGATGGCGTTTTTGGAAAAACCTGTCCGTTGGCTGCAAGCGATCAGCGATTATCGCGCGCATACCAGCGGCGGGCCGAATTTTGCTTACGAACTGTGCGCCAGGAAAATTACCGACGATCAAAAAGCCGGGTTGGATCTTGACAGCTGGAGGTTGGCTTTCAACGGCGCTGAACCTATTAATCCCGACACTCTGAGTTGTTTTAGCGTAGCGTTCGCAAAATGCGGATTTAGCCGTAAAGCTTTTTATCCCTGTTACGGCTTGGCCGAAGCAACTTTGTTGGCTACCGGCGGCGATAAAGATAGCGAGCCTACGGTGGCGGCTTTTTACAAGGCCGGTTTAGAACAAGGTAAGGTGCGTCCGGCCATGGACGGTGACGACGATATCCGGCATCTGGTCGGCTGCGGCGGCATTGATGTCGATGCCTCGCAACGCATTCGTATTGTCGATCCGGAGTCCGGCGAGCTGTGCAGCTTCGGCCGAATCGGCGAGATTCAACTAGGCGGCCCCAGCATCAGCCAAGGTTATTGGCAAAATTCCTCAGCTACCGGGCAGGCTTTCATCGCCGATGCAAAAGATCAAAATCGCTGGCTGCGCACCGGCGACTTGGGCTTTATGGAGGGCGACGAATTGTTCGTTTCAGGACGGCTGAAAGATCTGATCATCATCCGCGGCCGCAATTATTATCCCCATGATCTGGAATATGCCGTCGAAGCGGCGACGGATGCGTTAAACCCCGGCTGCGCGGCCGCCTTTGCGGTAAGCGGAGACGACGGTGAAAAACTGGTTGTGTTGGCCGAACTGAAACGCAATCGGTTAAGGCAGTCCGACTACCGGGCCGAGTTTGCCGCGATACGCACCCGGCTGGTCGAGGAATGCGGCATACAGGCCGATACCGTGATGTTGTTGAAACCGGGCGCGATCTTAAAAACCAGCAGCGGTAAAGTCAGGCGTTCGGCTTGCCGGCAGGCTTTCGAACAGCAAAAGCTTAAGGTTGTGGCTGTTGATGCGCTAAAAGGCGTGGGGGAACCAGTGCGACCAGAACAAAACTACGCGGCTGATCCTTCGACTAGCCCCGAGCGGACTTTATTGCAACAGGCCTTGCTGTCTGTTGCCGATGCCGAGGGCGCACTTTTACTGGCACAGATTCTGGCCGGGAAAGCGGCGGCTTTGTCCGGCTTGGCGGCCGGATCAGTCGATATAACGCTATCGCTACCGAGTCTCGGCCTGGATTCGCTGAAAGCGGTGGATCTGAAATACTTTATCGACGAGTTGCTGGTCATCGATTTTCCGGTGGTGCAACTGCTTGGCAATATTTCCTTGGCAACATGCGCGGAACAGGCGTTGCATTTGGCGAAATCCGGTCAAGTGCAAATCGCTCCGGTGGCGGCTGATGACAACGATGAGCAGCCGCTATCGTTCGGTCAGCAAGCGCTTTGGACCGTCAACCAGATAGAAGCGGACAGCTCGTTGTATAACATGACGATTGCGATGCGCATCCAAGGCAAACCCGATAAAACCGCATTAAGCGGCGCATTGGCTGCATTGTTCGAACGCCATGCGCAATTACGTAGCGGCTTCCGGCTTGACCGGCATTCCCGGACGGTGCTTATCCCGCTGGTCGAGCTCCAGCCCCAAATGGACTGGGTGACTTGCGATCACGAGCGGCAGCGGGATGAAGCTATCGCCGCTTTCGTGCGCAAACCGTTCGATTTGGAGCACGGCCCGTTACTGAGAGCTGCCTTGTTCAGCTGCGCCGATGACGATCATGTGCTGGCATTTTGCGCGCATCACATCGTCGTCGATTTTCGCTCGCTGTCGATTCTGCTGGAAGAATTCAAGGCGTATTATCTCGGGCAGGTCCAGGATTTGCCTAAGCCGGAAGCGAGTTATGCCGATTATGCGGCTTGGCAATCGGCTTATCTGGCTGGCGATCAAGCCGAGCAGGACTGGCAATACTGGCAACGGCAGTTGTCCGGCGAATTGCCGAAACTGGCATTGCCCACCGAGAGGCAAACGTCCTCTTCGCCTTCATGCTGGGGCCGAGCGGAAACGCTAAACTTCACACCGGACACCCTGCAAAAACTTAAATGCTTGGCTGCCGAGCAGCACACAACCCTGTATACGCTGTTGCTGACCGTGTTCAAGACCTTGCTTTACCGCTACAGCGGCCAGCAGGACATCATCGTAGGCTCGCCGACGCTGGGCAGGCCGAAGCAGGAGTTTGCCGATACCGTCGGTTATTTCGTCAACCCGGTGGCGCTGCGAACCCATCCGGCTGCCAAGCAGCGTTTCAGCGATTATCTGGCCGAGGTCAACGCTACAGTGCTGGACGCGCAGGCTCATCAGCATTATCCGTTTTCGCTGCTGGTCGAAAAATTACAGCCCGAGCGCGAGCAGGGGCCGTCGGCGTTTTACAGTGTTTGGTTCGGGCTACAGAGCGGCGGTGCATCCGACGCTGCCGAACTGGCTTTAGGCATGCCGGGCATCGCGCTGGATTGGGCTGGCTTGTCGGTCGAAAGCTATGCGCTGGAGGACGTCGCCGTGCAATTCGATATGACCTTGCTGATGGCGGAGACATCGCTGGGTTTGGCGGCCTCGTTCCAGTACCGTAGCGACATACTGTCCCGCGGCACGGTTTTAAGGTTCATCGGCCATTATCAACACCTGCTGCACGGCATAATCGCCAATCCCGATAGCCGCTTGTCGGAACTGCCGCTGCTAAGCGGACCTGAGCATAAACAGTTGGCTGAATGGAATTCAACCGGCAGCGATTATCCGAGCCGCAGCACGGTACACGGTGTTTTCGAAACCGTTGCCCGGCAGCAACCGCAAGCCGTCGCAGTGGTTTATCAGCAGCGGCGTCTTAGCTATGCCGAGCTCAATGCGCAGGCCAACCGTCTGGCGCATTGTTTATTGGCGCAAGGCGCGGGACCGGAAAAGCGCGTCGCTTTGTGCATTTCGCGCTGCCCGGAAATGGTGGTTGGGATATTGGCGATACTCAAAGCCGGTGCGGTATACGTGCCGGTCGATCCGGCTTATCCCAAAGATCGCCAGGCGTATTTGCTTGAGGATGCCGGTTGCAAGTGGCTGTTGACCAGTACCGCGTTGTTGCCTGAGCTCGACTGCGGAGATATGGCGACGATGTGTATCGATGATGCTAACATTTATACCAATTGCAGCAGCGACAACCCGGAAATAGCGCTGCATGCAGGCCACGCAGCTTATGTCATTTACACCTCCGGCTCGACCGGGCAGCCTAAAGGCGTGGTGGTCGGGCACGGCAACCTGATGCACTCGACCTGGGCCAGAGTTACCTATTACCCAGAACCGGTTGGCTGTTATCTGCTGCTGTCGTCGTTCGCGTTCGACAGCTCCGTGGCTGGACTGTTCTGGACACTGGGGCAGGGCGGTTGCCTGTGCTTGCCGGAGGATGACCAGATTAAGGACCCGGCCGCCTTGGCAGAGTTGATCGCAAGGCATCGGGTAACGCATCTGCTGGCCTTGCCATCCTTTTATGCGTTGTTGTTGAGCCAAGCTGGAGGCGCGCTGCAAACCCTGAAAACGGCTATCGTTGCCGGAGAAGCGTGCTCAATCGAAGTCGTCAAGCGGCACTATGCGGTGTTGCCGCAGGTGCCGCTATACAACGAATACGGCCCGACCGAAGCCACGGTATGGAGCAGCGTTTACCCGGCAACTCCGGACGACCTGGACCGGCCGTTATCGATAGGCCGGCCAATCGACAACGTCCGGCTGCATATCTTGGATCGCAGCGGCAACCCGGTTCCGGTCGGCGTACCGGGTGAACTGCATATCGGCGGCGCAGGCGTGGTGCGCGGCTATTGGCAGCGTCCCGAATTGACCGCGGAAAAATTCATTCCCGATCCGTTTCAGC